>DAIOSQ010000192.1:0-1575 GCA_036752465.1 Legionellaceae bacterium | reverse complement strand
GCCGCAAAATCTTCTGCAGTTACAATGCCCTGGTAAAAAGGGATTGGATTAAAATACGGTTTCTCCGGTTGACTGAGGGTGGGGATTGGCAGGTGCATAAGCAATCGATCTATCTGCAGTATCACCCAACCCGGATCGGCATTTTTCTGAAGCTGACACATAGCGAGGGTGTTTTTAATATCAGCCAGCAACTGATCGTGACGAGGCATCTCAGGCAGCGGCGCTTGCGAAGGCTGTGCTTGATCTTGAGTTCGCTCAAATGACGAGATGTTGCTCACCCAATTATTAAAAATGAAACAATCGATAAAGGCACGCCCCAACAAAAGAAAATCCAAAAGCCGAATGAAAAATGACCAATAGTGCCAAACTTCAGTGATTTTTAATTGTGCTTGTAATCCCACTAATGTCTTAATTGCATTATTTTTTTGAATAGGATCATCAAAAACACCGGGTTGTTGAAGGATTCTAAAGTTATTGATCACGGCCTTTTCAATAAAAGTGCTTATTTCTGCTGAATGTGGCGGTGGATACGTTATTAAAAAATCCTTGAGAGCGTACAACTTAAAGTCAAAAATGAAACGCTGATACTCCGGCAGGGTGTCAAAATTGATTTTTAACATCTGATGAATCACGCGCTGTGCGCAGGTCCCGGAAAGTTGCCCCCCCGTGGTGGCATGTGACGGGGTTAAATCCTGAGCTATATGTTCTGCGTGAAGAAATGCAAGGCTCAACCCAATATCGCTATAAAGACTTACCGCATCAAACACACGCTTTTGACGTGCCGGATGCCCTGCTGCAAGTTGAGGCGCTATGAGTCGTTTGATGAGCTGCTGTAGTTCAACCGCATCGATAGGATCCGGCAAGCGAAAGGTTTTCACCGGCGAAAATAATTCTTTCTCGACAGATGAGGTCTTGTCATGCTCTGATAAGCCAGCACCTGAATTATAAATAGAAAAAAGTAACGTCCCTTGTTCGTTTCTTGCAAATTGATAGATCATGGCATGACCAGGCGCATCGCTCCCTAACCATCCCCCTGGCAACAGAAGACGCTCAGTCGGCTGTAGCGCTTCAATCTCCAATACTGTCGCTGTAGTAAACCTATCCAGTGAGGGAATTGTGACAAAGAAACTTAGGACGTATTGCGCATAACTGATTACATATTGTGTAAATTGATACAAGAATTTATAAAAAGCATGTTCATATCGGCCCATTTCCGTTAAATCAAGCATCACCTCGGTGACAAGTTTTTGCAAATATTCCTGCCAAACCGGATGAATGATGCTGCCCCAGATGGATCGAATATACCGTTCGCGTTTCACCAAATCATCCATCAACTTAGCCAAATGCGCTATCTTGGGATTTAGATGAGGCAACGTCTTTAAATACTGATTTAAGTAACCAAAGGTATGCTCGAAGGTCTCACCTTCTACTCCAATACGACCTGATAATTCAGCATCAAGTTCAATATGTGCAAATAATGATATACTTATGGGGACAGACATCGTGTAGGAGCCAGAAAACAAATCAACAACAGAACATTCTACCAAAAGACCTATTATAGATCAAGATGATTCA
>DAIOSQ010000191.1:0-1633 GCA_036752465.1 Legionellaceae bacterium | reverse complement strand
GCCCCTACCGATGGGCGTCTTATCGGCGGCCTAACGATTGCTATCTATTGCGCTATGCAGCATTTGCAGATAATTCGTACGCATGATGTGGCGCAGACCCATCAAGCATTTGCAACTTTACAAGCTATTATGACAGCAGTTTGAATACACAGGAGAAAAGAAATAGGATGTCTAAGCGAAAATATTTTGGCACCGACGGTATTCGGGGGCGTGTGGGCAGTTCTTTAATTAATCCAGAGTTTGTCCTAAAGCTAGGCTGGGCCGTTGGTCGAGTGCTAGCAGATGATCATCGCAAGCAGGTGATCATTGGTAAAGATACCAGAGTGTCTGGCTATATGCTCGAATCGGCCCTAGAGTCCGGGCTAGCCGCTGCCGGAATCGACGTGCGTTTGCTGGGACCGATGCCAACGCCTGGGATTGCCTATTTAACACAAACGCTACGTGCCAGCGCTGGCATAGTCATTAGCGCATCGCATAACCCATTTGAGGACAACGGGATTAAATTTTTTGCTGCCGATGGCGGTAAATTACCTGATCCGATTGAATTGGCTATTGAAGAAGAAATGCACAAGCCACTGCATGTGGTGCCCTCTGCACTTTTGGGTAAGGCATCACGCGTCACAGACGCTCAAGGAAGGTATATAGAGTTCTGTAAATCAACGTTCCCAGGTTTGACCAAACTTGAGGGTTTGAAAATTGTGATAGATTGTGCCAATGGCGCTACCTATCATATTGCGCCAAATGTGTTCAGTGAGCTGGGTGCTGAAGTCATTGCTATCGGCAATAAGCCGGATGGTTTTAATATCAACCAAAACTTGGGTTCTACGGCACCAGAAACTCTACAACAACATGTACTACTCCATCAGGCAGACATTGGTATTGCGCTTGATGGCGATGGCGACCGAGTGATTTTGGTTGACCACACGGGTAAGATTGTTGATGGTGATCAGATCATATACTTAATTGCTAAAGATCGCTTGCAATCCGGTATTCTACATGGTGGTGTGGTCGGTACACAGATGAGCAATTTGGGTTTAGAGATGGCGCTAAATACGCTGGACGTGCCATTTATTCGGACTAAAGTTGGTGACCGTTATGTATTGGAAGCCCTGAAAAAAAATCGCTGGCGAATTGGTGGTGAACCATCTGGGCATGTGGTGTGCCTTGATAAAACCACGACCGGTGATGGCATTGTTGCTGCGCTGCAAGTATTAGCTATTATGCTCAAACATGACAAAAAACTTCGTGAACTGACGGCAGCTGTGACTATATTTCCACAAAAATTACTGAACATAAAAACTCAGCAAGCGGAACGCCTACTACAAACCGATGCAGTACAATTGATTGCCGCGTCGGCGAATGACCATTTGAAAGGTCAGGGGCGGGTTTTGCTGCGTGCTTCAGGCACAGAGCCGCTATTGCGGGTGATGGTAGAAGGGCGAGATAAAGTCGATGTTGAACAACATGCTCAAGAATTAGTTGCAAAAATTAAAGCAGTTGAGTACGCCCTCGAGTCAAGTGCGGCTGAGAGAGGTTAGCATGAGAAAAAAATTGTTAATGGCCAACTGGAAAATGCATGGGGATTCGACTCGCATCCGAGCCTTGCTTCAGGAGATACTCACACAATTTCCGC
>DAIOSQ010000190.1:0-1742 GCA_036752465.1 Legionellaceae bacterium | reverse complement strand
GATCTTAACCCATATTGCCAAAAAAAGGTAAGGATCCATGCACCACAAATCTTGACAGGCGCATAAAAGCCATATTTAAGGGCAGCTTGGGCCAAATAATTGCTGGCAAGCAGCCAAATACTGCAGTTCATCCGGTGGGCGCTGCGCTTGTTGCGCTTGCCATAAACAGGCCTCCAAACATTCCATGAGCAAATGCTCAACTTGCAATTGATCTGGGATCTTGCGCAGTAAGGTATCATAAATTTCGCGGATGCCGATTGGTCTGTTCAGCGCACATTGGTCACGGATGGCCAGATGTAATCCCATGTGTAAAAATGGATTGTGACCAAAAGTATCAATATTGGGTTGCGCTGCGGCAAAGAGCGCATGATACTCCGGATGCACACGTATCACGGCAACAATTTGTGCCTCCAATGGAGTTAATATTTGATTATTTTGCTGTTTTTGCCAGCTGGTAAAAAATAGTTGCCGGGTGTCATGCGGATTCTGGCCATAAAACATATGTTACACATCGATTACATCTAACATATACGTAGTCTAACGTATTGCACCCACACAAACCATTATTATATCCTAAAAAACACAGCTGCCATGATCACGCAGTCAAGGTGTATTGACAGCATACACGATATCCAGTAACTTACCCCAGCTATGCCGAGATGGTGAAATTGGTAGACACGCTAGTTTCAGGTACTAGTGGGGGCAACCCTGTGGAGGTTCGAGTCCTCTTCTCGGTACCATTGATGGATTTTACAACAATCCTTAATGGTTCGCAAACATACGTAATGCTTTGATTATTATTGAAATAATACAGACTTCTCTCTCTCAAATCTTTCTCAACTATTCGTTATTTTTCGTATATAACCGCAGGTACTTTGGGTAAGATCTTGGGTAAGAATTTTATCCCCTTTCCAAAGTTGCCGTTTAGTTGAGGTAACTATCGATGCTTTCATCAGATGCAAAAATTAGGGCTTTAAAAATAGAAGATGGGAAACGTCACGCTGATCGCGATGGCTTAGTATTAGAAATAAGGCCAAGCGGCAAAAAGATATTTCTCTTTCGTTTCCAGTGGGATAAGAAACCACAAACAATGACTTTGGGAAAATACCCAAGCCTTGGTTTAGGGGAGGCACGTGACTTAGTGAGTGCATATCGGAAATTGCTTGATCGAGGAGTAGATCCTAGGCTTGGAGAGGTTAATGAACAGAAACAATTAACCTTTCGTGATATTGCAGAACTTTGGCATCAAAAAAATGCCAATAGATGGAAACCTATTACAAGTAATCGCCATTATAAAAGCCTTGTCCGTGACATCTATCCGTTTATTGGGGATATGCCCATCGGCGAAATAACAAAAGCCGATCTTTTAAAGATCATCCACCCGCATGAAATAAAAGGTCACCATGAGGTTACACATCGCTTACATGACAGGTTAGAAACCATTTTTGATTTTGCGGTAGGAGCCTCATACACCGATAACTATCCTTTCATTGGTTTGAAGAAAGCATTGGCACCTAAACCAAGAGTAACAAGTCAACCAGCAATACATCCTAATGAAGCGCATAAGATGATGGAAATCATTAAAAATACCCCAAGCAGAAAAATAGTTAAAATTTACACCGAACTACTGGCTCATTTATTTACACGACCATCAGAACTAAGGCTCGCTCAGTGGTCAGAGTTTAATCTGTCAGCCTCGCCACATTCTCTGATGCGTTAACTCAGGATTTTTTCCAAATTAA
>DAIOSQ010000189.1:0-1759 GCA_036752465.1 Legionellaceae bacterium | reverse complement strand
CCCATCATCATGCCAAAGGCTTTGGCAGCATCGTCAATCACTTCAGGCAAATAACCTTCTTGTAATAATTCAACACATTCGATCAAATACGGCATCAAAACACGATTAACCAAAAAGCCAGGACTTGATTTAACGGGTAATGGCAATCTCGCTATTTGACTGACAAATGCGCAAGCCTGATGTGCAACCTCAGGCTTGGTCTGGTGGGCTGATACCACTTCAACCAATTCCATTTTGCTCACCGGATTGAAAAAATGAATACCAACCAATCTTGTTGGATCATCCATAACCACACTAATGGCATCTAAAGGGATACTCGAGGTATTGGTAGCTAAGATCGCATCAGGCTTCGCATGCTGCGCCAACATCTTCATCAGATCCTGTTTAACCTGCAGGTTTTCAAACACCGCCTCAATAATTACATCAGCGTGCTGCACACCGTTACCCTGTGGATCGGCTATGAGATTATCCATTGCTTTTTGTATCAGATTGCGTTTCTTCAATTTTTTTTGAAACAACTCATGGGCACGTTTAAAAACAGGAGCGATTTTTTCATATGACTGATCTTGCAAAGTCACTTTAAGACCTTTGAGTGCACACCAGATGGCAATATCACCTCCCATAATTCCTGCACCAATGACATGCACATGTTGAGCTTTAAATGCGCTACCTTTGGCAAACCCTTTCATTCGTTCTTTCAAGTGAAATGCGCGAATTAAATTGAAGGCGGTTTCACTTTTAACAATTAATTGCTCCACCGAATCAATTTCTTTCAAATACGCACGCTCACTATTGCCTCCTTCTCGCTGCCATAGATCCAACACCGCGAAAGGCGCTGGATAATGGTTTTTACGAACTTTTTTGGCCACCTGATGACGAAAGAAATTCGCCAACACTGTTCGGCACCATGGATAATTAGCTAATCCCAGCAAAAATGAGGCTTTTTGCTGGGATGGTTTATGCTCAATATAGTACTGCGCCGCACGTTTTATTTGTCGCAATGGCACGACGTCATCAACCAACCCTAATGTCTTGGCGTGCACTGCAGAAATACTTGCGCCCGTAAGAATAAGTTGTGTAAATGCATGAAAAGCTCCAATCAGTTTGGGTAAACGGACAGTCCCACCCCAGCCAGGATGTATCCCTAACAGGATCTCCGGCAATCCTAACCGAGTTTCTAGGCTATCCGTGACAATACGATAACGACAAGCCAAAACCAACTCCAACCCCCCGCCCATACAAAAACCGTTGATCATCGCGACTGTTGGAATTTCTAGTGCTTCCAAACGGTTGAACACAGCGTGACCCTTACGTAAAAACTCTACTGCTTGCTCGCTGGTATTAAATTTAGAGAACTCATTCACATCTGCGCCAGCAATAAAACCTTTTTCTTTCAAAGAAAACAGCACCATGCCACTGATATATTTTTTTTGCGCAATTGTTTGCAGTAGGCCATTCAGTTCATCTAATGCTTCATGATTGATAGAATTAACCAAAGCATCTGACCGACCAAAACCAAGCCATGCAATATGGTTTTCATCAATTTTTAATTCCCAATGTTTATAATGGTTCATACCGCATCCACCTCTGTTATCCGTTCAAGATACATAGCACCGCCTTGACCACCGCCGACACAAATCGCAGCCATCCCCCGTGATTGTTGAGTTTGGTGCAGTTCTTGCAGCACGTGCAAGACAATCCTCGCACCACTGGCACCAATTGGATGACCTAACGCGATAGCACCGCCGGAACGGTTGAG
>DAIOSQ010000188.1:0-1764 GCA_036752465.1 Legionellaceae bacterium | reverse complement strand
CTTTTACGCCAGCGGCTCGTATGCCTAACCCAAAATTATTGCTCGATGCTTATCACTGCTCAGCCATCACGTTAAATTTTATTCGCGGGTTGCTATCCAGTGGCTTTGCCAATCTTGACGCACTGCATGAATGGCAATTGAATGCTGCTTGCAGCCCGCAACAAGAAAAAAAGTATCGTGAAATTGTCACAGAAATATCGAAAATACAAACGATTATGCATACCAGCAAAGCCTGTCATCCCATAGAATTCTCAGCTTTTTTCACCTCGCATGAAGCGTTGCATCTGCATTATGAGCAAGCATTCACCCGCCAGGATTCGAACCAGTCTTGGTATAACCTGTCCACGCATTTGCCATGGATAGGTGTACGCACCGGCCAGCTTGAAAGTGCCCATCTTGAATTGCTGCGTGGTATTCAAAACCCTGTTGGGATTAAAATCGGCCCACTTGCAACCGTAGACTGGCTGTTGCAAATCATCTGCCGCCTCAACCCCAACAATGAAGAGGGACGAATTTTACTCATATCTCGTCTAGGCCAAGCACATATTGAGCGCGTACTGCCGCCTTTGATACGTGCGGTCAAAGCCAAACAATTAAACGTAGCCTGGACCTGTGATCCCATGCATGGCAACACCGAAACCACTGCGCTAGGTATAAAAACTCGTCATTTTGATAACATTGTGCGCGAGTTGCACTTGTCATACCTGATTCACCGTGCACATGACAGTCACTTGGCTGGCGTCCACTTAGAGCTCACGGGTGACAATGTCACCGAATGTATTGGTGGTTCACGGGGGCTAACCTCTGAAGATCTGCAACATGCATACCAAAGCTTAGTCGATCCAAGATTAAATTATGAACAATCCTTGGAAATAGCCTTTGCTTGTTGTCAGATATACAGCGAGTCATCGCATCTGTCTTGATGCACATGTTACATGTGAAACACCCACATGCGGTTACTGTCTTTGCAGCCAGTTTTTGGCTGATTTTTCTATTTGACAGTAAGCTATCAGACATGTCATTATGCGTACATACACAACAATAAGGAGAAAAAATGCAAGAAAAACGCGAGCTTGACGCAGAGACTTATGTAAAGTTAACAAAATTACATGAAGTCATGCACAAAGAAGAACGTGATTTAATCACAAGTGGGGCTTCAAGACTAACCGAAACGTATGAACGTCACAAACAAGAGTGGCTAGCCATCACAGGCCAACCTTATATCTACAAAAAATCCAAAGCCATCCTATTTAAGCCAGCCAGTCCCGCAGCGGTTGCGAATGCAGATGCAGATACCCCGACTACAACATCGGCCATCGGCTTGCGCTAGTGCTACCTTAGTCACATGGCTCATAAGCTTCGCTCACAACTCCAAACGGCGACACCTCAGGCCAGAACAAGTACCAAGGCACGTACTATTGCCAAGCCGCCCATGTATTCTGTAATACATAAATTTATGTCACCCAGTCAATCGATTCGTCGCAGCATATTACTTGGCGTGCAGCAACCGTACCGTAACACCTTTTGAGCGAAATTTTCCTCCAAGGGTGTATTTTGCGCGCATCTATATCATCTAAGTGGATAATCCTGAAAAACGCAGTCAATCTGTATTGAATCTACAAGCTTTTCTCGGTTTTTTTCGCTCACCGTAGTGGTAACTACTGCTTTCGCGAAAAAATCTTCCAAAAGCCTGTAGATTCAATACAGCTTGACCGCTCGCGACGATGGCAACTGCGTTTTTCAGGATAATTGACGGGCGCTAAC
>DAIOSQ010000187.1:0-1843 GCA_036752465.1 Legionellaceae bacterium | reverse complement strand
TTGGCTCCCCGGGACGGGCTCGAACCGCCGACCTAATGATTAACAGTCATCCGCTCTACCGACTGAGCTACCGGGGAATAGGGCGAAATCTTAAGATGATTCTGCCATTTGGTCAATAGCGAACAGCAAATAAATTCTGGGCGGTGGCCACGCAACTGCTCGTTTGCTGGATTTTGACCAGTCCATGCTTTATCGTGGCGGCGCGCCATTGGTTGCGATAAAGCGTTGCAGCCGGTCCATCGCATCCTGCAAAATTGGCATGCTGGTGGCAAACGAAATACGGATGCAACCCTCGCAGCCAAAAGCTGAGCCCGGTACCAGGGCGATGCCGACGGCTTGCAATAATTTTTCCGCAAATTCTAAATCATTAGCCATCTGCCAGTTCGTAATTAGCCGTTGGACTGAGGGAAAAATATAAAACGTGCCATCCGCGGGCAACACGTCCACCCCGGGCATATTGCGCAAGCGCTCCCATACATAATCATGCCTTTGCTGAAACACCTCCACCATTTCATGCACGCTGGCTTGATTGCCATCGAGAGCTGCCAAGGCGGCTTTTTGCGCGATTGAACAGGGATTAGAGGTGGATTGCGATTGGATGGTTTTCATCGCCGCAATCAGCGCCACTGGGCCAGCGGCATAACCAATACGCCAACCAGTCATCGCATAAGCCTTGGAAACTCCACTCAAAATGATCGTTCGATCCAATAGTGTTGGATCCGCATCAAGGATATTGGCAAAGGGCTTCGCCCATATGACATGCTCATACATGTCATCGGTAGCGATCATCACCTGGGGATGATCGTGCAAAACCACGGCCAATGCTTTTAATTCCTCGCGGGTGTAGGCCATACCTGACGGATTCGATGGACTATTGATAAATAGTAATTTGGTTTTCGCAGAAATCGCTTGTTGCAACGCAGCGGGCGTCATTTTGTACTGCAGCGCCGCAGTGGTCGGAATAATCACCGGTATAGCGCCGGACAATGCCGCCATGTCAGGATAAGAGACCCAAAATGGCGCTGGAATGAGCACTTCGTCACCCGGCTCCAGCAACGCCTGGCATAAATTATAAATGCTATGCTTGCCGCCCGCTGAGACTAAGATCTGATTTAACGCATACGTTAGCTGATGCTGTTGCTGCAGTTTATTAGAAATTGCTTGCTTTAATTCGACGATACCATCGACGGCGGTATATTTGGTGAACCCTGCTTCGATGGCATCAATCGCCGCCCGTTTGATGTGCTTCGGCGTATCAAAGTCAGGTTCGCCGACGCCTAAATTGATGATATCCAACCCTGAAGCACGCATACGAGTGGCCTTGTCAGCCACGGCCAAAGTGGCGGAGGGTTTGATGCTGTGCATGCGATGAGCCAGCTTAATTTCCATATGTTCACTCCTATGTGGTATAGTGCGTCATGGTAACTACTCAGCACCTTGCAGGGAAACGCCATACCTGGCACAAGTTGTACATTTCCGCTACTGTTAAGTGTGTGGTAAATACATACGCATAATGAAAAATAAATTCAAAATATGCTCGGATTATGAGCCGGCCGGCGACCAACCACAGGCCATACAATCCCTGGTTGAAGGTATTGAGTCTGGCTTAGCCAAACAAACGCTACTCGGCGTAACAGGCTCCGGTAAAACTTACACCATTGCGCACGTCATCGAATCAACTAAACGACCAACGTTGGTTTTGGCACCCAATAAAACCTTGGCAGCGCAATTATATGCTGAATTCAAAGCATTCTTCCCCAACAACGCTGTTGAATATTTTGTCTCTTACTATAATTACTATCAGCCAGAGGCCTATGTGCCCGCATCGGATACTTTTATTGAA
>DAIOSQ010000186.1:0-1927 GCA_036752465.1 Legionellaceae bacterium | reverse complement strand
CTGCAAGCTGCCATGCAACAAGGGCAGATAGTAGCCAGTGAATAAGCCGCGGACTGGCCGCAGCTTATAAAAGGCCATGGGCACAAACCACGTCTGGAAAAACGCTCGCGACTGCGCCTCGGACTGCATATCGACCTGCGACAACGCATGACAAATAGGATGCCAATCTTTGGCCTGAATGTTAAAATAATTACTGCCAACAAACGTTTCCGGCGCCTGCTTTAAGAATACCGCACAGGATAATTTAAATGCCTGTAGCGAGGATTTAACATCAGCCGCCTGCCACCCTGGCAAGCGCGCAAAGGTAACTGGTTTCAAGCTGGGTGAGGTATGCTGCTGAACCCACCAAACGCCGCAACAGGCCGAGCCTGCTAAGCAAATAACCAACCAAAGTATGATAACCTTGCGACGCATGTGTTGCTCCTATAGAACAAAAGAAATTATTTTACACTAAATGTAGCAAATAGCAACAAAATACCAAGGGTGTCTAAAAAAAATAAAATTATCTTTAAATTTGATTGCTTGTTGAATTAGTTTGCACATTGGTGTTATTTAATATACAATTACCACTCGTATTTAGCCAAATTAGCGGTATCCATCCCATGCCTTCAGTAACCATGCATTTTTATCTCACCCATCATAACAATATCCAATCAAGAACGTTTCCTAAAGTTTGGTCTAAAACGTTTCAAAAATACCTCCCAGAACAACCGATTTTCTTTATGAATGTCTTATATGAAGTTCAACACTATACCATTCGTGATTTATCTTTGCCGACAGCGCATCAAGCACAATTTGATATGCATCGACAAACACCAATCACCGAAGACGAACTGATGGCGATCGTGTCTAGCATCAAACAACTGTGTCAAGTATCTGAAACCATACTATCGCTAGACGGTGATTTTGGTGATCGCGGCGGCGCTAACATGACCATCCATTGCAAAAGACTCATCGATCGGTTCGCGCCGCAGTTTTTAACCTTATTCTCGGGCACGCCCGCATGTGTCGCGGATTGTCAAGCATGGCAAAAGCTATACGAACAACCTGCCAACATGCACATGCAAGCCAGCGGCTGCTTGGCTGCGAACATGCGATTGCTGCCAGCGACCGCAGACAGTTTACGCTTGATAAGCAGTGTAGATGTGGCGCATGTGTTCAAGGCTTCCGATAGTCATCTGGCGATGAGAGAGAGCTGGTTTTCTTCTTTGGCTAGCAGCAGTACCACCATCAGTGACAAAAGCGGCAGTCCGTACCTGCACCCAGCACAAGACATCGCAACCCATGCTAAACAGTTCTTACCGGCTACAGACACAGCCACAACTGCCGCCAAAGATCCCCATAGAGCACCGTCGGCGTATGGCTTTTTTTGTGAACTGGACGAAACAGACTTACATGCCATCGAGCCCACTATGCTTGCAGCAGAAACAAGTATGAGCACCCAGAGTACAGGGACTAGGCTGAGTATAATTCAGCCTGACTACTGTCCACAAACGACAATCAAAATTGGCTATCTCGCAACCTCCAACAGAGATCATGAAGCGGTTAGTCCTACACCAAACAACTCGTCCGATCACCCCGGATATTTTTCGTTTACACATCTTTTTAACGCCTGCACGCAGTTGTTTGTATCACCAGAGGAGCAAGCGCTTGCCAACGAGCCAGGCCCGATGACTCGCTAAGGTTAATGAGGTGAGGGCATAAAGCCTGTGTCCGTTAGAAATTTGTGCATTTGTTCGAGCTCTTGTTCCCGCTGCGTTTCGCGAATTTTCGTTAAGAATGCTTTAGCATCGTTCAATGCGGTGTGAGTTTGATTCACATGCACTTGCAACCGCTCGATATGAGATTCCTGAGGATCTTTTTCTCCTTGCGATGTCAGCCTCGCCACATTCTCTGATGCGTTAACTCAGGATTTTTTCCAAATTAA
>DAIOSQ010000185.1:0-1961 GCA_036752465.1 Legionellaceae bacterium | reverse complement strand
GCTGGATATTGGTCGACAGAATGCAAAGCGTGGTGTTGCTTGGCATCCATTGAGAAACAATGATGATAAAAAGGAGAGATCATGAATACGAAAGACTTAAAGCAAGCGATTGCGGATGATATTGAAGGATTAAAGACCTTTGATATCGATATCATGGAGTCAAAAGTGTATTACGGAGCGCTTCGTCGAGGGGCGTGTCGCTTGTTTTTGTGGTTATGGTTAACGTTTATTGGAACGAAGATTTTTTGGATCCCTGTGCAATGGAAGGAGTTTATTCAAGATCCACTGTATGCCATTGGATTTTTAATCATCGGATCTGCACTGGTGGCACTCTTATTTACCTTTATTGCGTTTCTTACGCTGAGTGACTTGGTGATCTTTAAATATCAGATGAAACCTAAACTAAAAACAGGTCAGTTTCTTTGGGATGAGGCTACATTTGCGGGGCGTAAAGTCTATTTCTGGTTTGTCGGCCTGCTGATGGTTGCGAATGCGTTCATTGACTGGCCTTATGTGCTGGGTGTCGAGTTTGGTGTAACGTTGGTGTCCATCATGATTGCAAAAATGTTATTTGAATTGGAACTGCGTCGCGTTGGGATCAGTGCGTTGTTTACAGTGATTAGAGAATATTTTGATAAGGATAAGAAGAAGTCTTATTCCGAATATCGTAACGAATAAAATCATCTAAAACGTTTTATTTTTAACCATTGCAATAGCAGTGGTAGCCACTGCTTTGCCTAAAAAAAGACAACAGGAGATACCATGAGCCAGGAATCAAACCACAAACACTTTACCCGCGGTGGTCAAATTGCGTTTCACAACCTGCGGATGTTGTTTCAAATCAACAAGGCACTCTTTAACGTCCACTGCATCAGTTGGGTGGTGATTTGTGCGTTATGCGTCTGGTATTTCATACCTAAAGATCTCCTCATTCATACGGCGGCCTATAAGGCGGCGACGGTTTTAAAGCTCGTGGGCAAGGAGCATGTATTTAACATTCCCTACCCAGGTGGTGTATTGAGGCAATCGGTGCATGCACTCACAACGCATCCGTATTATCCTAAAATTGCGGCCATGTGTTTGCATCGATTTATCCAATGCGCCTGGATGGCATTGGGTGCCTCATTGACGTTAGCGGCAATGCTGTCCTGGTACTTTGTGAAAAAAGGAAAGTTTCAGTCACAGAATCACTTTATTCGTGGCAGTCAGTTGGCGGAGCCATATATGCTTCGTCGGCAAATCATGAACAAGCGCATGCATTCTGATATTACGTTGGATGGTTTTCCCTTGATTAAAAACACCGAAGTCCAGCACTTGCTGGTGCACGGTACGGTGGGTAAGGGTAAAAGTCAATTCATCATGAAAATCATGGATGCGTTACGAAAGCGTGGTGACCGAGTCATTGTTTACGACAAGGGATGCACGTTTACCGAAAATTATTTTGATGCAACGCACGATCGCCTACTGAATCCTTATGATGAGCGGTGCGCGCCATGGGATTTATGGCATGAGGCACCAACGGATGCGATGTTGGAAAACATGGCTGAAAGCCTTATTCCAATGCATGGCGAAAACGATCCATTTTGGGTTAATGCGGCACGCACGGTGTTTGCATCAGCCGCTAGCCGTATGCGTCATGATAGCGATAGGTCACTCGATAAACTGCTTAAGTTATTGGTGACAGGGGAGTTTGAAGCGCTGGAGCCGTATTTGAAAGGCACACCGGCGGCGACGTTAGTGAGCAATAAAATAGAAAAAACCGCGATTTCGATTCGTTCGGTGATTACAACGTACTTAAAGTCTATGCAGTCACTGGAGGGGCTCAATCAATCCAATGAAGACGCATTTTCCATCCGAGATTACATTTTAAATCCCAATCAACGGGGCTGGTTATTCATATCCAGCAACGGCGAACAACACAAAGCGTTAAAACCATTAATTTCCATGTGGATTGCCATGGC
>DAIOSQ010000184.1:0-2036 GCA_036752465.1 Legionellaceae bacterium | reverse complement strand
AATCTTTAGGGCCCAAACCGCTCAGCAAAAATTTTGATGGCGCTGATTTACAGCATCCCCTAGGATCAATTTATACCCATATCAGTGTCGAAGCCACAACTGACTTCTGGCTGTGTCGGGTTTATCTGCTAACCCAAAAGGACATTGCAAAACAACAGGACTCTACATACCCAATTTAGTCTCAAATGCTTCAGCTAAATCATTTGAATCTCGTCTAGCTTGGCCAGCTTCTTGGAATCCGCGTAGCACAGACAATGTTTTTTTAAGAGTATCCCAATTTTTCTTCGCACGACCGCTAGTAGATAAAGCCGCATCTGGTAAATGTGAGCCTAATTCGGGTGTTGGCACCACAGCTTCTGCAGGTGTTGTTTCGATTCCTCTTCTTTTCCTAAGGATCTCGTCTTTTTTTTCTCGGCCTTTTTCAAAATAGGCTACAATTCTATCATCCTGCTTTGCTGTTTGCGTTTTTGGATGGTCATTTTTTAGTGATAATGGCATGATTGATTACCTGTTATGGTTATTTAGAAAACAAGCTTATGATAATAAAAATCAAACAATCTGTCAAAATAAAATCGAAAAAAATCGGATATTCCCGCAAACCAAGCACGCAAAAAAGACAATTGACAGGTTACGCAAGAAAAATTACTGTACCCGCATATTTAAGCGATCGATCGGCGTTATTATGACCAACAATGAGTCTATTCAATCATTTTCTACTGGGTTATTAGCCTGGTTTGATTTATATGGCCGTAAGGAGCTACCCTGGCAGCAACCACGCTCAGCCTATCGCGTTTTCATTTCTGAAATGATGTTGCAGCAAACACAAGTCAACACCGTCATCCCTTATTTTTTGCGTTTTATGCAGCGATTTCCAGATATTCATAGCTTAGCATGCGCGCAAGAAGATGAAGTATTTTCGTATTGGTCTGGGCTTGGTTATTATCAACGGGCTCGATATATACTAAACACAGCGGCCATCATAGTCGAACAATACCAAGGTGTTTTTCCACAGAACTTACCACAATTGCTAGAGTTGCCTGGCGTTGGTCCATCAACTGCCGCTGCTATCGCTGCTTTGGCATTTGATCTACCCACGGCCATTTTAGACGGCAATGTTATCCGCGTGTTGAGCAGATACTTTCTGGTCGATGGGGTTGCCACTGAATATAAAGTCAAACAGCACTTGTGGCGCTTAGCACAAGCATGCATGCCGCAAACACGCTGCGCTGATTATACGCAGGCCATCATGGATTTAGGCGCTACTTGCTGTGTCCGCCACAAGCCCCAATGCCAACGCTGTCCTTTGGCCACTGGCTGTCAGGCATACCAAAATAATCTCACCATGCATTACCCTAAGCCCAAACCCACGCGGGTAAAACCAGTCAAAGCAATCAATTTGCTATTGTTCCACACAGCAGATAACCTGTATCTAGAAAAACAAGCTGCTCAAGGAATCTGGCGCGGTCTGTGGTGCTTGCCCAGTGTCAATCCTCCCGTAGCTGTCGAAACCTATCTCGCTCAACAGTATGATATCGCTGGCCATGCGCTCAACCCATTGCTTACCTTTAAACATGCCTTGACGCATATGCAATTGGTGATTACAGCCTATGCTATACCGCTCGCCGATACTGCATCCGCTGGCAGCGGCACTTGGTTTCAACAGCATGACTTACCAAACTTAGGCCTGGCAAAGCCTGTCAGTCGTATTATCGAACACTTTTACCAAGAGGCGCGACATGCCGGAATTACCTGAAGTAGAAACCACCGTCCGCGGTATTGCACCAACGCTACTAGCCACCCGCTGTCAGGAGGTTTTGGTGCGTCAGGCACAGTTGCGGTGGCTTATTTCACCTGCTTTGTCTAAACAATTTTCAGGTCAAACGATCATCAGTATTACAAGAAGAGCTAAATATATCCTGCTGCAGACCATCAATGGCACGGCGATCATTCACTTGGGCATGTCCGGGCGATTACGGCTTTGCCCACAACAAACAATCGCAGCCAAGCATGATCATGTTGATTTTATGTTTGAGCAT
>DAIOSQ010000183.1:0-2091 GCA_036752465.1 Legionellaceae bacterium | reverse complement strand
ATCGTTTAATTGGAAGGGTACCTGAAAAATAAGCTTACAACACATAGACTAATATGTTTGAGCTCAATTCTGCCATTTCTCACATTAGTTGAACCCTATCTACGGGTATTTTGTTTGAAAGATCGTGCACCGTTGTGTCAAGTTGTTTATTTTCGGCGAGGAGTCTTTGGAACGCCGTTTTTTGAGTCGTATTTTCTTGTTTGAGCTCCCGGATCTTCAAGACGAATTGATTAATCGTTTCCTCAAGCTTCACGATGGTAGCCGCCATTTTTTTATTATCTACTTTAAGTGCCGAGATTTCAGTTTCTCTAATCTCAAGCTCATCGCTTGGGGTATTTAACAATCGCAGTGCATGATGCAATTGTTGACTGAGTTCGGTGACTTTTGTCGCATTTGTTTTGCTTTCATTATTGAGTATGAGTTGTGTGCTGAGTAAATGATTAAGCGCGTCTTGTAATAGAAATTCTTTTGCAGCAAGAGCTGTCTGCGTTGCTTTTAATTGTAGGTTAATACCGGTAAGCTCCGTTTGTAACTGCGTAAACTCTTGGCTTATCTCGGTCATGTTTTCTGATGTGCTGTCTGTTAGATTGGTTAACACGGAAGATACGCTCTCTAATGAGTGTGCAGAGTCCTGGATCTGATCGGTTTGAGTGGTAAGTTCCGTCATATTTCTTGCGATTTGAATATGCTGCGTGTGATTGCGCCGAATCGTTGCTTCAACATGATGCTCTGTGCGTTGCGCAAGATGATTTGCTGATTGTTGGATTAACGTATGTCGATGCGCCGCTTCTTGGCGCAGTCGCTCGAGTTCCATCCGAATGGCTTGTTCCTGTTGAGCAATCACATGCAAGTGATAGTAATAACCCCCTGCAAATCCTCCACCAATTAGACCCAATGCAATTAAAGCAGGGATGATAACTTTGGCCGCTATTGCGGCAAGTATAGCGCCTGTAATAATCATAATAGTCTCCATGAGTTTGCACGAAGTACATAGATCATTGGCATCAAATGGGTTTGTATGGATAAAATGTTTGAAACGTGGAGGTTAATATATGCTTTCATGGATCGGCTCCCTATAGTAATGTCGAACATAGCTAACTGGAACCGTTCCATCGGCCAGGAATTTAACCATTCTGCTTATCATATCCCACATTCAGCACACAGAAAAGAGGTTGATTTTATCCACAATTTCGGTGGATAACTCTGTGGGGATGAGGCGTAAAACATGATGGAATCTATGTTTTGATAACGATGTGATGACTGGGCATTGAGACCTATATCTCAGTCTATTGTTTAAAATAATAGCAAATCATGTTTTCAACCAATAATAATGGTGGGTGCGTTTTGTTGACAGCCACGCACCCCAGGCTCAATTCTCTATTGAGATAGGTAAACCATATTTTGTATCCCATGAGAGCGACTTGCTTGAGCACATTGTGACAATAACCTCAAGCTCTCCGTTGGAAATGGTTTTTTATCGCGCGCCAATTTTACCAGCTCGTCCTCCATATGACTGTGAAAATCTTCAAAGTCATTTAATTCTTGTAATGCCATTGCCAGGGTTTCCTCGGCATGCGTTAGCAGCTCATGAGATGACGATTGAGTCTCCAGTGTTTGATCGACGGATGTGGTTAATTTCGCAAGCAACGCTTCGTGGGATGCTTGGCTTTTTATAGATTGTTCTTGCAATTTCGGGATGATGGTTTGTAACGTTTCAGCAAAAGCTGTTAAGTGTTGTGTGCTGTCATGAAAGGCTTCGGTGACTCGCATCATAGCCGCATGATCGGCCTCGAGCTGTTGTTGCGTGCGGTCAAAACCCAGATTGATTTCTTCAAGCTCATCCGATTCGTCTGATAACGCTTGATTGGTTTCATCTAGATTTGCACGTGTTTGCTCGAATTGGCTTTTCATGGTTTCATTGGTTTGGCTCAATGCGGTATTGGTTTCTTCAAGATTTTTGATGACACCATTAAAACGGTCAATATTTTCTTGCAGTTCAACAATTTTTTCCTCAAAGGACTGAATATCATCTGCCATGTGGCAATTGAGTTCACACAGGGACGTGAAGACGGCTTTTAAGCTATCTTCCAA
>DAIOSQ010000182.1:0-2119 GCA_036752465.1 Legionellaceae bacterium | reverse complement strand
AATCCATCAATTATCGTGAAAAAATCACCATCAAATTACGTGAGCACGCTCAGAATGCAGGCATTTACCGCCTCATATATTGCATGGTATTTGTCAACTCAGATAGATTTATTAAGAAAGGAAGCAGGAAGAGCCGAAGATGGCGCTCAACCTCAAGATATCCATGTTACTAAAGAAAACCCTTACGAGACAGTTAGGCAACGTCTCTAAAGTTGTTTTGCTGTATTCGCAACCATAATCTGTGCACAGGCTACAAATATCCTTGCTCAAAGGTTAAAAATGCCCACATAATATCGTGTACTGGCCTCGGGGAGCGGCATGCGGCTACCCTACTGAGCAAACACCAACGATTTCAATTGACAAGGAGTGTTATGAAAAAAGTCATTTTGGCAAGCTATTTCACTATCACCATGTGTAGCGGTCATGACACGTTTGCTGCAGACAGCGCTGCCAACCAAGCGCTCGCAACAGCACCCAACGTGAACTGCTCCTACCACATCGCTGCCAACGAACATAATATCGATCCCAATTTGATTAAATATTGGGCGAGGAATGCCGCCGTACAAGCATTTAGTTATGACCCAGGCACTATCGATCAGCAATTACTCGATTTAAAAGCTTGTTTTACCGATCAAGGCTATATTGGCTTCAAGGACGCGATGCAAAAGTCTGGCAATATCGAAACCATCAAAGCGCAACAGTTAAAAGTCAGCAGCGAAGCTAAGCAAACCATCGAACTGTCCGTGCTAAAAAATAATCAATGGAAATCCACGGTGAATATCCTTGTCACGTACCAAAACGCCAAAACAAACATGAGTCAAGCGATGCATATTGATTTGCTGATTGGTAGAAAAAGTTCGGGCGACTTAGGTATTATGCAAATGATAGCAACCGCCCAACCAGCTAAACAAGAACCTAACAACAGGCCGTCCTAGTCTGTCAGCTAGGTTAACTTCGAGGAAGATCCCCTGCCCGGCGAACATAGATCTTCCTCGCTTTCTACATACGCAAGCCTGTCATCTTGCCAGCGCACCTCAGTTGCAGTCAACATAACTCGCAGAGACACGTTGCCTTCGGTTAAAAAGTTTGAATGAATATATTCAGTTGTGGGCTTGACTATAAAATACTTCGCACAAACTCTCTCCAGATGTTCCTGCAACATCTGAACTTCAAGTTCTGTGCCTGATAAATCCGCCGTGCGCCGCTCACCGCCGACACAATGGCAATAATCTAATTGGGCTGTCATGTCCAGTTTTTTCATCTGCAACCGAATGGCTGATTCTATTCTAGTAACCACACTTTGTAACACTGCTCCTATGGCCTCCGGAGTAACAGTAAAGCCAAACGGTAAGCCATCCCAATGATACATCGCCAGAAACGGTTTTGCATCGATGTGGCCGCGCATCAAGATACAAATGCAGGTGCTAACACCTTCGGTCACCAACATCGATTGCCGCGCTGGCACAACCCGAACTTCTTCTTGCTCTATAAAGTATAATCTCATAAAAACACCCATCCAAACGGGTTATATAAATAACCACACCAAGCACTTGGTATCAGCAGCTGTGAACATCTCCTCACTTCACCCAATCTAAATCCCCATCTTCATCTTTATACGATAACACAATGACTTGACTACCGAGCGTCAGAAACTCTTCGTTAAGCCATTTTGCTGCACTGGGTAAGACACGAACACAACCATGGCTAGAATTGAACGCCGGTACTTCATAAGCGGCATGGATAGTAAAGCCACGGTAAAAATACATACAATAAGGCATTTTAGCACCACCAACGGTCTCTACTGGATATTCTCCCGATTTACAGTTGATGCCTCGTTTGTTGTACACTCGAAAATTACCCGTTACCGTGCGACAAGGCTTGCCTACATCTTCGCAAAAATCTTTACCTCCGGATGCACTGCCGGTCATGACCAAGTGCCCATCGGCTTCATAGGCAGCCCAGACCGCCGCCTTAGGATCAAATATAAATACCCGCGTAGTTTGCGCGGGAATTTGTTTTGGAAAATAGCGCGCGCCACGCTTGTCGCGCAGATAATGCTGGGTCCGATGCACCATACCTGCGTCGTCAGTAATTAGAGTTGACTCATCATAATCAATGC
>DAIOSQ010000181.1:0-2131 GCA_036752465.1 Legionellaceae bacterium | reverse complement strand
AACCAGTCAGATAGTGTTTGCATGTGGCCGGTAAAAAGGTGCATGTCCTACGACTCAAACTTAGATAAAAAAATGTTAATAAAGGCCTTCTTCACCACGTCCAAACAGATATTATCCTGAAAATTTCGCATATCAGTCATTTTTAAATGTTGATAGCCGCAAGGATTAATGCCTGAAAATGGCGATAAGTCCATAGCCACATTTAATGCGATACCGTGATAGGTACAATGATTTTTAACCCGTAGACCTATGGAGGCAATTTTTGCATCGTTGACAAATACGCCAGGTGACCCACAATGCGTTTCTGCTGCTATCGCATATTCTCGTAGGCATTTGACCACAATCAACTCCAATTGGCCAACCAAAGTTTTTACACCTAAACCTCGGCGTTTGAGATCAAAGAGAACATAAGCGACCAACTGCCCTGGTCCATGGTAGGTCACTTGACCACCTCGATCAGATTGAATTACGGGTATATTACCTGTATTTAAAAGATGTTCTTGTTTGCCAGCTTGACCTTGTGTATAAACAGCGGGATGTTCTACCAGCCACAACTCATCTTTCGTAGAGTGAACCCGCTGCGCCGTGAAATGCTGCATGGCATGGAAAACCTGGACGTAATCCTGCACACCCAAATCAATCACATTTATCATCATAGTACCATTTTTACATCTGGATGTTGGGTCAGATTGCGATATAGATCGTCTAGGATAATTTTTTCTCGCACGAATACAATGACTGAGATCGCAATATATCGCCCCTGCTTGGATAGCCTGTGACGCAGAGAGAGGATATCCTCTGCGCTGATGTGTTGGTTGATAATAGTTGCAATTTCACTGTGAAACGTAGCAGTAGACTTGCCCATAATTTTGAGTTGAAAATCACAGGGAAACTCTATGAAAGTTTGCGGGAAAGACATTATGATCCAAACCAGCGCTTAACAGTCAGTCTGACAGAGTCCTTCATACGGGTATATAAGCCACCTTGAGGAATGGTTTGTAGCGCGTATAAAGGCTCAGTTGCAATAATTTTATCATCAAAACGAATGACCATCTCACCTATTTGATTGCCTTTGTTGATGGGCGCTATGGCGTATTTGGGTGTGGTGGTTTTAATATTCAACCGCTGATATTGTCCGCTAGGAATGGTGATAAACTGATCTTGCAGCAAGCCTATTTTTAAAGATTCCATCGTGCCTTTGTACAATGGCAGATCAGCGAGTGCGGTATTGGCTTGATACAGTTTATGCGTTTCAAAGAAGCGAAACCCGTAATTAATGAGACGCTCACTATCGTCTGCTCTGGCAGTTTCATTGGGTGAGCCTAGCACAACAGCCAGAAGGCGCATGTTATTCCGTAAAGCAGAGGAGACCAGACAAAAACCCGCTTCGTTGGTATGACCTGTTTTTACTCCGTCGACTTGACTATCCCGCCAGAGTAGACGATTTCGATTGGGTTGGCGAATACCATTAAATGTGAACCATTTTTGTTGATACCAATGATAGTATTCTGGAAAGTCTTTGATGAGCGCGCGACCAAGAATGGCTAAATCTTTAGCCGTGGTGTACAAACCGGGGTTGGGGAGTCCTGTGCTGTCTGTAAAATGCGTATGTGTCATACCCAATGTTTTGGCTTGTTGATTCATGATATCAGCAAAGCCTTGCTCACTTCCACCAAGATGCTCAGCCATTGCGGCACAGGCGTCGTTGCCTGAGTCGACAATAATGCCTTTTAGCAGATCTTCTATGCTGACCTGTTGACCTGCTTTGATGAACATTCTGGATCCACCTGTTTTCCAGGCTTCTTGACTGATTCTGACCATATCGCTCAGATGGATTTGTTGATTGTGTAATGCATTGGATATAACGTACAAGGTCATCATTTTGGTGAGGCTTGCAGGTGGTAACTGTTCCTCGCTGTTTTTTTCCGCAATAATCTTGCCACTGTTGTAATCTATTAAAATATAAGCCTTTGCGTTGAGATTAGGAGCCGTGGGCGTGATGAGAGGGTTGGTCTGTGCGCTGACAGTCGGGTGAGCAATGGGCATGGTTGTAGCAGGCAGTTCTGATGCTGCATAAAATACACTAGCGTAGGTCCATAATATGAGGAAGAGCCAATTTTTTGCATTAAAA
>DAIOSQ010000180.1:0-2155 GCA_036752465.1 Legionellaceae bacterium | reverse complement strand
ATAGGGTATTCCCAGTCTTTAATCTCTTCTGTAAGGTCATTTGATTGTTCTGCCAATTCATTATGTGTATGTATCATCGATAACCATTCTCATTGTGTTCAACTGGACGACATTTTACCTGTACTCAGGAGTTGTTGTAAAATGCAGGACTATTTATTTTGAGTTATTGATGCCTCATGCTTGAAAACAACCTGTTCAATCAGAGTAAACAGCTGCTTGCGTTTTTACGCCACGGTGATTTCGCACATCCTGGTGAAGTCGAAGCAATTAAGTTAGCGATGAATCCTATCGCCAAACAACCGATGCAGCATATACTGGATGTTGGGTGCGGGCTAGGTGGAACTGCACATTATCTTCAGCAAGCTGAATTTGGAAAAGTTGTTGGATTGGATATTGATAATGATCTCATTACGTATGCAAAAAAACGATATGCTGATCTGTCATTTATTCATGGAGATGTACTTCAGGTGAAGTCGTTAGTGAATCAGCTTTTTGAAGTAATTTATTGCTTTAGTTCATTTTTTTCTTTTTCATCACAACAAGACGCATTGCATGCGTTGGCATCTGTAGCTTCCACACATGCTGAGCTGGTTATTTTTGATTATTCTCGATTTAGTTATGAGTTGATTGATAGTCCATTTCATTGGTCGAAAACAGCCACACAATTTAATGCAATCTATGTGCCAGAATTGACCGATGTATTATTGAATGCGGGATGGCAGTTTAAGCGTAGTGTGGACATAACATATCAATTTGAGCAGTGGTATGAAACATTATTGCAACAGTTTGAAAGTAGACAAACAGAGGTCGAAAAGCAATTTGAGCCGTCATTGGTTAATAAGATGTATGAAGGCTATCGTCAATTATTGCTTGCGATTAAAGCGAAAAAGATAGGTGGTGTGGTTGTGTATGCGATACGGCAGCCATGAAAAAATTATCGCGCGAGTTTTATAACCAAGAAACCGCCATTGTTGCCAAAGCACTGCTTGGTCATCATTTGGTCCATCGTGCACATGGAATCGAAAGAGTGAGTAAAATTGTTGAGACAGAAGCTTATTTGGGTCAACACGATCTTGCCTCTCATTCTTCAAAAGGACGGACCAAACGCACAGCAACCATGTTTGGCCCACCAGGATATGCTTACGTGTATTTGATCTACGGGATGTATCATTGTTTTAATGTTGTAACTGAGTCTGCCAGCATTGGCGCCGCCGTCCTCATTCGTGCTGTTGAGCCGATTGCTAACATTAGTGATCGCACCTGCGGTCCTGGTTTGTTATGTAAAGCCATGATGATTGATAGGCAATGCAATGAGCATGATCTTTTAAGTGATAATCTCTTTATTGCGGATGCAGGGGATGAGCTTTCTGCGCAAATTATCGAAACCTCGCGTATTGGTGTACATTATGCAAAAGAGTGGGCGAACAAACCCTTACGGTTTTATATTCAAGGGAACGCCTTTGTTTCTAAAGGATGACACAGGTATCATGTACATAGAGACATTAAGATCAGGATCGTGTGATGATTTCAAAACAATGTAACATTGATAAAACAGATCGGATAAACCGTGTGGTGATTGGTGCTATTCTATTTCTTGCGGCATTGATTGGAATGAGCAAGGTGTTTTTTATGGTGGTTGGACTGATTTTGGTGGTTGAAGGTTGGATTGGCTGGTGCTCTATTCCTTATTTCATCAGTAAATTTAAACAGCGCAAATAATGGATTGATTACCAATGTCCAATATTTTGCGCAGAAAGCCAGGGTTCTTGTGGCGGTAGAGCCTTGCTTTTTTGTAATAATTCGATAGAGATGTTATCTGGAGAGCGGATAAAAGCCATATAACCATCACGTGGAGGTCGGTTAATTACAATGCCTGCATCTTGTAGTCGTTGACAGGTTTCGTAAATATTATCGACCCCATAGGCCAAATGGCCAAAATGACGTCCTTCAGGATAGGGTTGAGGATCCCAATTATAGGTTAACTCAAGCATCGGTCCATGCATTGTTTTTACTTGTGTTAAATCATCTGGTGCTGCTAAGAATATCAAAGTAAATCGACCTTGCTCGTGCTCCGTTCGTTTGACTTCGACCAAGCCCAATTTATTGCAATAAAAATCAAGTGATTCATCCAGGTTAGATACTCTGACCATGGTGT
>DAIOSQ010000179.1:0-2157 GCA_036752465.1 Legionellaceae bacterium | reverse complement strand
GCAAAATTTGGCCGACTTAAATAATCCATAGCTGCGATGCGCAATTCTAGATTCACTGCATTAATATCGGTAAAACTTGCGGGCAGTGGCGACTGCTCCTGCGGCATGGCCTGCAACATTTTATAACAAAAGGCCCTGATGTAAGGATCGCGCTCCTCGATTAAGCGCTGACGGACATACGGTAACAATTGCGGATTGAGCTGGGTATGAGATACCAGTGCCATACAGAGTGCTTGCTGCACATGTCGTCCGCTGGCAAATACAGTAATGACCTGATTAATCAATGCTTCTGAGGTATGTTGCACCGCAATTAAAGCCGCATGAATGGCAATAATAGGCACAGGATCAGCCATTAAGCTGGCTATGATAGGTTCATCCGCAGAGGGCAATTGCATGTGCTGCACCAGCGGCACGTTAAATAATTTGCAGGCCTGATAGCGCCGTTCCCAATTGCGCGACTTTGCATACGTTCTGGCGGTCGGTAACATCACAACCCTAATAAATTGCTCGCGCAAACTTAGCCAACGTGCCGCCGGTGATTGCCGCGACCATTGCGTGACAATCATCAAGACAATCACCATATTTTTTTTATAATAGGCAATCAAGGCAGGCGTCAATTGAATGGCCGGTTGCCGCAGCAGTAGCTGCTGAATGTTGCGAGTTTTCTTTAGGGTGCGTCCATTGTTAATATATTGATATATTTTTAAACCATATGCCGAAAGCAGCAACAACATAACTACTGCCGCTTGTATTATCGCAATGTTGCGTATCAGGTCAAACATAGTCGTCATACATGCTGTTCCTTTAAAATTTCCAATCAACCCCTATGGTACCGCCAGACCAATTTCTGACACGCCCGGTGATAAATGTTTGATGTTGATACAGCGCACTGAAGTTAAAGATCAACCTATCATGCAAGGTCGGAAAATTTATGTAAGGGTTGATAAGTTTGTTTTGTAAGACAATAAAATTGACCGTCGTCAAATTGGCCAAATCTGGGCTTGATCCTATGCCGACGATACAACCAAAATAATAGAACGGATCCCGTATGGTATGCCGAAAATCAAGGGTGTATAAAACGGTGTTTCTGCCACGTCCCGGCTTAAAATAATAGGGTCTAAACGTGAAGCGATTTTGTGCGAATTCCTTTGCCACACTGACTGTATACATCGTAAAATAGTGCCGTTTATCGACATAGTTATAGCGCCCGCCTCCTGACACGCTCAACCCATTCGGGTTAGGGTTAGAAAAGTATGCTTCAATGCCATAGGATTGATCCGGAAACAAATTCGGTTGATTGGCAAAGGTAAAATCCAAATCAAGATACACACGTTGAGTAATCTTCGGAAACGCTTCAAACTCCCCCTGCACCGCTTGTTTATGAAAACGATTATCATAAGTTGCTTTGGCGTACACTTTGACATTGTTCAGTTGATGACCATAATAGAGCGTCGAGTAGTCCCATACTTGATGGACATCCGAGATATAATATTGCTGTTGATATATGCCAATATCATTTAAATACACCGGTGGTGCAACTGGGCGTGCACTGGCCGCACTGTCTTCAGGTTGCCTGCGCATCGCCTGATCGAGATCTCGTTGTTTTTTGAGTAAATTAGCGTTGTGCGGCAAAGCCAGCAAGCCCGTGTGCACCAACTGACGTGCTGCCTGATAGTGATGCGTGGTCATCTCCACGTTGATCAATACCAAGCGAGTATCGAGATGTTGCGGCATTTTTTGCAGCACCCGCGCTAATTGTTGTCGTGCTTTTGTATACTCTTTATGGTTAAAGTAAAAAGTGCCCATGATAAAGTGCGCCTCGTAATCGGCTGGATGCGCTTGGATATAGACCAACATTTGCTGCATTGCTGCATTGGTGTGGCCGGCAGCATATAAATCTTTCATGGCTTGATAGGCATCGACACCCACCGTTGATGCTTGATTAAAGGTATCCAAAGTCAAGGGTGGTTGTTGCTGAGCGATCGTCTGCCGGAGCTGCGCTGCTTTGATGAACAACTCGTGGTTGGTCAGAGTGTACAGCTGGGCCATTTGCAGAATTTCAAGTGCTTGTGCATAGTTTTGCTGCGACATTTCCAGATTGATGAGCACCAAACTGGCGTCAACGTAATCCGGAAACTGACGTAACAGCGTTAATAG
>DAIOSQ010000178.1:0-2158 GCA_036752465.1 Legionellaceae bacterium | reverse complement strand
ATAAAATAATCGTTTTAATACACGCCAAAAACATAAGTATCTAGGGAAATTAAAGTACAAACAAATATCAGCCATGCAGTACCGCAATTCGTATGACTTTGTAGAGTTGCCATCAATAATCCATTTTGGTTGATTAACCCATTGTTGTTGCAGATCTAAAAATGTTTGATAATTTTGTTGTGCCCAATGATTGGTATAGAAGATCTTATCTAAATGGAAAACAGGTATATTGAGTTCTCTATGTAATTTAATCGCAAATGTTGATTTTCCACCGCCAGGCCGTCCAATGATCATAATGCGTTTCGGCGTCATGGTGGTATTACCTTAAAATAATAAGAATATATTTTATCAAATATAACATACGTTCTGGAATGGTTATTTTCACAAAACGATTATGTCTATATTTTAAAGTAAATTATCGGTGGTGAAGAGATCTTCTGAGGTCCGTGCAGCACACTTGTGAAAATGGTACCCGTTCGTTGATAAAAGATTGTTTGCGACAGTGCGACAGTTGCGACACTTATAATGCATGTAACCGGCCAAATTAAATTGCCTGCATCAGCCACAATCACTAAATGTAACCATAAAAGTGAAACAAATCGCAGATCAAGCACAACATGTAGAGGCGCGGTTAGTTAACTGTATACCCATGTTAATATAATGCGTCCTTGATTTTTTACTGTCGCAAGTGTCGCACTGTCGCAACGTCGCAAGTACAGGATATTGCGTTAAAAACAATGCGGATTTAAATCTACCATTGTTTTGTTGCCAGATTTTGTGATTTTTATTCGGTTGTGTTCCACCAAAACTGCTAATGCATCATTTAATCGTGGTTTATCTCTAAGCGTGCTCAGTCTTTGAATTTCACGTGTTGTGGTGAAGGTCATATCTTTTTCAATTAACCAATTCATAAGTTTTTGAGCATCCAATGTTGGTGCACTGGTGGATTCCATTGTTAGTAATCGGCGTGTTTCTTGTAGATGCCAATCAATAATGGTGATGGCTTGCTCGGTATGTTCAACGCCAATATCTCCCTCTTTTCCCTCAAACAGATGAAAAAGTGCGGCCATGCGTGCGGCATTTTCTCCTGCCTTGCTCGCAAAGTCTCGCATCAAAGTCCATTGACCATTTGTGCCTAAACCAGATTCAACGCTATTGAAAAAATGTACCCATTGTTTTTTGGCTGCGGCACTTAGATGTAATGTTGGGAGGTTAATGCACCCCTCTACAGTTAAGTCCTCTGATTCTGTTAAACAATCGGTGATTCGTTTGTCATAGGCCTCAAAACATGTTTTTGTGTTTTGTTGAGGCTCCAGATAAAAACGTTGCCCCATGGAGCTGTTCGGATGAGCGAGAAGGCATCGAGGTAAAAATCCGCTTTGTCGTGCAATGCTGTTTGGATTTAAGAGAAATTGCTTCATTAAAATGGGTTGCATCATTAAGTTCAACGTTAATCGTCGATTTTTCAAGGTAACCTGATCAGAAGTTTTTCGATGAGTAATAAATTTCTTTGCATCCCATAAGCGATTTAAAAAAGCAACAAATTTGGTTGGATTGGATTGCATGCTATGGCTGCCCAGTACGATACCTCCTTCATCACTCCATAATGAAGCGCTTGGCCAGCCAATGGCCAAGTAGTGAGCAAGAGCTTCTTGCGTGATATCCTCAAAATAAAGCGTTGGCTGCAATGGGACTTCTGGTTCATTGAACAAGAGATCTTCAAGCTCACTTTCTATATAATCACTATCGTTGAAGGACGAGTTTTTTAATTTGGTCATCAGTGCATCATGAGCCTTTTGCCATTCATCATGCATGGTTTTGGCCGCTTGAATGGTTGGAGCGAGTTCTTCGCTGATGGCGTCTTCCCATTCTCGTGCTGCGCGTGAGAACACAGTATCTGAAGCCGATTTCCTCTCACCTGAGAACGCTGCCATGCAGAAGTACAGTGATATTGGGCTTAGCAAATAATCATCGCGTGCGACGTTGGCTAACGATTGGCAAGCAAGCGAAATGTTCGCCAGTGCGCTACAGGCAATGAGTGCCGTCGGTTGTTGGCCATAGTGCTGATATTCAGTCACTGTGTTTTGTAAAATAGAGGGTAGGGCCTGTGTGGGATAGGGAATGTCTTCGATTTGAATGGTGGTGAATGGAATAGGGT
>DAIOSQ010000177.1:0-2164 GCA_036752465.1 Legionellaceae bacterium | reverse complement strand
CACTATGCGGTATGGACCGCTGTGTTCGCGTATGTTGGGTTGTGGAGTATCATCAAGATCTATGCACTGATCACTGGCAAACAGGGCATGGGCTATGGTGATCTTAAGTTATTTGCAGCTTTGGGGGCATGGTTTGGACCTTTGCTGTTGCCCGCTATATTATTATGCGCTTCACTCTGCGGCTCTGTTGTGAGCGGCATTTATCTGGTATGGTGTCGCAAGTCCAAAGACACCCCACTACCATTTGGACCATTTCTTGGAATGGCCGGGATCTTGTGTTTATTTTTTCATGAGATGCTTACCAGCAGATAACACCGCACAATTACTTGACAGACCCTAGTACATGAGGACATCAAAAGCGTACAATGCCGTCTATAAAGCCGGTGGTTTGATTTTTTTTGGTGCCGTTGTCATATGGCGTTGCGCTAAACGCGGTTTCATAGCGCACTTCTGGTCTAAGCTCTATCAGGGGTGAGAATACGTGCGTTAATCCTAAGGTAACGCTCACATAAGCGGTTGTAAAACTAGTCCATTGCCCCTGAGCATCGTCAAGGTAGTCTGTACGAAACGACATATAATCTTTGTCACGCAACTTGTACTCAACATAGTTAACTGCGCCGACCGCACTTGAGCGTCCGGGAATAATTGGACCACACCCCCCCCCACCACCGCCAAAAGACTGTATTGGCCCAAAGTTACAGGTGCCGCCCAAAGCCGCATCAAACTGATAGAGGTAATAGGCCTCGCTTTGAATAAAAAAACGCTCCGTAAAACGATGGGTCCACATGAGATTAAATTCCTGGAAATTATTAGCATTTCCTTTAAAGTAAGCATTATTAACCGAGTCTATGCCCCCCCATAGGGAATCATTATTATCCTGTGAAATCCAGCGGATCATACTTAACAATGACGGTATATGGGCTGCATCTGTCCATGGTGCAACATCGTTACCACTGTGCAGACCGACCAATATGCTCCAGGTATCATTGAATTTAATCGCGGCATTAATACCTGTTTGCGTATAAGCATCATACGTAAACATCAATGAATGCGTGACCAAGTAATTTTGTGGCGCGAGTTGAGTTTCAATATCTGGTGGTGATATGTAACGCCCTACCGTCACGACCACGCCTTGTTGCACCGATGGAAAATATATTTGTCCGTAAACTTCTATCGGATCATAGCCATATAAATGATTTTGTTGCAGCAGTTGGCCACTGAAATAACCGACATTCGCGGTGTAACGATAATCTATGCCGTATAAGTTTGTTAGGCGGAATCCCCAATCCACGTGATCGGTTTGCACCGTATCAGGATTACGCTCTGCTCGCACGACTAATTGATCAAGCTCTATATGGTTAGGAACAATACCATAAGACAATGGCACATTAGAGTTCACCGAGCTACTGACATTGAAGGATGGATTGACCCAACCATAGACTTTAATTTTGTTTTCTTTAAGAAATTTAAAATCTTGCCATAGCAGCCGGTTCATAGGATATATAAAATCACTATCAGGCACACCTATTGCAGGTCCAGAATATTCCTGATTGGGAAAAATTCCGTCTAGTGGTGCTGGTTTTGCTCTTCTATCAGGTTGAGGATCCGCATAACCTATATCAGACAACAAAATAATCATGGCTATCTTGTAAAGCAATCTGACCCAATGCAATTTGCCTAGCTTCCTAAGGTATCATCAAAATACAATGCTTCTTTATTTTCTTGAACTTGCATGGCATCCAGATGATAATCAGGCAAGCACTCTAGGTGCGCGGTAATGACTAAAATAAGATCATGAAATTGCTGTCGGAAATCACAAATTTTATCTTTCATACCGTGGGTCAAATCATGAAATTTTTGAAAGCCTTGGGCAATTTCTGATGGTATTTGCAACGGCTTATTGGGATCAATGAGACCGGCATGCTCTTTAAAATACTTCTGTGTCTCTGCAATGAGCCGTTTATGATCTAATTGTAAACTCGCGAACTCCTCGCCCATAGCGACTAATTTTAAACGATTTTTTTCCAGCTCTTCGCGGGTATCCGCACCTGGCGCATCTTGGTCTTTGTTACCTTCGCCAGAAAGCAAATAATCTATGTATAATTTTTGTGCATATACTTGATAATCTATTGCTTGGTCTAAAATAATACCATTAAATACATTT
>DAIOSQ010000176.1:0-2170 GCA_036752465.1 Legionellaceae bacterium | reverse complement strand
CTCTCCGGTTGGGTCTATGTATCTGGGAAAAGGTGAAACATCGTATATTGTGATTTGTGAAAGATTTTTAGGCACAGCTAATATGATGCCCGCCTTGAGATCAATATTCATGCGATTGATGCGGCGGACAATATCTTCCTCTTCGGCATTCGCGAATAAAGTTTCCCAAGTTTCACCTTGTTTTACTGTAAGACAGGTATAATCGTTCGATGTTTTACATAGATTCTCACCAAATCGTATTTGAGCAAAACTCATTGCAGTAAACAACATCATCGACAAGCTTACAAACCCAATGGCTCGCATGATATTTTCCTTACTGGTATCACCGGCTAATCCTTTTGTATCTAGCTAGCGGCGCAGTTCTGTAAAACTTGAGAGTCGTGGCAGGCAGCAGAGTAGCGAAATGCGCATGACAATAGTTGATCTTCTGCATATACGAGAGAAAAAGATGCAGCTATAATCGTAAGCATCTGTGAATTTTCAACAGACCTTAGACTCTTCTAAGAGCGAGTTGTTATGATTTAAATTACTGAGAGTAGTAGAGTATGAGTTGGTTAAAAAAGTTAATACCATCAAGGGTACGTACAGAAACATCACAAAAAAAAGGCGTTCCTGAGGGCGTATGGGTCAAGTGTAATGGTTGCAACGAAGTTTTATATCGCAGCGAGCTGGAAAAATATCTTGGGGTTTGCCCCAAATGCAATCATCATCATCGGTTGTCAGCACGGCAAAGAATTGACTTTTTCTTGGATAAAGTAGGTCGTGTAGAAATAGCCAAGGATTTGGAACCTATCGATCGACTTAAATTTCGTGATTCCAAACGCTACAAAGAAAGAATTGCGCAAGCACAAAAAAGCACCGGCGAAAAAGAAGCACTGGTCGCGATGCAAGGTTATTTAAATCACCTACCGGTGGTAGTCACTGCCTTTGAGTTTGCATTTATGGGTGGCTCTATGGGGGCAACTTTGGGGGAAAAATTTGTACGTGCGGTCAATGCCGCCATGCAAGAAAAATGCCCATATATTTGCTTCACCGCAAGTGGTGGCGCACGTATGCAAGAAGGATTGTTTTCATTGATGCAAATGGCAAAAACCTCCGCCACATTGGCAAGGTTTGCACAAAATGGCCTGCCCTTTATCGTCGTTCTCACGGATCCAACCATGGGCGGGGTATCGGCAAGTTTTGCGAGTTTAGGCGATATTATTATTGCGGAACCGAATGCTTTAATTGGTTTTGCAGGCCCGAGAGTCATTGAGCAAACCGTTCGCCAGACTCTACCTGAAGGCTTTCAACGCAGTGAATTTCTCCTCGAACATGGTCATATTGACATGATAATTGAGCGCAAGGATTTGCGTAAAACAGTAGCGGAGTTGCTTGCAAAACTAACACATAGCAAGAGTTCTATTGAGCATGATTTCGTCTGATTTAAAGCCGCTTTCTGCTTGGCTTACTTTATTGGAAAATCGTCATTCACACGAGATTCAATTAGGCTTGTCTCGTGTCTGCAAAGTTGCTCAAACTATGGGATTATTAGCCCCCGAAGCTGTGGTAATTACCGTTGCAGGAACGAATGGCAAAGGCTCCACAGTAAGAGCATTAGAGACTATCTATATGGCAGCGGGTTACCGGGTTGCCAGTTATACCTCACCACATTTGTTTAGATTTAACGAGAGAATTTGTGTTAATCAAGTCCCGATTGATGATGTGACCTTATGCCAGATATTCACTCTCATAGAAGCTGCTCGAGAAAAGATCCCATTAACTTATTTTGAGACAACCACCCTAGCGGCATTATGGTATTTTGAGCAACAACAACCCGATGTTACGATTCTTGAAGTCGGCATGGGCGGGCGCTTAGATGCTGTGAATATCATAGATAGTGATCTCGCAGTGATCACCAGCATAGACTATGACCATCAAGCCTATTTGGGTGATACACTAGAGGCTATTGCTGGAGAAAAAGCCGGTATTATGCGTGCTGCTAAACCTTGCATTTACGCAGATTATAATGCTCCTGGGCGTATCAGTGCGCACGCGACTGCACAGCAAACAAGTGTATACATGCTGGGTATTGATTTTTTTTATAGCACCTTTGACGCATCATTACAAATTATCTTACCAAATCAACGTCTAACTGTTCCAGCTCCAAGTATAGAGCCAAAATCGGCGG
>DAIOSQ010000175.1:0-2199 GCA_036752465.1 Legionellaceae bacterium | reverse complement strand
ATATTGGGATAATAATTCACATTGCTCTGCAATCTTTGGGCTTAAATCCTGCAATATTTTCAGTTCGTTATCCGTCACGCCGTCTGCTTTTAAAAAATCAGTTTGCTTGATAATTTGATCATACAGTTTAGAGAATTTGTCCAATCGCCAATCTGGGACGCCTAGTGCAAGAAAGGATTGTATGTGACTCTCTGTCGATCGTTGAATCGTGGTAAATGCCTTAATGGCCTGGCCCAATAAATCCGGCTGAAATTCAGTCTTTAGATAGGCACGCAGGTTAAGTCCCGCATCTTTCATCAGAAAACAATGTAGCGAATCGTTAGTCGTGATCACAACCGGTACACTGGCATGACATTGTTCCGCTAATAATTGTATGATTTTTGGATCTAAGGATATAGCTGGTGGCATTTGTTTTAAATAAACATCGCATTGTGACGTTGAAAATCGAATCACATTAGACCAAGGTGTTTCTATCAACATTTCAGGTGAATGTTGTAGAGAGTACCCTTTGGAAATCAGATAATCCATTGCCCATTTAATGACAGGTGTATGAGCATTCATAAATCAATCATCATAACAGTCACGGCGTGGTCCTTAAACTTATCCATTCCTATTATTTTCCAACCATGCCGCTGATAATAATCAGGTAGCGTTGGATCAAATGCAAATAAATAAAGCTTATCAAAACCCATCCCCTTGGCTCTGGTTTTTGTTTCATCGATAAGTACCCTAGCAACCCCCTGCCCTTGGTGTGATTTATCAACAACCAATGAACCAAGCCAAGGTTTCAAATCCGGCCTAATTCCATCATTTTCACGTAATGAGCACATGCCAACAGGCTTGTCATTATCAAACGCTACCAACGTTAATGGCAACTTATCATCATTCAGATGTTCATAAAATTTCGCCTGAACACGCTCTATCGTTACATCAGGCACCCAAATACGCCCTAACAAATCGTGCCACATGTTAGTCAACACTGGAATCAGTGTCGGATGTTGTTTTAATAATTCTATTTTAAGCATTGTTCCAACTCCCAACCCGGTACCCCATTGCCTATCACTATCGAATCGGCGTTCCCTGATGAAAAACCATACGCCACCGCCCTTCCGTCGATCGCCAAATCGAAGAACGTAAAGCTTGCTTACTATCGGCAGATGGGTTGTCTTTAATACTGCTGATGTAGGTTAATAAGATAACATCATCAGACAAGAAGCGGGCCTTAAACTGCTGACCTGCGCGCTCAGATTGATCCTCGCTTGCAAGCCAACGCATGACTTCAGTTTTGTCATAAATGGTAGCACTACTGCCAATCTCAGCAAATTCATCATCAATAAGATCACCAAGTACATCCATCGGATCTGTTCGAACAAGCAACTGTGTCTCTTGTTGTATGATCTGATTGAGCACTGCATCTTGCCTTTTCATCAAAAAATTCCCCGCTGTATCATGCTGCTGGTATTGAAAGCTTACCAACATCCGCGTTTAAGGTAACCTCTTTCCCAATCGGTAATGCGCAGCGCCTATCACGATGACTGTAAGGGAATTCTTTAATACACGGCACATTGATACGCTGGGACCATTCATCAATAATATCATCAACAGTACCATCACGATCGGGAAAATGTTGTGCATCACAGCGCTCAAATTGACCCCAGATCAATCCTGCAATGTTGTTAAATACGCCAGCCAACTCAAGTTGAGACAGCATGCTATCAATTTTGTAGGGTTCCGACCAAACCTCTTCAACCAGCAAAATACTGCCTCTGAAATCAGGTTCAAACGGTGTGCCCATCAAGACACTGATACAACCTAAATTACCACCTACCAACGGCCCTTTCACAATGCCGGAGCGCACAGATATCCCTTCTTCAATGTGATAGGCCTCACCTGTCAAACACGCCATCAATGTTTTATCAATCAGTGGATCAATCGGATGACCGTCTAAATCACGAAACACAAATCCAGTACACGAAGCTAATCCTGCTTTTTTTAATAACCCTGCTTGCAGTGCTGTGGTATCACTAAAACCTGTGACCCATTTCGGACGAGCACGGATCACATCGTAATCAAGCAAAGGTAAAATACGCTGCGCACCATAACCACCTCCGGTCGCCATAATGGCTTTAACCTCATCGTCATGAAAAAACGCCATCACGTCTTTGGCACGATCGTTATCATCTCCAGCCATAAATCGAG
>DAIOSQ010000174.1:0-2262 GCA_036752465.1 Legionellaceae bacterium | reverse complement strand
CGCACCGGTTTGGATACAACAGCTTAATGTATCATTACTGGGATAAAGGTTATGATCTGACAGGCAAGTATGGCCTATTCATTGCGGTACATCCATCCATGTTTAACAATGGCTACATCACTGACCGGGGAACAATCATCGTACCACCGACGCAGTTTTTGGCCTATAGTCAAGACAGACATACCGCGGTACGATATTATTACTATGAAGTCGTCAAATTTTCTTAGAACCTAATATGTGCTGCTTGATGCTGGCACAGCGGAGTTGCAAGATCACCCGCAACGAGTCCTGTATGCTGTTTTTCGGCAACTTACTGCTGCCTTTTTCACGATCAATGAAATCAATTGGCACCTCACGAATGACGGCGTGATGTTGGTGCAATAGCCACAGTAAGTGTAATTTATAAGCATATCCGTTGGACAAAAATGCCTTGGGTAACGCTTGGTTTAGCATAGCTGCGCGTGTGGCGCGAAAACCGCTGGTAAAATCTTTATAACGATGCGTGAGTATCAAACGTGCGATTAAATTGCCAACATAGGAAAGCAATTTGCGATGTATGCCCCAGTTTTTCGGGATGCTGCCCCCGCGCACATAGCGGCTGCCAATCACCACCTGAGCTGAGTTTAAACAGCTGAGCATGGCAGGTATAAATTTCGGTTGATGGGATAGGTCAGCATCAAATTCAAGCACAATATCGGCCTGCATGTGATTGAGCGCGTAGCGCATGGCTTGTAGATAGGCCGAGCCCAAGCCGGTTTTTTGCGGTTCGGTTTGTACATATAATTTCGGATAGATGTGTTGCAATGCTCGAACTTTGGCGGCTGTCCCATCTGTAGATGCGCTGTCAAAAATCAATATGGCAATATCAAATGCTGTAAGTGTTGTTGCCACTACAAAAAGTTGCGCAATGGTTTCTTCGATGACCATCGCTTCATTGTAAGTGGGGACGATAATGACCACTTTTTCTTTGCTGGTTTGGGTATGATTCATGGTAATAGGCAGTGAGGAACGCTAAAAGCGCACATTCTAGCGTTAATGGGTCATACAAAGCAATCATGCCGCTCCACGCCTGTCCATATCGTCTTCTGCGCAGCTATCATAACTCTGGCAATAGGTTTCTTGAATAAAGCACAATAACACCGCCGCGACCACTAAATAGATAGGTAACAGCAATAAGGCATGGTGGTAAGCTGCGGTTGAAAAAATATGGCCGCCACGATCTATCGCGCCTTGCCAGTTGTGGTCTAATAAAATACCGACTATGGGCTCTGAAACAGCTTCACAAATAGAATCAAACGTATTCATGAATCCCAATACAGTTGCAGCCAAGGCCAGTGGAAAGCCTTCGCGAATCATTGCGAAGCTGATAAAAAAACAACTTGCACCCAGGCCAAATAAAAAAAGACAGCAATCTATCGTGGTGGTCGACAGTTGTTGGCTATAAATAACGATCAATAGGCATATCGCGGCTAACACCGTACCTAGCATCATCAGGGGTTTTCTGCGACCTATATGGTCTGACAACCAACCGGCTAGGGGTGACCCAACCGCAAAGCCAATAAATATCACTGAAACTGACCATGCGGCTCGCGCTGTGCTTAAGTTGTAGGCCTGCTGTAAGAATGGCACCCCCCATAACCCACCAAACACGGATACCGGTGCAAAAGCCAAACCACTGTACAGTGATAATAACCACGCTTGTTTAGAGGTTAAAATACTTGCGGGTGCTTGCTTACTGTCGGGCATGGCCGCGCCAGCATAGCGGTGGGTTGCTTTATCTTGCACGATGAAATAGTACAGCAAGCTCAACCCCATACCCAACAGCGATACCCATTGCAAAGCACCTCGCCAACCAACTTGTGCCACCAAAAAAGACAAAGGCATTTGGCCAAATACGGCGCCACACATTGCGGCAGTCATACACATGCCTGACACCAAAGCAAAGCGCTTAACTGGAAACCAAAGGCTAGCTGATTTCATGCAGGAAACCGCCGCAAATGCTGCGCCCAAGCCCATCATTGCGCGACTGATACAGGCCAGTAGCAGTGAGTCAGTGATTGAAAATAACCAGGTGCTGATCGCGCAAATAAAAATTGCCAAGCTTGTGATGACTCTGGGGCTAAACTTATCCAAAATAATGCCTACAGGTATTTGCATCAGTAAATAGGCATAAAAATAACAGGCTGATAAGTTACCAAGGCCTGTACCATCGACCTGAAATGTTTGCATTAAATCGTGGGTCGTCACACTGGGTGAGACTTG
>DAIOSQ010000173.1:0-2265 GCA_036752465.1 Legionellaceae bacterium | reverse complement strand
ATTGATAAGCAAAGAAATTATTGCCTTACATTAAAAAGTCTCTGACGAGTTCGCAAGCCTCGCCCATGGATTTATTTCATCAAGAAATTTTATTGAGTGATGATGCATATTGGTACTCAGAGCTTGAAGATAAAGGCAATAATTTCTTTGCTTATCAATTGGGTATTACAGTTGCCGATCAAACGATCAATGTTTTGCCATTGGTAATCGAACTGCTGAAGCATTATGAAATCAGTACGTTAGCCGCGTTGCCAGATGATAAACCTATGCGTTTGCCATATGCTAAAGGAAAAATGCTTGAAGTACCTTTAGGACGACTCAAGCCCTTATTGCGAGTTTTGCTGCAGTTATCTAAGACCCATGACACAAAGGGGGTTATGGTTAATTTGCCGCAATTGCTGCTGATGCAAGAGGCAGAAAACGCTTTAAAAGCAAGTCATACTCGTTGGCAAGCAACGCAACAGATTCGCTTACAATTGCAGCAATTGGCGGAACTTGATACGCTGACTGATGTTATGCTATCAACAAGTTTCAAGACAGAATTAAGGCCCTACCAGCAGCAAGGTGTAAATTGGTTACAATTTCTTCGCACATACCATTTTGCTGGGGTCTTAGCGGATGATATGGGGCTGGGAAAAACAGTACAAACACTTGCCCATTTACAGATCGAAAAAGATCATCACCGCCTCAGTCGATCATGTCTAATTATTGCCCCTACCAGTTTGGTTGGAAATTGGTGCGAAGAAGCCAATAAATTTACCCCCGACTTGAAGGTGTTAGCCTATCATGGTCAAGCTAGGCACCAAGACACTTTTGATGCGTATGATCTCGTGATATCAACGTACGGTTTGGTATTGCGTGATAAGAAGAAATTTCTAAGCTACCAGTTTTATTACATTATTTTGGATGAAGCGCAATTCATCAAAAATGCCCGCACGCATACCACACAAGCAATTCAGCAACTAAACGGCCAACATCGCCTGTGTTTAACAGGCACACCCATTGAAAATCATTTAGGTGAATTATGGTCATTATTCAATTTTCTGATGCCAGGGCTGTTAGGCACCAGTCGAGAATTCCGTCAATTATTTAAACAACCTATAGAAAAGGACTTTGATCAAGCGAGTAGTGCGCTACTGCGCGGAAGGATTAAACCTTTTATGCTGCGCCGAACCAAAGCAGCAGTACTCAAAGAATTACCGCCAAAAACTGAAATCATTCGCGAAATTGAATTATTGGAACCACAGCGAGACTTATATGAAGCCATACGTATGAGCATGGAACTAAAAGTTCGGGAGGCAATTGCTGATCGTGGCATTGGTAAAAGTCAAATCAAGTTGTTGGAGGCATTACTAAAATTAAGACAAGTTTGTTGTGATCCCAGATTGCTGCGGATGTCAGAAGCTCAACCGGCACATCAAAGCTCGGCAAAACTAGTCATTTTGATGGAGCTACTCGACAATCTGATGGAGGAGGGGAGGCGGGTATTGGTGTTTTCTCAATTCACTTCTATGTTGGCGCTGATTGAACAAGAATTGCAGGCACGCGAATACCCGTATTTGAAATTAACAGGAGCCACGGTTCATCGCCAAAAAATGGTGCATGATTTTCAAAATGCTTTGGCACCTATATTTCTAATCAGTTTGAAAGCGGGCGGTACAGGTTTAAATTTAACTCGTGCCGATACTGTGATTCACTATGATCCATGGTGGAACCCACATGCCGAGAATCAAGCAACGGATCGCATGCATCGTATTGGTCAGGAAAATCCAGTTTTTGTTTATAAACTGGTCACAAAGGGTACTGTAGAAGAAGTTATTCTGCGCATGCAAACCGATAAAAAAGCATTGTTCAATGAAATCCTGCATTCACCAACCAAACCCAGACAATGGCAGCTGAGCCAAGAAGAAATAGATAAGTTTTTTGCGGTTTCAGTGTCTAGCCATGTTATAAAATGATTCTAAAAAATTGCGTTTTCAGGAGCACAACAACGCACTTCCACTGAATTGACTTGCCTTCGTTGCCCATAGTGAAGCAATTCTGTGACTGGTGCGAGTAAGTGCTAAGAGAAAAGATCGCAATAGCCATTGTGAATATTTGTGTATTTGTTATAATTGCGCCAGTACAGTGCCGGGGTGGCGGAATTGGTAGACGCGCCGGATTCAAAATCCGGTGGTGGTGACACCGTGTCGGTTCGACTCCGACCCTCGGTACCAAAAATTGCCTGTACTACGGGTCTTGTTTAGGAACCCCCAAAAATGTTCA
>DAIOSQ010000172.1:0-2291 GCA_036752465.1 Legionellaceae bacterium | reverse complement strand
TTAATTTGGAAAAAATCCTGAGTTAACGCATCAGAGAATGTGGCGAGGCTGACAGCTAAGTTAAGCGATTTTTCTTAGAGACATAGCTGTTTTGGCATGCATCTGCAGAGGGTGCGGTGGCATGCTGTTCGGGTAAAAGACTAAATGTTTTCATGAGGGTATCGTTAAGTAACTGTACTAAGGAGGTATCATTTTGTATAGAAGCGGTGTGATACAGCAGTCGGATTAAATAATATAATTGGTTTTTTGCCACATCGATGTCATAACTGGGTTGGTCCAGCATGGTTTGTAAGTCGTGTAATTCATTGCGAAAAAAAATCAACACAAGCATTGCTTTTTTCGAGCAGATCATGGATGGCGTTATAGGCTTTAATGCTAAAATGTGCGCACCAAAAGTACTGGTCAAACTTCTGTTGCACGCGTGGTAAGATGATAAATTGCTGATCCAGTGTTCTGTTTTGCGCATCAAAAGCCGGCGCAACATATTTTAATTGTAAGGCAATGGCGTGCTGCAATAGGTTATTTAAATAGTTGCTAATGGATGTTGGTTGCGCTAGGCGCACAAATAAGTCTTGCAAATAAAGCACCAATAAATATTTGGCATAGCTGAGGTTCTGTGCTGCAATTTTGCTGATATGTGCTAATTCTTCTTGTAGCTCTGCTTGCATCCAGGTGTACAGCTGGATATGATTTTTTATCAACAGCAATATTTTTCTGGCCAGCAAGTTGAATGCCAGTGGTTCCTTGCTCTGAGCGTATGCCATGTTCAGTTGAAATAAACTAGGATGTTTTAAATATAGAAAACCGCTGTTGTGACGCGTCATGCGCGCTATATCATAGGTGTTAAATTGTTGGAAAAAATTATTAAATCTTTGTACGGCATCTGCTGATTGATGAGCGGCTTGGCCACGCATAACTGTTGCTAGCCGGTGCTTACCCTTAGGGAAAAAGTCTAGCAAACTGGTATGCAGCGCTAGATCTTCATCTGCCTCAGTATAAGAATTTAGTTGTTGATCTTGGATGATTAATTCGACCATTGACCATTTTGTTGGTTGTGGTGGTGAGTCGGTACATTTGTCTTGCACGACCACTAGCAATATCCGTGTAGATTGGGGTATTTGCGTGATTTGTTGGCGCAGCAAGGCTAAATACGTTAGCCATTCATCGGTGCAATCGTTGCGAACCAAGAGACACAGGTGACAAGCTTTGCCAAGTTGATAGTTCTGCAGCGTTTGCAGCGCTATATTCTGTGTGATAGCTTCCAGGACATACGCATACGTTGCAGATAGACTTACAGGAGTATCTTGCTGGGCAGTGGCGGCAAGTGAACATGTGGAACTTTTTTGTGACATGGTTAATCTGCCTAAATAAAAAACAGCATTCTAGCATGGCTAGCATGTGGAAAAAAGTACGGTATTGAGGGCGCCTTGCATGGGTATAAGCGGCGGCGGCTGACGTTCGCTAGCCGCGCTCAAGCTGGTGAGCTCGGCCATACCGGAGTTAGCGTTTTCAGCAGACCTTTAAATACTTTGGGTGTACCGCAGATCACTTCGCCTGAGGTCAAAAAATGGTTATTGCCATTAAAATCACTGATAAGACCACCCGCTTCTTCTATTAACAAACTACCGGCCGCAATATCCCACGGTTTAAGTCCTTGTTCCCAGTAGCCATCCAGCCTGCCGCTGGCAACATAGGCTAGGTCTAGTGCTGCTGAACCGGTACGACGTACACCAGAACATTTTCCAGCCAACGCTTGAAAAGCGTTTAAATAGATTTGACTCTGCTCCATATTGTGCAAGGAAAAACCACAGCCAATCAAAGCAGCACTTAATTGACTTTGTTTGGAAACACGGATACGACGATCGTTTAAGCGAGCACCACGGCCACGACTGGCAGTAAAACATTCATGTCTTACGGGATCAAATACCACCGCATGTTCGATGCGCTGCTTGATGCGTACCGCAATGGATACGGCGAAAAATGGGAAACCATGTAAATAATTATTGGTACCGTCGAGTGGGTCGATGATCCAGACAGTTTCTGCATCTGCTTGAAATGAACCACCTTCTTCTGCAAGAATACCATGCTGTGGGTGTGCTTTATGGATCGTTTTAATGATAGCTTGTTCGGCCTTGAGGTCTACTTCAGAAAAAAAATCATTCGGTTTTTTGGTTGAAATGGTTAATCGGTCGATTATATCCATATTACGAACGATGATATCACCGGCCGCTCGGGCGGCACAGATGGCAATATTGAGTAATGGTTCCATGGATTGTGCTCTTCATTAAAAC
>DAIOSQ010000171.1:0-2380 GCA_036752465.1 Legionellaceae bacterium | reverse complement strand
AGGCTTCGCGTGCAGTTTTGAGTGCGTCTTCTTCGCTGGTGCTTTTCACGCTCATTGTGATCTTTGAATGACCACTGGCGCGCACGGCCTGGGCCATAACGGTTAGGTCAACGAGCACACGGCGATGATTACTTGAGCGATAGAAGGGAGCTTGCCAATAATTGGGAATCTTCATGGAAAAAACGCCGTTATTATTGGTGATTTTTTGTTTGGTAATGGTTGTGATGATAGGCAGCTGAGAGACATTGATGCCAGAAAACCTCAGGTTCCCCTTTTTGCTGTCTATCAAAATCTCATCATCCTGTAAGTCTATGCTTTTGTCGCGGCGTTGTCGCAGTGCATTGAGCAACCGTTCGTTTTCTTTACTCCAAAGCTCAAGGTTGGCTAAAAAAATTACCCGCAGATGTTCTTGTTGCGCCTCGCGATGTTTCAGTACTAATTTTTGTTGGATATCCGTATCGAATTTGTTTAAATTTGCGTTTTGTTGGTTTCTATATTGCTCTACCGCATCTTTAATAAAGGTTTCTCTAGCGCCATTCTCAGGAAACTTAGCACGCACTTTCTCACTTGCGGTGAGCTGGGCTTGTAATGCGTAACAATCGTTTTCAAGCTGCGTTTTGAACAGTTCTTGAGCTTTTGGACGGTTCTCGCTTAGGTAGGCAATAATAGTGCTGGTACGTTCTGAGGAGTGGTCATCAGCGGACTTTTTGAGATAATCATTAAAAGCTGCAATCTCTGCGTTAAACGCATTCCAGCCCTCGTCATCAATAGGCAGAGCGGTTACTCCAAGGCTGGCAAGTGATGTGTCCCCTATCTTGAGCGTCTCTAGACTGCTGGCACGCGCTTTCAGTAAGGCCTCGACATCCGTAAAATCTTTAAACAGCTCCATGCTGTCAATATGTTGTACCCCAAGGCTATTACCTTCGCTATCCGTAACAGCGAGTACCTTGTCCAAGGTCGAATTATCTACTGGCCGGTCCTGGTAGCTGGTGGGTAGACTGGTGCTTGCCCTGTCTCTCTCTGCTTCGGCGCGCCGTAACTTTTCTTCATCAGAAATGGTGCGTCCGATGAAAGGTAGGGTTACATCAGGTACAATAGCTATCAAAGGATACATGTGTGATCTCATGGGTATATATATGTATAATTATATAATAATTTGACAACAAATCCAACTACTCTATTAAAGAATTCTGGGCTGTGCGCATGCACACAGCCTAAAAAGATTTTTGTTTGACATCAAGGTCTGTTGCCGTGATTTGTTGTACGTTATGATGCTGTTTGATGGCTTATCCATGCTGGAATTGCTGCATCTTTGAAAATTTCTTGTGCTTTTTGTTTGACCTCATCAGAGTTTAGAGCGCCAACAAAACACATCAATTGCGTTTTGTTGTTGTTATCAGCCTTCATGACAACCAGGTTTGCGTAGGGTGAGTTTTCATTTTCCATAAATAACGCATCGTGTTTTGGATTCAATCCTGCGGGCACCGCGAAGGTGGTGTTGATGATCGCTGCATCGACGTCTGGGAGAATCCGCGGTAATTGTGCAGCGTCTAATTCGCGGAATTTTAAATGGTGCGGATTTTTCTTAATGTCTTTGCTGGTAATATTAAAGTGTGTATTGCTGAGGGTGATTAATCCGGCTTGTTGTAACAACATCAACGCACGCGCTTCATTGCTTGGATCATTAGGAATCGCAATGAGCGCGTGCTCGGGTATTTGCCGTAGCAGCTTATATTTTGTTGAATAAACTCCCATAGGGTAGACAAAGGTCTTGCCAATCACTTCTAAATGATAGCCGCGTGCTTTTTGTGCTGCCAACAGGTATGGCAAATGCTGATAAACATTGACGTCGATGCTGCCATTTTGTAGCGATTCATTTGGCAAGTTATAATCATTGAATTCAATAATTTTGACACTCAAACCACATTTTTCGTAAGCAATTTTTTGCGCTACTTCGATTAATTCCGTTTCCGGGCCTGCCATCGTGCCAACTGCTATGGTGTTTGTTGTTGGTTTATGACATGCCACTAACATGAGCAGCATCAGGGTGATGGGCATGAGTTTCATCGTTTGACTCCTCGTGTGAAATGGCGTGCCAAACGGTCGCCGCCGGTTTGTATCAATTGTACCATGATAATTAAAACCACTATGGTCGCCAGCATCACATGGACATCGAAGCGTTGATAGCCATAGCGTATGGCCAAATCGCCCAGACCACCACCTCCGACTGTACCTGCCATGGCAGAATAGTTAACCAAGGTTATGGCGGTGATGGTAACGGCCTGTATCAGTCCGGGGATTGACTCTGGTAACAAAATAAGCTGTATCATTTGCCAGGTGCTGGCGCCCATGGCGTGGCCAGGTTCGACTAAGCCATGTG
>DAIOSQ010000170.1:0-2419 GCA_036752465.1 Legionellaceae bacterium | reverse complement strand
ACGCCTGATAAATAAAAGCCCACATATGCATGGGAATATTTTCCGGACCAGGGCCTGTCGGAGAACAGCGTTGGGCACAAAAAGACAGCAACAGCACGGGTGAAATGCATTCTAGTTCACGTATCCAAATAGGCAGCTCATCAGGCACTAGCTTTAAACTTGAGACTTTTTTGTTGCGCGTGTTTGCTGCGAATCGATCTGGTTTTTTAAAAAACTGATGTCGATTGGGCCCTCTCAATCCATCAGAAAACGCCAATAATGCCCCAACGGCACAAGCTTTAACAATTGCAACCACTGACCACCCCCGTGCTAGCAAAGACCGTTCACATCCGCTCCGCGGTCAAGTTTTGCAACCGCGCCAATAAGCGGCAATAGTATTAAACAAAATGGATTTTAGCAAGACGAGTTATCGTACCAATGGACCCGCTCAGTTGTCTCAATATTTACCAATTTATTGGCGATATGCTATACTTCACGCGTTGTATACTTTTTAGTAAATTATCTTGGGCCTTCTCATGACACATACGCCGCGGAAAAGATTCGGTCAAAACTTTTTAAATGATGCTGCTGTCATTGCACATATCATTGCAACCATTCGACCTATTGCCGGTGAGCGTATCATTGAAATCGGTCCAGGACTCGGCGCATTGACCAAACCTTTATTGCAACACGTGCAGCAACTAACCATCATCGAAATTGATCGCGATTTGCAAAATCATTGGCACAATGCTGCTGAGGCAGCACAATTAAATATTATCGCAGCCGATGCGCTAACCGTCGATTACGGTGCGCTTGGAAGAAATTTGCGCATTATAGGCAACTTGCCGTATAATATTGCAACGCCTTTATTGTTTCATTTATTGAAATATCGCGAACACATTGACGATATGGTATTCATGCTGCAAAAAGAGGTGGTGGAACGTATGGTTGCTCGTCCTGGTAGTAAGGCTTACGGCAAATTGAGCGTGATGTTGCAATATCAGTGTGAAATTGCGCATCTATTTAATGTGCCCGGTACAGCGTTTTATCCGCAACCTAAAGTTGAATCCGCGATCGTTCGGTTACAACCACGCCAACATCAACTACTGGTTGATTTGCCAACCCTGCAAGCGTGCGTGGCTTCCAGTTTTGCAATGCGCCGCAAAACGTTGAACAATAATTTGAAAATGCTGATCAGTGCTGAAAACATTAGACAATTGGGGATTGACCCTACTGCACGACCAGAACAATTGAGTGTGAATGATTTTGTGCGCATTGCCAACACAATTGCGCCAGCTCATCTACGGCATTAACACATGACAGCAGTGAATGGAAGATGAGGGAGGAGTTTTGTTTCGTACGGAAAAAAAAACTAAGCATATGCTTGTGCACAAGCCGCTAGACGAGTTAGTTGCCATGGTAACGCCTGCCAATCTATTGTCTTGCCCAAAAAGGCAGGATTTGATGGCAAAATTGGAGCAATCCAATGGGCTTGATCCCCACCGCTACCACAGCATTGGGGTGCGCTTGATTCAAAATCTTATCAATTATTGTCAGTCATTACCTGAAACCAACAATGGCTATTATGCATCGCTGGTGGGGCTTTTTGATCACGCGCTCAATCGCACAGAAGCTGCTATGTCTATTTTCAAACATTATATCCTCAACAACCAAACCGATAAGATGTCTCCCGAACAAGCGCTGTGGGGATATGCATTATTTTCAGCGAGCTTATTGAAAGACTGCAGCAAATTAAGCACCGACTTCATCATTGATATATTTGATCACAATGGCCACTATCTCACCCGCTGGAACCCTTTGCTGGAGAGCATGTCTGCCGTCGGCAGCTACTATTATTATACTTTTCAAGCAACCCATGAGCCAAAATTTCGCACGTCTTTGAATATCTTAATGGCAAAAATGATCACCCCCAATAGTGGATTTGCTTGGTTGGCTTCCAATTTGCATATTTTAAAAATATGGCTAAATTTGTTGGATGTGGAGGATGATGCCGGCGGTGGTACTTTAAAAGCAATTTTGTCACGTGCGGACGATATCGCCTTACAACGTGAGCTAGATGCTTTGTTGGTTAAAGCACAGAAAGACAACAGCGGTAAGCGTTCCAGTCGTATCGGCACTTTTGTCGATGTCACACCTGATTCGGCACACTCCAGACGCAATATTGGCATTCAATTTGTCCGTTGGGTGCAAAAACAATTAGCCCAGGGCAACTTGATTCTCAATAAGGGGTTGTTAACCGTAGTTCCTGGTGGCATGGTGCTATCTGAAACGATGTTTAAACTGTTTGTCAAATCTCATCCAGAATACAAAAAATGGCAGGTTATTTATCATGGCTTTATCAGTCTGGGCGCACACAAAATTTCACTGGATGGCTCAGTCGTAAAGCGGAATGACCTTGATGATGGCGGTGAGATTTGAC
>DAIOSQ010000169.1:0-2453 GCA_036752465.1 Legionellaceae bacterium | reverse complement strand
TGTTATTAATATTAATCCTATAGTCTAACTGCCTACTATCCACATCAACTTCTAGCAGAAAATGGACCCCACCACGCAAATCCAAGCCTTGTTTCATCGGTTCTGCGCCCATCAAACTGAGCCATCTTGGCGTCGCCGGAGCCAGGTTAAAGGCGATAGTATGACTGTCTCCAAGTTGTTGCTTCAAGATATCACCCGCCAGCAGTTGGCTGTCCGGCGTGGCAAAGCGCACTTCTACCATATCGTGATTTTGCAAAATGGCTTTAAAATTAATGTGCGCTTGAATCAAAATGGTTTTGATGCGTTCTGGTAAACTGCTTTTTTTATCCAGTTTATCGCTAGAAATCTGCACCACTGGATCTTCGCCATATAAATTTGGCAGTGCATAGAAAAGACCCAATACCACCAACGCAATTAGCATTAGGTTTTTCCACAAGGGGAATTTGTTTTGCATGGTTTGTCCTGCTGAGCTGCTTAAAGAGACTTTAACGTACCTTTGGGCAAAATTGTGGTTACGGAATTTTTTTGTACCGTCACAACCACACCATCAGTCAGGCTGGCTTTGACATAATTATCATCAACTTGAACTATTTTTGCTATGATACCGCCTGACAGCACCACTTCATCGCCTTTTTTTAACTTGCTAAGCAATTCGCGTTGCTCTTTCGCGCGTTTATTTTGTGGACGAATCAGCATAAAGTAAAATAACAAAAAGATAGCACTTATCATCAGCAACGAGACGACACTATCCGCCTGCGCTGGTTTGGTGGCATCCGCAGCAGCATATGCCTGACTTATGAAAAAACTCATGGTACTCTCCTTCGCAAAATACACTGGTAGATATGGCGACATCATATCTATATTTGCGGTACACGTAAATGATTAAGCTGTATTTGGGAGGTGGTTTTTCGCGATACTATGCTGATAATAAAAGACGTTGTGTTGTATTAACAAGCGTTGCCCTAATAGTGGTGTATGCTGATAGATATGATGCAGATAAGCTAAGCTCAGCTTTGCCTGACAGATGGGGCATTGACAGCAGGTATCAATCGGCACAAATTGTTGTTGATACTGCCGAGACGTGATATCAATCAGCATATCATCGCGATAAACGTGTCCGGCGTGACCATGCTGGGCAGGTTTGTCTGATTCAATCCAGAATGGGTTATTTTCACTCAATTCGACCGGTTGACCAAGCATGTCATTATCTTGTAAATAGCGGGGGCACGCACCGTTACCAGATGACAAGTGGATAACCTCGGCATTTTCACAGCAAAAAACACTGTCTTCGCCTGCTGCCACTATTAAATATTGAGGATTCAAGCTGCTGACCAGCTCAAGCACAGCATCTCGCGCTACGCTCATACGACTGCCATCATAAGGAGATTTCAGGATATACTGATTATCTGTATTCGGTTTAGGCAAGGTGACATTTAGCATCAGCTGGCCATGCCAAGCAAAATGACTATGTAAATCAGGTAATTGTCGCAGGTATCTATAGCCTGGTTTAACCAGCAAATCACTTAAATAGGCCACACCCCAAGAGCAATTACTTGCACGCCAATTAGCGGCAGTCAGGATGCTGCCTGCCAAAGAAGTCAATACAGCAACAAAATGCGCCATCTACAAGCCTTATAATAATAACGTGACATCGCCGTAGCTATAAAATCGATAACGGTGCTCGATAGCGACTTGATAGAGTGCCATGGCCTCTGCGTGCCCAATAAATGCAGATACTAACATCAGCAGCGTGGACTCTGGCAAATGAAAATTAGTGATCAAGCCATCGCATAGTTGAAAGCGGTAACCAGGCTTGATAAATATATCGGTCATGCCCTCCCCAGGTGTTAACTCGCCAGCTTGGGCTGCTGCCTCTAAAGTTCGCAAACTCGTCGTACCAACCGCAATAACTCGTTTGTTACGCGCTTTGGTTTGTTTAATCGCTTCGCACAAGGCTGCACTGATATGGAAGCGTTCAGCGTGCATTTTATGCTCAGCAATATGGTCGGTTCTAACCGGCATAAATGTACCTGCACCCACGTGCAAGGTCAAAAAAGCGGTTTGAATCCCCTTGGCTTGCAAACACTGCAACATAGCCTCATCAAAATGTAGTCCCGCCGTGGGTGCCGCCACAGATCCTGTATGCCGGGCATACACCGTCTGGTAACGTTCTTTATCCAACAGGCTATCTTCGCGCGCGATGTACTGCGGCAGTGGGATATGACCAATTTCGTCAATCATTTGCTGCAGATTGCCATGAGCTTGGCACAGAAACAAGTCATCCACGCGACTAAGCACTTCCAGTTTCCAGGATTTGTCTAAGCAGATCACGCAGCCAGGCTTGGGCGCTTTGCTGGCTCGAATTTGTGCTAAAAATTGATTATCGGCAACCAACCGTTCGATCAACAACTCGACCTGGCCACAGGTTATTTTTCTACCAAAAAACCGCGCCG
>DAIOSQ010000168.1:0-2507 GCA_036752465.1 Legionellaceae bacterium | reverse complement strand
AAAAGCACAAACCCTTCTTTCCACCCGACATTGAGGCACTGATAAGACGGATTCGCTGCGTCTTGTGGATTTATTAATATAAAAAACCGTATTGAATCAATGGGATAGTATCTCTGAAAGGTAAACATTCGTCCAACCCCATTATTGACAATTCGAACCTTTCAAGACTGCCCTAAAATTTCGAATCAATGGGTATAAAAAAATATCTTTAATCGGCACACTTTGCACACCGTGCGGACCAAGTTTACCGCGTCCTTTTGTTTGGCCAACATGCACCCAATTAGCAGCTCGATAACAAGTGCCAGCAAAACGACCTGTCTCAACAAACGTTTCCATAAGGACAGGCTGAATATTATACCTATTGAGCCAATCGGTAGGGAGTTGGTGAGCTATCATAGCTAAGATTTTTGATGCTAGATTTTTTGATTGCACCCAGGGTAAGATGAGGAATCGTGCGTTGTTTACAATCAGCGGAAGACCATGACGACGTTGCTCATGGTCCCATCCAATAAAATGATCACGTGGTGCAACTTGCCAAGCAGAGGCGCCAAATCCTAATAAGGCAAGAACCTGTTCATTCACGGTGACAAAATAACGTAATTGAGCTCCCGGTAGAGGTGTGTAACCCAGATAGTGATAACGTTGTATATATTCATTCCATAGACGTGAATTTTTTTGTGTAACAAGACATAATTGCAATTCACCGAGCGGATGCACGGGCTTTTGTATAATGAATTTAGGCTCAGTGGCACATGAGATGGTGGTGGCAGATTTTCGTTTATTAACTGTACGCGGTGGAGGCAATCGAATTAAGCCATCCTCCTGCATACGCAGCATGGCCACTCGGCAGGACATTTCCTTGAGACCACCATCAGCTTTATACCAGGATAGCATTCGGCAAACGTCTCGTGAAAGCTCGAGACGATGCTTTGATGGATTTTTTTCAATTAATTCGATGATTTGTGCCAGTTCTTCTGCACTAAAAATACGCCCACAATAACGTTTCATGATGTATTATTGTCAGGCGGTTTTGATAATGGTTGTCGTCTGGATTCACTCATTGTCCAGGGCAGAAACGCACCCAAGTCATCAGGTGATTTTCCTCCATTTTGAGCACATGCCTCAAAATAAAAATGGAGCCATGCTCGTGGGTTTATATTCCAAAGCAGCATCGTTTGAAAAATGGAGAACATCATCGCAGCCAACTCAGCAGATGACAAACTCCCCGAACCATAATAACCATTACGACCAAGGACTGGGTTTCGCATAGACTGTTCGGCTGGGTTGTTATCCATTTTCACGTCTGGATGTTCATAAAAAACCATGAGACCTTGCCAATGATTTTGTAGACTCAGCAAGACATTACGTTTTGCAGGCACAAGAACATCTGGTGTTTTTTCTTTTTTTGCTCTGGCTATTTTATCCGCCTCAAGCAATGCATCGCAACGTGATTTCATCTCATTCAAAGCCTTGCCAAGTGCATCATGTTTTTCTTTGAATTGGGTGGATTGCCAGGTTAAAGACAAGTTTGGATCCCACAATGCGATGCGCTGGTTATTTAAATGAAAGAGTTTACTGATTTCATCCGCACAATCCAAGCCCCATTTATTTAAATCAGCGTGGCGACGAGCAAGATCTAGAAAATCACGTCTGACGTGAGCCCAACAAAATGCAAGAGTAATGGATAGATTCAATCGAGCTAATTTTTTATAAGCACGATAGCGATCACAAATAACAATAACGGTTTTTGAAATCAGATCAGAAAAATGTGTGATTGGAACCTCAGCGCTACGCGTTGGATCCATTCGATAGTAGACTACGGAGATTGAACGCGTGAGCCAAAGATACCAACGATGTCCTGTCTTACCTTCCACTTGTTCATAAACCTCCCAGCGAGTTTCATCATTATGAAATCTGTTTTCTGTCATTTGTTTCTGATGAAATGCTTTGTAAACAGGCTCAAATAGAGGTGTTAGTTTTTTTAGGTTATCTGCAACTGTGCCTGGTGAAATAGTCAACCCAAGGCTTTTAAAGTTACTCAGCGTACGATTAACGGGTTGGGCATGAAGAAATTTACTCAGCAATATCTCTTCCCATATGGAGGCCCCATAAGGGCTTTTAGGTATTAGCTTCGGCGGAACAGGGGCTGTGATAAATCTTGATCCAGATGTACACGTGCAATTCTTTGCACATCGTTGACGTTTAATTCTGCGAATATGAGCAGCGACTTCGATTTCAATAATATCGGACTCTTCGTCAGCGAATAAGGAGTATTCCAACCCACATATCACGCAAGCTGTTTCACTCAGAGAAATCACTTCTGGAATAACGGGCAAATTAGGACGAACTGTACGACCATGGCTGGCACTTCCTTTTTGTTGTCCTCGTGGCCGTTTTGAATGGTTATCTTTTGCATCTGAATTGACATCAGCCTTGCTGCCACCTTTTTCACTCTTTTTACCATACAAGCGCTGCTTGAGATCGCGAATCATGCCATCTTTCTGATT
>DAIOSQ010000167.1:0-2572 GCA_036752465.1 Legionellaceae bacterium | reverse complement strand
GTTGTTGCAGATAGGCAACATTGCTCTCGCCGCGCAGGAACCAGAGCAGTTCATGCACAATGCTTTTGGTATGAATTTTTTTGGTGGTTACCAAGGGAAATGCCTGTGATAAATCAAAGCGCATCTGATAAGCAAATACCGATAAGGTACCAGTGCCCGTGCGATCTGATTTGTTGACGCCATTTTTTAAAATATGTTCAAGCAGTTGATGATATATTTGCATCGCGTTTGACCCACCATAAAATAAAGCCACCCACAATCATGGGGATTGATAGCAATTGTCCCATAGTTAACCAATGGAAGGCAACAAAACCAATGTCTGCATCAGGCTGACGAAATTGCTCAATGAGCATTCTAATGGTGCCATAGCTCATCAAAAACATCGCGGATATCGTTCCTCGCGGCCTAGGTTTTGCTGCGTACCAGTTTATCAGCAAAAAAAGGGCTACGCCTTCAAGTAAGCATTCATACAATTGCGATGGATGTCGCGGCAAGTTATCAATATGCGGGAATACCATGGCCCAAGGGACGTCAGTCACCCTGCCCCAAAGCTCACCATTGATGAAGTTGCCGATTCTACCCGCAGCTAAGCCAAAAGGCACCAGTGGGGTGATAAAATCAGCGACTTCCCAAAAGGGTTTGTGGATGTGGCGTGCAAAATAAAATACAGCTAAGATCACGCCGATTAATCCACCATGAAAAGACATGCCACCCTGCCAGATTTTAAATAGCGTCAACGGCGCGTGCAGCAGCTCATGTGCTTGGTAAAATAACATGTAGCCTACGCGCCCCCCAACAATGACCCCCAAAGCGGCATAAAAAATTAAATCAGCAATCATCTCTTGCGACCAGGTCAAATGGTAGCGTTTGGTTCGCCATAGCGCCAATAGCCATGCGCCAACAAAGGCCAATAGATACATCAGGCCATACCAATGGATCTGTAGGGGGCCTAGTGAGCATGCCACAGGGTTAATAGCGGGAAATATCAGCATAATAATACCTTCTAGAACATCAAGTGGATGGCGATCAGCAGCACCATGAGAGCGAAACCATATTTCAATTGTTTGACTGGCAGAATGTAGGTCAATTTTGCGCCCAATGGTGCACACAGCATGCTGGGCACGGCCACCCATAGCACCGCGGGTAAATAGATATAACCGATGCTGTGCGCTGGCAAGTTAGGCGTGTGCCAGCCCATTGTCGCAAATGTGGCGGCGCCAAAAAAACCAATGAGTAAGGTGCATGCGTTCGAAATAGCGCTGATTTGTCGCATATCAACCCGTAGATAATGTAAATAAGGTACGATCAATGCTCCGCCGCCGATCCCAACCATGCCAGATAGTAGGCCGATGAGCAAACCGGTGACCGCATACAACCATCGACTCACCTGGCGTAACGGTTGTGTGCTCTCCTTCCGCAATTGCGAGACCAAGTTGAAAAATATATAAAGTAACAGCAACCCAAGCATTTTTTTGAGATAGGTCGCTGGGGTCCAATGTGCCAGGATGCCACCTAGTAATGCGCCCAAGATAATGCCAGGCACCAAGCGATAGTACACTATCCAAGAGATCTTACCTTTTTTGACATGACTTAACGTGGCTGATGCGCCAGTGAAAATGATCACAGCCAATGATGTGCCTACACTCATTTGCATCACAGCATCGGCTGGCACCAGCGGCATGGTTGTGAATAGGTATAACAAAGCAGGCACTAGCAACAGCCCGCCACCAATGCCGAATAAGCCGGCCAATGTGCCGATAACCATACCCAATACGATAAAAATTGCCGTAGCTTGTGTACCCATTATAGCTGTCAAGTTTCCTCCTTAGCGGCACGTATCAAGGCACCGAGCCCTTCTTGTTCTAGGGCTTTCTGTAACAGGTGACGTATTTCTTTAGCATGCTCAAATTCGAGCACATCTGCCAGCAATTTGCGGGCATTGGTTACAGAAAATGTCCGAATGACCCACTTGACCCTAGGGAGACTGGAAGCATTCATACTTAAGCTGTCAAAACCCATGGCCATCAACAAAATAACGGCCAGTGGGTCACTGGCCATTTCTCCACAAATACTGACCTCAACACCACCAGCATGCGCGCCTTCGACAATCTTTAGTAAGGTGCGAATCAATGCCGGATGTAATGGATCATACATATTAGCCACGCGCGCATTGTTGCGGTCAACTGCCAAGAGATACTGTGTCAAATCATTGCTGCCAACGGAAATAAAATCGACGCGTCGGGCAAATTCGCGCGTCTGAAAAACCGTTGCCGGAACCTCTATCATGATACCAAGGGCTGGTTTTTGTATGCGGCAGTTTTCCTCTAACAATTCATGATATGCTTGGTCGATTAAAAAGGATGCTTCGTCGATTTCATGCATGCTGGTGATCATAGGCAGCATGATGCGCAGGTTATGTAAACCCTCGTTGGCACGCATCATGGCACGAATTTGCAATAAAAAAACATCTGGGTGATCAAGTGTGACGCGAATCCCTCGCCAGCCCAAGTAAGGATTTTCTTCTTCTACGGGCAAGTAAGGCAATGTTTTATCCCCACCGATATCTAAGGTC
>DAIOSQ010000166.1:0-2781 GCA_036752465.1 Legionellaceae bacterium | reverse complement strand
AATGTTCTCTGGGTTAAAGAAAGCGCTTTCGAGAAAAATATCTGTGCTGTCCTTGTTGACCGAGCTATTGAGTCCACCCATGACACCAGCGATACCCAGCGCTTTATGCTCATCAGCTATAAGTAAAGTTTTGCTGGTAAATACCACCTCCTGCCCATTGAGCAGAGTAATTGCTTCCTGCAATTTATTCCATCGCACGTGAAGATCTCCATCAAGCTGTTGTAGATCAAACGCATGCATAGGTTGCCCAAGTTCTAACATCACATAGTTGGTGATATCAACCACCGGATGAACTGCACGAAGCCCGCTGCGGCGCAATCGTTCTTTTAGCCAGACAGGTGTTGTTGCCGTAGGATTAATTCCGCGAATCATGCGTCCATAGTACTGTGGGCATGCAACAGAATCATGTACAACCACGCTCCGTGTCTCTGAGATTGTTGGCTTGACCTGAGGATATTGATAGGGTTTGAGCCGTGCCCCATTAAGTACAGCCACTTCGCGGGCTATGCCCAAAACACTGAAGCAGTCAGCTCTATTAGGCGTGAGATTTAACTCAAATATCTCATCATCCAACTGCAGATATTCTCTAAAATTGGCACCAACAGGCGCATCTGCAGACAGCTCCAAAATACCATCTGTTACTTCCTCAAGCCCAAGCTCGGCGGCAGAGCACACCATGCCCTGAGAAAGCTGGCCACGTAATTTGGTTTCCCTGATCTGAACACCATTTGGCAACTGAGCGCCTGGTAACGCTACGGCCACCAACAAACCTGCACGAATATTAGTCGCCCCGCAAACTATCTGTCGGCTATCATGTTCTGCAGTTGTAATATGGCAAATAGTCAAGCGATCTGCATCAGGATGCGGAAATGTTTTGTGAACCTTGCCCACCACCACATGGTCAAAAAACCCAGCAACTGGATATCGTGCTTCCACTTCTAACCCAGCCATAGTCAATTGATCGCAAATTTTTTGCCCAGATACCGCGGGGTTGATCCACTCTCTCAACCACAACTCACTGACTCTCATATTCGTATCCTTAAAACTGCTTTAAAAAAGCCAAATCATTTTCAAACATGATGCGTAAATCATCAATTCCGTAGTACAACATGGCCAATCTATCTATGCCCATACCAAAGGCCCACCCTTGATAAACGTCTGCGTCAATACCTACCGCACTCAGCACATTTGGATGGACCATGCCACATCCACCAACCTCAATCCATCCCGTCGCATGACATGACCGACAACCCTGTCCACTGCACTGAGTGCATGCAATATCCATCTCTGCGGATGGCTCGGTAAACGGAAAATAAGATGGCCGGAAACGAAACTCAAGTTCTTTGTCAAACAAAAAACTTAGAAATTGCTGCAGCAGAGCTTTCAAATTGGCAAGATTTACAGCCGAGTCTACCCACAGTCCTTCTACTTGGTGAAACATTGGAGTGTGCGTCACATCGGAATCGCAACGATAGACCCTACCAGGCGCAATTAAACGAAATGGTGGTTGTTGATTTTCCATGAACCGAATTTGTACAGGAGAGGTATGCGTACGCAGTAATTGCCCATCACCGAAATAGAAGGTATCGTGCATCGCGCGCGCTGGATGATGCGGCGGCACATTGAGCGCTTCGAAATTATAAAACTCTGTTTCAACTTCCGGCCCCGCAACGATATCAAATCCCAACGATTGAAAATAATCGTTGATACGCATTCTCATCTGTGTGATTGGGTGCAGTGTACCTTTACGTTGAGCTCTACCTGGCAACGTAACATCGATGTTTTCTTCAGCCAGTTTTTTAGCCAACATATGGTCATGGATAATATCTATTTTTTGCTCGATAAGCGTAGTGATATCACGTTTGATTTGATTGACCATTTGCCCCATTTGCGGTTTCTCACGAGCTGGCAAGTGCACTAAGCTCTTAAGAATTTCAGTTAAACGACCTTTCTTGCCAAGATATTCGACTCGAATGGCATCCAATTGCGTTATATCAGCTGCCGCTGTGATATCCTCAACTGCCTGTTCCCTAAGTTGGGTGAGATTTTGCATGACTTATCCTATCGTTAGGTAACTGCGCACTCCCTATGCCAGCATCCTGGTGAACGACCAAATTTGCACGCACGTTGCAGAAAAATCCCCGAAAAAACGCAGCACACCTGGATAGGCGCGTTTTTTAGCATTTTTCTCCTAAAATGCGCTTAGTATAGACGACCCCTGCTATGGAATGAGCGCTTACATCTTTAGAACTAAAAAGGAGGCCTAGGCCTCCTCTAACATGCACTTTTTGGTTGTTGTTCCCTGCATGGTCTAACAAGCCGCAGAGTGCTTTCCCTAACCAAAATAACTAAACTGCTACCGTGACAAAAACCCCACGTCTTAGGGTGTAATGGGTCAGCATCTTCTTAAGCAGATGCTTGTTTTGCCAGCTCGGCCAATGCAGCGAAGGCATCTTTGTCATGTACAGCCATATCTGCTAACACTTTACGATCAAGTTCGATTTGTGCTTTTTTCAAACCATCAATGAATCGACTATATGAAAGACCGCACTCTCTGGCTTGCGCATTAATACGTACAATCCATAACGCTCTGAATTGGCGTTTCTTTTGGCGACGATCGCGATAAGCATACTGCCCTGCTTTAATAACCGCCTGCTTGGCAACACGATATACCCTACTGCGGGCACCATAATAGCCTTTAGCTAACTTTAATACTTTTTTGTGGCGTGCTTTTGCGGTCACACCGCGCTTTACTCTTGGCATAATTCTCTCCTCTTAACT
>DAIOSQ010000165.1:0-2798 GCA_036752465.1 Legionellaceae bacterium | reverse complement strand
CACCCACCCACATATGGCTTTATTGATCATTTTTCTTATTTCATTGACTGAGTCCCTGGCTATCATTGGCAGCATTATCCCAGGTTCTATTGCCATGACCGCGATTGGCGTATTGGCAGGTAGTGGCGTGATACGCATAGATTTTACTTTGCTAGCTGCTATTTTAGGAGCCATTGCTGGTGACAGCATGAGTTATGTTCTAGGTTTTGCTTGTAAGGAAAAATTACCTCTTGTGTGGCCATTTCGTCGCTATCCAGCGCTATTTGAGCACGGAAAAAAGTATTTTACCAAGCATGGCAAAAAAAGTGTATTACTTGGTCGATTTTTCGGACCACTGCGATCGATGATTCCACTGATCGCCGGAATGATGGGTATGAACCATTGGCATTTTTTGCTGGCCAATATTATCTCGGCCGTCGGTTGGTCAATGCTGTACGTGATGCCAGGTGTGCTGATTGGTGCAGCTAGCCAAGAACTTACCCCCCAAGATGCCACACGCTTATTCATGGTATTGTTGTTAATTTTGTTGGCCTTATGGCTGATAAGCCTAGGCTTCATTAAACTTGTCATGCGTATCAATCGATGGCTAGCAAAGCGTATGCATCAAACATGGGCTAAGTTAAAACATCAATCGGCCTATCTATGGTTGTTTCGTTTATTAACACCGCAGTACGAAAAAAATCACTATCGCACGGCTATGTTACCTGTTTTTTGCGTATTATCTATCACAGCGCTCATAGCAACGCTTATCTTCTCACATACACCAGCTGGATCAGCCATCAATCAAGCCACGTACTTATTTTTGCAAAGTATACGTACTGCTTGGGCAGATAAGGTAATGATAGCCTGTAGTTTTATTATTAACGCTTGCTCACTCTTAGGAATAGTCTGTATTAGCACGATATATGCTGTCTGCAATGACAATCGTCGCCTGCTAAATATCTTCATACTGTTAGCAGTCGCGAGCGGATTATTCACTATACCATTGATTATATGGAGCACACCCTTACCCATACCAACCACAGATCATCAGCTTTTACCTCAACTAAATACCATGAAGCTATCTGTGGCCACCTCATTGTTATCATTTCTAATTTTTTTTATATACCAACGCAAAGCAAACCCTATGATTATCCTAGCGCAATTCGGCATAGCTCTGTTGTTGGTGTTGAATGTTTGCGCTTGCCTTTATTTAGGCGACAACTGGATATTCAACGCCTTATCTGCGATTTTAATGGGATTGACTATATCTTTGGTTTGCTGGGTTTTTTATCGAAAAGTACCCCAGAAAGCGCAAAGCCCATTGTTATTGCTAGGAATGTTGGTGTCCTTACTGTCCATATCCACCCTGCTGATGTGTTTTTTTAGCATGGAAAAAGTTTTTAAATTACACAGCCATGTGCTGACACCGCATATCATCACTGAAGCCAGTTGGTGGACACCGAGCGTAGCAATCTTGCCGACTTATCGTAAAAATAGATTCGGCCAAGAAATTGGCTACTTTAATATTCAATATGTCGGTAGCCTCAATACGCTCAAAAAAAGCCTGTTACAACACGGATGGCAAGACCACTCAGATTCGTTACTAAGCCATTTGATTCAGCACGCACAGCACAGCAGTCATATCAAACAACCCATACTAAGCGAGTTATATATGAACAAAAAAGCATTGCTAACCATGGCATTGCCTAAACAAGCACAAACAGATGTGCTTTATATTAGATTTTGGTCAACTGATTATTTACTGAATAAATCCGGAGAGGCTGTTGTACTAGGAAGCATAGAACCCGCACACCCATCTACAATCCAACATGATGTAATGTTACTTAAATCACTGATGCATACACTACCAGATTTTAAAACAAAGATAGTTATTCTTGGCGAGGATAAAAAGAATTCTGCTGAGAAAAAAGAAAACTATGTCGTGCTACTGATTAGGCAACGCACGACACATAACTAGATGCTGTAGTACGGGTCTTGTTTAGGAGCCCCCAAAAATGTTCAGCCTAAAAATTAAGCATCCTTCCAAAAGTGCTGCTTTATATGTTTTTCAATTTCCTGCGCCAAAGCACCAATATCAATAACACCAATGCTCTTCTTAAAGTTGTATTTCCCAGTGAAGGCAATGGGAACCCAAGCAATGGGAGAAATTCGTGCAAATTCTGTAATAATCTCTCGACTCACATTAGCCTTGAGCATATTTTCATACACGGCATTTAAAATCATGCTGTTATAGGCAATGATACAATTTGCAATAAGTCGCACCGCGTGAGCACTTACACGATTATCGATAATTTTCTTTCCTTTAAAAACACCATGATAAACTTTTCGAATTAAGCCTTGTAATTGATGATAAGCCTCCGTTCGATTTCTAGCTGCACGGATGGCTTGTCGCAGGCTCATGTCATCGATTAAATTCAAAATATGCCTGCTCTTTAAAATTTTATTGTATTCAAAAAGAGCTTTCCTCAGTCCATCATACCGAACATATGAGTTAAGTTTCCTAACAATAGTGCACCAACGTCACACAGGTATCTAATGATTCAGTCATGCATTATGCTCATTGTTTGAACTCCATGGTGGGGGGGGGCAGTTCGCTTGAGATTGAACAGACAGATTCTGCGCAACAACGTATCGTTCCGCATGCAAGAACGTTACGCAATGCACGCGAACAAGTTAAACAAATGGTTAATGATGGGTTTTCTACCCGCCGAATCAAGAGTTACTTGAGTCGTTGGTGCTCGTGGTGGGTGAGGTCGTCACAAAGCTGGCAGTATCAAGAATTATTAGGATGGTTT
>DAIOSQ010000164.1:0-2819 GCA_036752465.1 Legionellaceae bacterium | reverse complement strand
GGCCCCAGCCGCAAACGCTGAACACACCCGGTAACGTGCTGCTTGGATAGTCTCGTCACAAACCACTCGTCTTGCCATATCTTTATCCATGCCAATGGCTGAAGATAAAACATCGCAACCGACATACGCCACATTAGCCAATGATAGCAGCCCTTGCAAGCAACCATCTTCATATAATGGCCCATGCACCATAGGGAATACCACATCAACATCCATAACAAAACGCCCATCTTGCAAAAGGCTTGTGATTGCTTGGGTCTGGGCACCTTTGATGGGCAAACCATTAGCAGAATCCTGCCGCAACTCATCAAATTGATTCACATAAGCGCACCCCGCCTTATCAATCCCAATCGGTATCACTTCATATGTTTCTGGATTCAAATGCTTAAGGACACTCGCAGCAGAAATCAAAGAAATTTCATGTTCGCTTGATTTGCCGCCATATAACAACGCGACCTTAATTCGATGTGCCATCAATATCTCCAAGAATGTGTACTTCACGAGTTAACTCAATTGCCGTTTGTGCGCGCACCACCTGCTGTACATGCCTAATCAATGCTTCAATATCTGTTGCTGTTGCCTGACCCTTATGGTTGGTTATAAAATTGGCATGCTTATGTGATACCATCGCCCCCCCTATGTTGTATCCTTTTAAACCACAAGACTCTATCAACCGAGCGGCATAGTCATTTGGCGGATTGCGAAATACAGAGCCGCAATTATATTCACTGGTCGGCTGGGTTTGCATACGTCGTTCTAATAAGTCTTTGATGAGTTGCAGGGAATGTTCTTTATTGCCTGGCAAAAAACGATAAGTTGCCGCGATAAACCACTCATCTTCAGCCAAACCAGATACATGACGGTACGCCACAGAAAACTCGGCGGGGTTGCGATGTCGAATTTCGCCAGTGCGGGATATCGTTTCCACCGATACCACCCGATCCCATGTTGCACCATTAAAACAACCAGCATTCATGCGCAATGCTCCACCCATAGTCCCGGGAATCCCGGCCCAAAACTCGGCGTCCGCAAGATTATTCCTGGCAGCAAATCTTGCCAGCTTGGCACATGAAACACCAGCTTCCACCCGAATCGAATCGTCTGCTAACAAAGTAAGTCCATTCAGGCAACCCTGCGTTACAATAACCGAGCCGGCAAAGCCATTGTCTTTTATCAATGAATTACTACCCAGGCCAAGCCATAATAACGGTTCCTGTGCAGGTAAGGCCGACAACAAACACACCAAGTCATGCACCCCATTCGGTTTATATAAGGTTTTGGCATAACCACCGACACGCCAAGTGTTATAATCCGTCAAACTCACTTGATGCAGTACTTGCCCCTGAAACTCAGGTAAAGTCGCTATACTTTCGCCTAGCTGGTTCACGTTGTGGCTCGCTCAGTTTGCATCAAATTCAACGCCAATTGTCCGACATTGCCCGCGCCCTGCACCAAAATCACATCACCTTCTTGCACGATAGTGTCCAACGATTGGGCTAAATTCAATTCGTTGACTTTTCTGATATGATGAAATGCGTGACGGTTGATTTCCTCAATCAGTTTGTCCGTACTGATACCTGGAATACTCGCTTCGCCGGCAGCATAAATATCCAGCAATAACACCTCATCGCCTGATTGCAACACCTCGACAAACTGGGAAAACAACGACTGTGTCCGCGTGTAACGATGGGGTTGAAACACATGCACCAGTCTTTTATCTGGCCAAGCAGCACGAAATGCATCAATCGTTGCGCGGATCTCTTGCGGATGGTGACCATAATCATCAATTACCAACGCGCGACCTCTAGCAAAGACTCGCTCACCAAGCATTTGGAAACGTCGGCCAACCCCTTGAAATAACTGCAAAGCTTTGAGAATCGCTTCATCTGCAATACCCAATTCCGTGGCTATAGCAATCGCAGCTAAGGCATTGAGAACATTATGTCGGCCAGGCCATTGCCAACTCACAACCAATGGCGCGTGTGGTGCTGGTCTAGTCACATGAAATTGACTACACAAGCCAGTTTGTTGCCATTGTGACGCACAATAATGGGCCGTTGCAGCAAAGCCGTAGGTCAGGGTCGGTCTTTGGATTTTGGGTAAAATATTCCTGACTTCGGGATCATCCACGCACACCACAGCACATCCATAAAAAGGCAAATGATGCAAGAATTCAATGAATGTACTACGAAGTTTGTCAAAATTATGGTTATAGGTACCCATATGATCGGCATCAATATTGGTCACAATTGTCATCATTGGCTTCAAAAACAAGAAAGATGCATCACTTTCATCCGCTTCAACAACAAAATATTCTGAAGATCCCAACTGGGAATTGCTACCAGAGCTATTTAATTTACCACCGATAACAAAACTGGGATCAAGTCCGCCTTGTGCTAGGATACTGCTGACCAAACTGGTGGTGGTGGTTTTACCATGAGTCCCCGATACGGCTATGCCATAACGAAACCGCATTAATTCAGCTAGCATGGCCGCCCGCGGGATAACCGGTATCATCAGAGCTTTGGCTGCCAACAACTCAGGATTGTCTTTTTGGACAGCGGTAGAACTGACCACGACATCCGCACCTGTGATGTGTTCGGCTCGGTGGCCAATAGATACATGAATACCTAAGGCGCGCAATACTTGAATCACATTAGTCTCACTGATATCAGAACCCGTGATTTTATACCCTTCATGTAGCAACATTTCAGCAATGCCGCACATACCGGCCCCACCAATGCCAACAAAATGAATATGCTCCACTCTGCCCATCCTGGGGGACATAAAATGTTCGTTTCGATTCACAGTATTGCGCG
>DAIOSQ010000163.1:0-2884 GCA_036752465.1 Legionellaceae bacterium | reverse complement strand
CGTGATTTTCCGGTGAGGCCGGTGTGATCTGTTAATTTTTTCCTGATAAAGTCCCTGCTGTTATCAATTATCAATTAGCAGGAGAATTATCATGTCTCAAAACAATATTACCTCAATTGGCCAGTTCCAGCAAAAATCGACTGAGGTTGCTGTAACATTAGATAGCGTTAAAGCAGCCATCAATGCTTGGCGGGAAACAAAAAAATCATCCAGTGAAAAAATGTCAACCATACTATGGGATCAAATTCTCGTGCTACTCGAAACAGCCCATGAATCCAGAACATTAGCCGCACTGAATGTTACAAGACCCCAATTAGAAGCTGAAAGACGACGACGTCAATCTCAATCAGGGATATCAACTAAGGATGGCTCTACTGCCCACGTAGAACCGATTGATTTTTGTGAGGTAAAACAACGCAAACCGGAACTAAGCACAGGGGGATTGGTCTATAAACCAGCTGAATCATTTAGCACAACAACATCCGTCGTTGAGGTGTACAGGCCAGATGGTATGCTGATGAAAATACATATCTGTACCGAGCGATTTTCAGAATTGTTAAGCGCATTTTTTAAGGCGTAACGGACATGCTAACCATCACTGATGCACATAAAATTTATCTGGCTTGCCAAGCCGTCGATTTCAGGAGAGGGATCGACGGCTATGCCGCGGTTTGTCGTCGCCAGTTTAATCTTGACCCATTCAGTGGACATTGCTTTATTTTCACGAATCGACGACGCACAGCCATCAAGGTGTTACTGTATGATGGCACAGGGTTTTGGTTGTGTCATAAGCGATTATCAAAGGGGAAGTTTAAGCAATGGCCGACACATCCCGCCAGCGTAGTCACGATTGAACCAAGGCAACTGAGTCTTTTGCTGCAACAGTAATACGCTACTATGCTGCCAGTGCAAAAGACATGGCTGCAATGGTATCCAAATAATTCCATGGCAGCCAACACTCTGGATTCAATTTAACCGCAGGCCCATGGCGTTGTAGAGCATTTAGATAATCATAAGGATTCACGCCATTTCGTGTGCACGTATAAATAAGACTCATTAAGCAATCACCGACCGCGGCCCCTTTAGGGGTTTTATAAAAAAGTGAGTTTCTGCGGTGTCGAATGGCTATTTTTATAGCACGCTCTGCCCATGAACTATCTAATGGCGCACCAGCGACTCGTAAAAATGTCGTGAGCGGTATCCAGTGCCTGAGGATATATCGGACGGCTTCTCCAAGTCCGCTGTTGGGCTCGTTCAGTTCATAGGTCAATTGATTATTTAACCAAAGACGTAATGCATCCATTAGCGCGTGGCTGTGTGTTTGGTGATAAAGTAATCGTTCTTCAGGTAAAAGTTTTTCCTTTTTACAGTGTTTGTCATTCGCATACACCTGACCAATCATATCCAACACGAAATCGCATTCTCGATCAAAAAAATTGTAAACATCGAAGAACTTTCTTCGACCATGAACCAAGCAATAGCATAAAATAAAACGTGCAGTCAGCTCAGCGTCCATGTGCTTTGGAATGTTGCTTGGGCTTGCGTCCATCATTGCTATCACGGGTTCTTTCGTTGTTCGATTGGCCAAAATGGCATCCGCATTATTCCCTGCGTGGTTTCGACCCGTAAAAAACAGGTGTATTTTGTGTTCTTCATAGACCGAAATAAATGCGGTGGTATGTGTCGCTAAGCCTTGGGCCTGATTTTCCAAGATTCGGCCAGGCGTATCATCATAGAGCATCAAACCACCGTTCGATGCTTGCTTGCCTAATTCGTCATACACCGGCACAGCGGTTACATACAGCCCTTTTAATAAATCATATTGCGTGGCATCTTTCATTGGAATGCCATGATGAGCCTGATTTTGCTCAATGCGATACATAGGGAGTCCCATTGAATAGCGACCAATAGCAAGAGAAGTGGCGCAAGTGACATCATATTTTGGTGTGTTTTTAATTTCTTCAGGTATGGGCGTCTTGAACCGGGTTTGACATGTGTCGCATCGCATACCGGGCGCCAGATAGCGAGTGCCTGTTATGAGTGGGTTGCCTACCAGACGAACAACTGTCTGTAGTGAATCAGTATCATTTCTGAGCGTGCCTTTAGTATTACATGCCGCACAGTCAGGACAAGCGGCACCCACTGTCAACGTTGGGTGAGAAAGAATAACCTCGGGACAGCCGGTATATTCACTGGCACCTAATCGCCCATGGTTTTTTTCTGGATCCCGATTGGGTGCTTTTTTAGCGGGGACACATTACCTCCTGATAACGTATCGCCTTGTGTTGTTACATCGGATGAACCGTTTAAGTCAGGTGGAGTATTGTCGTCATCTTTTTTCTTGAGACTGGATCTCTTCTCAGTACTAAAACCAAAGAGACTTCTGAGCCGTTGGATACCTATTTTTTTTGCTTGTAATTGACGATATAACCATGAGTACGTAGATAAAATCAACAGAATAACTTTCTTGTCTTCTTCCAAAATAGAACCTGATTCCAATCTGGTTTTGATCTCATTCAGTTTCCCTTCAGGAATATTGATAATTTCAGGTGATTTTCTTTGCTTCATGCCCTAACCCATAACTTTATTTATAATAAAGCGTATTAGGATCCTGAGTTATTGAAAAATCAAGAGAAATATTTAAATATTTTTGGTTTTTATACCGGTATCACCGGAAACTCACCATGTAGCATTGGCCATCCATAAACTTGATGAGTGCGAACAATTTTATAATTTGCTTGGAATGCGTACGGAACTTAAAACTGACGATTATGTTTATTTAACTGGAAACGGCGATAATATTTCATTGCATAAAGTTCATGCCCAATTTGAAGCAAATCAACGCTTAGAACATATTGGATTTGCATTAGATTCAATCCAAGCA
>DAIOSQ010000162.1:0-2907 GCA_036752465.1 Legionellaceae bacterium | reverse complement strand
TTGAAAATGTTCGTGGAGTAACCTTTCTTGCGAGCGTGTTCACCCAATTTGTGACATCACCACGTGCATCAAAAGCAATTAATTTTTGCATGCAAGCGGCGTCAGCTTCGGCACCTCTGATTGAAGCATTATTAGCCGGTAAAGCGGCTACGTTTAGCACAAGTGCAATGGCGACCGGTGGGTTTATTTTAGCCGGCATGGCGGCTGCGAGTATGTTTGGTCTGATGGATGATGATGCGAGTCAAGATGGTTTAAGCACATTATCGGCTCAACTCGAGGCCATTGCTGCAAGTATTGTCCAAATATCGCAACAACTTGTGCAATTGGGCAGGGCGATTGACTATCGGTTTGATGAATTAGAGCGCCGATTGGACAAACAACATCAAGCAACCTTACAACAATTACGTGTGATTGTTTTTAATTTAGATGGTAAGGAAGCCGCATTAACCGCACTGATTCAAGATGGCCACGCACAGATGTTCAAGCGGTTTGATGCCTTAAATCTTGCGGTACAAACCATCGATCAACGCCAAACAGAGGCCATTGCGATTGGGATTGAGCGACAATATGCGCTGGATAGACGTCTTGATAGTTTAGAAACCCTGTGGGACAGAAAACTGGTGCTTGAAGCGGGATTAACCGCAACACGTCCTCTCGAACTAAAACAAGACGGGCCGCGTTTGTCCAAGCAGTTATTACTATCGATTAAAAACTGTCGTGGTGGCAGTGCGTCACTCACGGGCTCCGATTTACCGGTGCAATTAAGTGAAGCAGATGCAGCAAGTTTGGTGTTGCTTCGTGAACGTTGGTTAACACCGTATGAAAAGTCAGATCTGGAAAAAGAACCGGAAACACTGAAACGCTTGGCGGGACAAAACATTGATGCGTTGGTGCGCTACGCAGGTCTTGAAGCGGATTATCCCAATTTAGGCTTATTGATGGAGCGTGTTAAAGCCTTTAGCGACTTTTATCAGGCGTATCGAACAACGGTATCGGATCAAATACCAAAAGAAATGGATCAAGATCTGCGTGATGTCATCGCTTATGTGGGGGACGTGGTTTTAAAGATTCAAGCCATTAATCCTCGCGAGGTTTTACCACGTATGTTCGATGATTTGGTCAAACAAAATGGCCAGGCACTAAAAATCATTGAAGCTGAAAAAAGTACATTTATTCAAACTAAAAAAATGGACAGTTGGAGTCGACGTATCCAGCGTTTGGAAGAATTAAAAAAAGAAATCGCTCAAACTCCGATGCCACCTATACCAACCATTCCCGTTGAAAACCAAGTGTTTCGTTATGTTTTATATCCAGGCGTTGTGCAGTGGTATAAGGGGCCAAACTTTAATGACTACTGTAAAGTTGAGTCACCTCTGAACTATTCAGGAAAAGAAAATTTTGCTCACCTGGGTGGTTATCAGCCACGTGATCGAATTCAGTGGTTTCGAGACATGCGCGCTGAGCCGGAGCAGAGTTTTGTCTGGTCAGGAGCGGGTAATCTGGATGCCTTTGCCGATAAAATAAAAGGGTGGGGCGCGAAAGATTCACAGCTTCATGCGTTAAAATTAAGTGAACATGTGGGACAGCCTGTGATTTATACGCAAAATGTAACCCAACAATTAGCCGAGGTCGACGGTGCTCTTGCCATGGCGTTTCTAAACAAAGACATGCCTGAGCAATTGGCTATTTATCATGGTGATTTTTTGAAAGATGCGCCGCTATGGAAAGGATCGCTTTCGTTAGGCCCACGTCTGATTAAACCAGAACCTGGCCTTGGTATTGGCCTTCAGTTGTATTGCGATGGCAGATTATTTGATAAATTTGTGCCCAAACAAGCGTTTATTAATGAAGATCTCGGTAAAGGCTCCGTATGTTTAACTTACCGCGCTTGGTTTGAAGGTCGAGACTTACATTTTCAACTTAAAATGGCTTTTGTACCGAAACAATCAGGAGGATTGGCGGACATTTTTTATCAAGAGACGTGCGTACTTGATTCGGTAGGACCGACCTATCACAACATGGAAGAAGTCATTTATGCCTGGTCAATCGGGGCACCTCTTTTTAGCGACCAACAAATCAGTTTAAACTGCGATGCTCTGGATCACCTCAACCCATTTTATCAAGTGATTAAACCGCAAGCTTTGCTCACTCAATTGGCCGACAAACCTATCAATCAAGTTGTTTACACATCATTTGAACAACGCATGAATCAATTAGCTCAAGATTGTATGCTCAATTGGCGAAAAGAGTTAAATCAAACCATGTTACATGCTTATCGACATTATGAAGGAGCGATTGGCACAGAGCTGATTAAAAGTGAAGCATTAATGCTGATGATTAAAAGTCTGGTGATGATGATTATGCCGGAGCATCATGAAGCCTTTTTTCAATATTTTAAAGATGGGGCCATCGATACGCACCGAGATTTGTTACAAACATTGACGGATTTAAAAACTGAATTGTGTACGAGTTCCTTGAAAGCGTTTGATTTGCCATTTTTCTTCAAACTTGATGTATTAAATGGTACCGAAGCGTGGGCGCATCATGTAGCTTCTGTATTAGCCGGTGCATTGAGAGTTGGGGATAGCACTCTGGAGCTGCAATACGACGCCTTAGTAGGCATTTATGCAACACTTAGCATTGCTCAAGCAGCGCCTAATCATCAATCTATTGTTGTGGAAAAAGAGGGCTATGAAACAGACCCTGAAGCAGGTGATCGCTTGAATGATTTAACTCAAGACTTTATCGCTGCAAGAGGGGCTACACTGACCATTAAAGCTGATGATGTCGAAGAAGACGACTCAGAATATGAGGATGAGGGCATTTGGATTCGCCCCTCAGCACCGACTAGACGTAAGCGTTTAATTAACCCCATCTTTTAATTCCTCACCGCACCGCAGATACTCC
>DAIOSQ010000161.1:0-2974 GCA_036752465.1 Legionellaceae bacterium | reverse complement strand
CACAAGCATCGCTCATTCGATTGATTGGCAGCACCCTGAGCTCAAGAATCAATACATACAGAGGTCATGCATGAACTTACGTCAGCTTTTTACCAACCAACCCTGGTGGGGCAAGTTTATAGGTGCTTTTTTTGGCTATTTGGTAGCTGGGCCGTTGGGGGCATTTTTTGGCGTCCTGTTAGGTAACGTATTCGACAAAGGTCTGATGTTACACCTACAACACCAAGGCATCCACGATCATCTCAAACACCACGCAACCCAGACAAAACAAATGTTTCTGCACAGCACATTCACCATGATGGGTTATCTGGCCAAGGCCGATGGCAGGGTCTCCGAACAAGAAATTGCCATGGCCAATCAGATCATGCGCGAGCTTAAATTATCTGCAGCACAACAACAAAAAGCCAGATACTTTTTCAATCTAGGTAAGCAGCAAGACTTCAATCCGAATCAAGAGTTGATGAAATTATTAACCACATTACAATTCAATCAACCTTTGCTCAAACTATTTGTGGATATTCAATTCCAGGCAGCACAAATCGATGGTCTTTCAGCGGCTAAAATTAATGCCCTCAACAATATGCTCGGCGCGTTGGGTTTTGCGCCGCTGCAACATCAAGATCAGTTTACCCAACAAGACACCTCTGATTTTCAACAACGGGCTTCTGGTTACCAACAAAAATCCCGCGCCAACAGCAACTACACCGATCACACCCTGCGCAGCACACCGCTGCTAGATGCTGCCTACGCGCTGCTACAAATCACGCCAACCAGCAGCCAGCAAGAAGTGAAAAAAGCATATCAACGCCTGATGAGTCGCAATCATCCGGATAAATTAATAGCCAAAAAAGCACCCGCCGCCCAAATCAAATTAGCCAACGAGAAAACTCAGAACATTCGCAAAGCATATGAACTGATTTGCTCGAGCAAAGGCTGGTAAGCAACTCGGCATCCCACCCAGTTCCAGTTTTTTGTACTTTCTTAGGCTATACTCTAGAATAATAATACGACTATTAAGATAGGGGCCGTTATGCCAAAAAATATCGAGGAAGTTGTTGCCGAACTTGGAATTAGCCTAGACCAAGGAGATGACCGACAACTTGAGATTCTGCGCACATGGTGCCAGCAACACATTTCTAGGGATGTGATCTATGAAGGACCCTACGCATATGAAGCATATATAAAATTTGCGAAAACATATTACGCCGTGTTTTTAGACCATGTTCCTGGCGCCATTGCTAACCTTGGCGACCACATCGATGAATTTGATGGGATGAACGCCATTCAATATGCATCATTGCAAGGCTATGATGTCTACCTGCAACACTTAGAAAACGTAGCGCCAGCCATATACAGCAGCAGTAACAGAGTCGGCATGACACCCTTGCATCTGGCGGCGGTCAAGGGGCGGGTACATACCGTTGAGTTATTACTTGCTCACGGCGCTAACCCGAACGCACTTAACTGCAAAAACCAATTGCCAATTCACAGTGTACTCACAGTACCCATAGCAAATTCTCCAGAATTGTTCGCACAGAAGATCGCTATTTTTGAACAACTAGAAGCATGCACGGATCCTGACCTCATGCTTGCCCAAGATAGCGATGGTGATAATATTTTTCATCTCATGGCCTGTGCCAATATAGGCAGCGACGCTTTTTTAGCTCTATTGCAGCACTGCTTAGAAAATCCACACAGTGCCCACATGCTGCGATGCAAAAACCAACTGTCGCATTATCCAATCCACACAGCTTTGCTCAATTTGCAAGAAGGTATGGCTGCAGCGATGCTTGCTGTGCCCGCAGGGGATCATTTAACCAAAATTGCTGATTTAAAGGATAAAAACGGTCAAACCGCGCTCCATTACGCTGTCGCTAGTCACGCTTCAGAGGCATGCGTCTTACAATGCATCCAAGCGGCTTCCGATATCAATCATATGGATCGGCATCACGAGACAGCACTGATGTTGGCGGTCAACTTGAAAAATGATTGCGCCAAAAACCTATTAATTGCACATAACGCCGATACCCATGGTATCAGAGGATTGGATAAACACGCCTAGATCACATTTTTTGGAGATGCGAATGAATAACAAACAGGAATTTGATGTTGGTTCGTACACTGCGAATGTCTTGCAGCGGATGTCTCCAACCAAACGCGCTGATTTTGTCAGGATCTTATCCTTATTACCTGCGAGAGATGACCCACACAAAATGTTAGAGCGTTTGTTGCAACAAAGATTAGAGAACTTGTATCCACCGTATGATAGGTCGCAAGAAGCAGAGGACTATCGCAAATTTTTAGACGATTATCGTGTCAGCATTATCTATCTGGGTAATTCATACAATTTTAAAGTGACCGGTTTATTGGACATCGATCACGTATGCGCCCTAAAATTAAAGAAAGACCAATATAATCCACCTGAAGCTGTGCGTTTACTCAGTTCGGGACCCCTAAAAGATGTCATCGCACCCGAAATCTTGATCAGTGATTTCTCTCCATCTTCCTGCTGCTCACTGGTTGTGCAACCATATTTTAAAGGCAGCGTCGAAGCATATGCTGAAAAACAAACGGATGAAGAGGCTCGCATAAACTCTGCTTTGTCGATCTACACACAAATGGCTGATGTTTTATTGAAGGTGCAAACAACAGGTTGTGTATTTTCGGATGCTAAAAATACCAATTGGTTGCTTGACGCCGCGCTGCGCTTAGGAATAACGGATACGAAAGCGTTTATTTTTGCAGATGACGGTAGACTCATAGAAGAACGGTTGATAAGCCGTGGCGATAAATTCTGGCACACACGTGATATGGATCCCCCTGAATGCAGCACGAACAAGCCCGTCAACGTATCGGTAGACAACTTACATACCTATATGCTGGGCAGAAATTTATATCAATATTTAACCATGGCACCATACGGCGCAGATAATTATCCCTATTTCGATACACCAGCAACTGCCTTTGACTTTTC
>DAIOSQ010000160.1:0-2986 GCA_036752465.1 Legionellaceae bacterium | reverse complement strand
GGCCCAGTGGCTATTTCGCGGCTGATTATTGTGGCTATCCCGTAGCGATTCAGCAAATACCAGTCTTGAGTCTGCCCACATCACCTTTGCCTGGCATATACACATGATATATTCTGAACTCAATATGGATGGTTTGGTTGGTCCCACACATCATTATGCCGGTCTGGCATTAGGCAACATGGCCTCGGTCAAACACAGCCATCGCCTAGCCAACCCTCGCGCAGCAGCTTTGCAAGGCTTAGATAAAATCGAGTTGGTTCACCGCTTAGGCATCAAACAGGCGATTCTGCCACCGCATCAAAGACCGCATCAGCAGCTGCTGTCACAATTGGGATTTTCTGGCACATTGGCACAACAATTACAACAAGCACATCACGTTAATCCGGATTTGCTCAGTGCCTGTTTTTCTGCTGCCAGCATGTGGACAGCTAATATGGCCACTCTGACGCCCAGTATAGACAGCACCGATCACAAGCTACATATTACCCCTGCAAACTTAGTCCAGCATCTGCATCGCAGCATAGAAACTGATTTTTCTGCGCACGTACTCAAATACATTTTTGCCGACGAAAAATATTTTATCCACCATGAACCACTTTACCGCAGTGTCACCATGAGCGACGAAGGCGCCGCCAATCATAGCCGCATCTGTCATACCCATGCATCCGCAGGCATCCATTTGTTTGTCTATGGCAAAAGAACCTTACCCAGCAACAATCGCCTCCCCAAAAGCAAACGTTTCCCTGCACGTCAAACCTTCGAAGCATGCACCACCATAGCTCGTCGCCATTGCTTAAGCGGCGACAACAGCTTATTTTGGCAACAAAACCCGCGCGCGATAGATGCCGGCGTATTTCACAATGATGTCATTGCAGTAGCCAATGAAAACCTACTGTTGCTGCATGAATCGGCGTTTGTCGACCAAGCAAGCAACTTAAGGGCATTGCGGGAAAAAATTAATTTTCCTGTGCATATTATTGAAGTCAAACAGCACGATGTACCCCTCAGCACAGCGGTCGGCAGTTATTTGTTTAACTCACAAATCATCACTTCTCCAAATGGTCGCATGGTGATGTTAGCGCCGCAACAATGCCAAACTCAAGACAATACCCGCCATTTTATTGAGGCATTAGTCGCCGATAACAGCAACCCAATTGATAACATCTGTTACCAGAACCTGCAACAAAGCATGCAAAACGGTGGTGGCCCTGCTTGCCTGCGCTTACGGGTAGTATTATCAGCCGATGAGTTACAACATATGCACCAAGGCATTATCGTGACGGACGCCCTACTGTCGCAATTGCGCGCGTGGGTGCAAAAAAATTACCGTGACCGCTTACAACACGATGACCTGCTCGACCCTAGCTTAATCGATGAAACCTATTATGCGCTCGATGAACTGTCACAATTGCTGCAGTTAGGTTCGATTTATCCTTTTCAAGAGTAAGCTTATGTGGCAAACAACCTTTGGATCACCATTGTACGAAACGGACACACTGATGGTGCGGCAAAATGCACTCTTTCGATGGTTGATCTTCAAAACCTACCAGCCGCCACGCACTAGCCCATCTCACACCGGGGTGCAAACCCTGATCCATCGCTATTTTCCTGCCTATTTCCCACTGGCCTATATTCCTGCCATGACGTTGGCCTACCGCAGCACGCCCGGCAACGTGTGCTTGCTCGGACTCGGGGGCGGCGGCATTGCGCATGCCTTGCAACCTTATCAACAGCAGCATTTAATAACCGCTATCGAGTATCAGCAAAACATGATTGAGGTCGCACTCACCTACTTCAAATTAAAACATATACGTGCTTTGGACATCATCCATCAAGAAGCGTACGCTTTTTTGCAGCAAACACAAACAAGCTTTCAGCACCTATTGGTCGATTTAAACGATGGTCTTTTCTTTCCACAGAGCTGTTCTCAAGTGGATTTTTTTAAGCGTTGTTACGCTTGCTTAGTGCCACAGGGTAGTTTAGCCATTAATATTGCCAACCCGCATGAATATCAACCCATCTTGACCCATCTACGCAGCTGTTTTGGTATCAGTACCTTGGCCATTCCGATACCTAAAACCACCAATGTGGTGGTGATCGCTTATAAACACCCTAGCATCGAACCTTTGCTGCAAACGCTGTTGACACAGCAGCGTTTGCGACGGCTTATCTGGGATCCCTCTTGGGGCTACATGGCTAAAATATAGTCAAATGTTAGGTGTATGGTTTAACAATTACCGTCGTACCCACATCGATAAAATCTTCATTCAACCATTTCGCCGCACTGGGCAAGACCCGAATGCACCCGTGACTGGCATTATAATTGGGCACTTCATATGCTGCATGAATAGAATACCCTTCGTGGAAGTGCATACAATAAGGCATTCTGGCACCACCATGCGTCTCTATTGGATAAATGCTGGAGGTACAATCTTCGCCCTTTTTTGAGTATACTTTGAAAGTACCGGTCACCGTATGACAAGACCGTCCAATATCATCACAGTAGTCTTTACCCCCTGAAGCACTGCCCGTCTCAACCAAATGCCCACTGCTATCATAAGCGGCCCATGCAGTAGCCTTAGGGTCAAACACAAACACTTTATGCCCAGTAGCTGGGCGTGTTTCTGGGAAATAGCCTGCGCCCTTTCGGTCATTTTCCATACTGCGGGTATAGTGGGTATTGCCACCGTCATCGACGATAGGCACGGTGCCGCCGCCCATGGTTGAGCAAGCAGTTGTTATAACACATAATGGTAATAAACAAAGTTTTTTATTCATGATTGCGTCCTCCTTTAACTTATTTATCGGACGCATTGTCTTTTTATTTAGCTTTTTATTTACAAATAATACATAAAGATTTTAATTTGCATTTAATGCTTTTATGAAAACACATCATCGGCTACGTGCGCTGGGTTTGACATCCTCCCCGCTCTCTAAAGAACGGGGATTCCTACTGTGCTCAAGCAACAAGTGCTTAAGTCACTTC
>DAIOSQ010000159.1:0-3160 GCA_036752465.1 Legionellaceae bacterium | reverse complement strand
CCATAGTATCGGGTAGGTCACGGGCTACCCCTCCAGGTCGGTAATAGGTTGCATGCATCCGAGCACCTGATACTGCCTCGTAACAGTCAAAAAGATCTTCACGCTCGCGAAAGCAGTAAAGAAAGACGGTCATTGCTCCTATATCCAACGCAGCCGCACCTAACCATAATAAGTGATTAAGAATACGGGTGATTTCATCAAACATGACTCTGATATACTGCGCCCTAATCGGAGCTTCAATGTTTAGTAGTTTTTCTAATGCGCGCACATAGGCATGCTCGTTACACATCATCGATACATAATCGAGCCTATCCATATAACCGATGCTTTGTAGGTATGGTTTGGTTTCTACTAGTTTTTCAGTAGCTCGGTGCAGCAGTCCAATATGTGGATCAGCGCGTACAATGGTTTCACCTTCCATCTCCAACACCAGACGGAGAACACCATGCGCCGCCGGATGTTGTGGCCCAAAATTCAAGGTATAGTTTTGTAGTTCAATCATGACATTCCCCTTTGGGATCTAGGTAGCGATTGTCGTGACGTATAACCTTAGGCACCAACACCCGCGGGACAATATCCACTGGTTCATAAATAACTTTGCGTTGTTGCGCATCATAGCGCATCTCAACGTGCCCGCTGGTCGGGAAATCTTTACGAAATGGATGACCAATAAAGCCATAATCGGTCAAAATACGTCTTAAATCTGGGTGTCCCTCGAATAGTATGCCAAACAAATCATACGCTTCTCGCTCAAACCAATTGGCTGCTGCCCAGATATGATGAACTGAGTGCACCGTGAGCGAGCTCTCATCAAGGAAGGTTTTCACTCGTACTCTGTGATTTTTTACGGTAGATAGCAGATGGTACACCACTGCAAAACGAGGTGTCTGTAGGGTGTGATCTGTCGATTCTTGTGGTTCGACCGCACGTGAAAAGCCATGGCCAGTGGCACTTTCTGTAGACCAGTCATAGTGGCCATAGGTTAAATAGTCCACGGCGCACAGGTCAATCAACATATTGAATTGCAGACTGTCTTCATCGCGCAACAGCTGACAGATTGCAGCGACACTTTCAGGAGAACAGGTCATGGTCACTTCGCCAAAAAGCTCCTGCACTTCCACCAATGGCTGCGTGATTAGTGTTTGTAGTTGTTTGAGCAAGTCATTTGTTGTTGTCATTGTTATGCCCTTTTCACACGCGACTTTCATGCGTCTATGATTGCTTTTCGTTTTATTTTGTTTTGTAGTTGAATAATACCATATAACAGAGCCTCCGCTGTGGGGGGACAACCTGGTACGTAAACATCAACTGGCACAATGCGATCACAACCACGCACCACAGAGTATGAATAGTGATAATATCCGCCACCATTAGCACAAGAACCCATCGATATCACCCAACGTGGCTCTGCCATTTGATCATAAACTTTGCGCAGAGCGGGCGCCATCTTATTGCACAGAGTACCTGCTACGATCATAACGTCGGATTGCCTGGGACTGGGGCGAAATATAATGCCGAAGCGATCCAAGTCATATCGTGCTGCGCCCGCGTGCATCATTTCAACGGCGCAACAAGCCAGCCCAAACGTCATAGGCCACATAGATCCACTACGAGCCCAACCAACCAGTTTTTCAAGGGTAGTGGTTGTATACCCATTATTTTGTGCTTCTTGATAGGACATTTTTGCCTCAGTCATTCCCATTCTAGCGCTCCACGCTTCCACTCGTACATGAATCCAATAACCAGTAAACTGAGAAAGATCATCATGGCTGAAAAGCCAAACCAGCTTATCTGGCGGAGAACCAGAGCCCATGGAAAGAAAAATGCGGTTTCTAAATCAAAAAGAATGAATAAAATTGCTACCAGATAGAACCGCACATCGAAGGGTATATGTGCATTCTCAAAAGGTGTAAATCCACATTCGTAGGGAGAGTTTTTTTCGGGGTCAGGCTTAGCAACGGAAACAAAAGCGCCGAGTCCCATCACGGTTAATCCTAGAATCAAGGCAAGGACGATAAAAACAAGTATTGGCAAGTAGCTCGATAACATGATTAGATTCTGCCTATATTTTGAGCGCTTGCGCGCTTTTTGTTTGGTGCCGAAGGCCGGACTCGAACCGGCACAGCTTTCGCCACCGCCCCCTCAAGACGGCGTGTCTACCAATTTCACCACTTCGGCGTCTCTGTTGTCAATTGTTTCAATGATCATGTGTAGTTACTGGAATCGGAATAGTGCTGCTACTAGATCCTGTTTTCGGAGTGGGCACTATCAATTGTTGTGTTGTTTGGCTCTGCCGTGAAACCATATACGACAAGGACAAACTTGTCACAAAAAAAGCCAGAACCAAGCCGCCGGTTAGCTTAAACAAAAAACTGCCGGTACCTTGACTACCAAACACCGTGTTCGAAGCTCCAGAACCAAAACCTGCGCCAATATCAGCACCTTTACCATGTTGGATTAGCACCAGCCCGATAACTGCACAAGCAATCAACACATGTAGCATTAATATTAATTGATACATTTCAATATTTCCAAAAACTGTTGCGCGTGTAGCGACGCACCACCAACCAAAGCGCCATCTATATCCGGCATTGCAAAAAGTGCAGCTGCATTGTGTTCATTCACGCTGCCACCATAGATGATAGACAGTGTTGCTTCGTCCATGGCCACATGCTGCGAGAACCAATTACGGATGAAAACATGCACATCTTGTGCTTGGGCAGGTGTGGCCGTAATACCCGTGCCGATAGCCCACACCGGCTCATAGGCAATGACGCAAGTAGTTGAAGCAGGCAATCCTGATGTCATGACCACTGATAACTGTTGCGCGAGCACTTCTTGCGTCAAGCCCTGCGTGCGTTGGTCTAGGGTCTCACCAACACACAAGACAGGTATCATATCATGATCTTTTACGTGGTGGAATTTTTCTCTGATAAAATTATCATCTTCATGGAAATGTTGTCTCCGCTCAGAGTGCCCCACCAACACATAGCGACACCCATGGTCACGCAACATTGGGGTGGCTACTTCGCCAGTATATGCGCCGTAATCCTTTGGGTAGCTGTTTTGTGCACCCAGTACAATCGATGAATTTATAATTAATTCTCTCACCGCCTGCAAGTAAATCAGCGGCGGGAAAAGCACACAATTTCCTGAAAAA
>DAIOSQ010000158.1:0-3263 GCA_036752465.1 Legionellaceae bacterium | reverse complement strand
AGCATGATTTGCGATTGGATGGATGCGCAGCATCCGCAGCAAGCATCGTATCATTGTTTGGTGCAATCAGTAGCGGATCGCGCAGGACATGATTGGCGCTATGCCATGAATATCACAAAAATTAGCCATGAGTTGGGCTGGAAACCAAGAGTGGCTTTTGCCACCGGGCTGCACAGCACGATACAGTATTATTGGCAGCGCTATGCAGCCAAGCGGTGTCCGGTTGTGGCTACTGTATAAGAAACAAGCTGCACGCATGATGGAGATCTTATGAAAGGAATTATTTTAGCTGGGGGCTTGGGCTCTCGCTTGTATCCGCTGACAACGGTTATCAACAAACAATTATTGCCGGTGTATGATAAACCATTGATTTACTATCCAATCAGTACATTGATGCTGGCTGGTATTCGCGACATATTAATTATTTCTACCCCCAGAGATATTCCATCTTATCACGCATTACTGGGTGATGGTTCTGCGTGGGGGGTCGCTATACACTATTGTATTCAGGAGAGGCCACGCGGACTGGCGGAAGCTTTTTTGTTGGGAGAAGAGTTTATTGGCACTGACCATGTAACCTTGATTCTGGGCGACAATATTTTTTATGGCCATGGCTTGCAAGCGCTGATGCAGCAAGCATTGCAAAAATCTAGCGGAGCTACCGTATTTGCTTACCATGTCCAAGATCCGCAGCGCTATGGTGTGGTCGAGTTTGATGCTGCGCATAAAGCAACCAACCTCACCGAAAAACCCAAACAGCCAAGGTCTAATTATGCAGTGACGGGCTTATATTTTTATGACAATCACGTGATCGACTATGCAAAATCATTGCGACCCTCGCCGCGGGGTGAGTTAGAAATTACCGATATCAATCGGTTATATTTACAGGCGGATCAATTAGCGGTCCAGATCATGGGCAGGGGATTTGCTTGGTTAGATACGGGTACTTACCAATCCTTGCTAGAAGCGGCAAACTTTGTTGAAGTGATCGAAGAACGACAAGGATTTAAGATCTGTTGTCCGGAAGAAGTTGCATGCAGTATGGGTTATATTTCAACCCAGCAATTGCAAGTATTGGCTGAGCAAGCGCTAAATAGCGCGTACGGTCAATATCTTTTCCGCATAGCCACCCAAGGGCAAGCCTGTCTAAGCGCTACGGCAGATGTGATCTAAATCTTGCTGACGGGTAATTCAGCAGGCATCTTTTTTTGTAGTTGGCTTCCGCTGGTTTTTGCAGGATAATGTCATATCCAAAGCGTTGCGTTGTGCAATAAAGTAAAGGGTATTTATGGCAAGCATAGATGACATGCAAACCCCACCAGCAGTTTCCGTCATCATTATTAATTACAATGCTGGGCATTGGTTAACGGATTGCATTGCCAGTACTGTGGATCAGGTACAAGAAGTGATTGTCATCGACAATGCCTCAGCTGATAACAGCATGCTCTTGGCCGAAACTGCATTTGCGCAAGACAGCAGAGTTGGTTTTACCTATTTTAAGCATAATCATGGCTTTGCCAAAGCATGTAATCATGGTGCTGCTCGGGCCAGCAAGCCCTATATTCTATTTTTAAATCCAGACTGTTTGCTGCAACCCAATGCGGTCGTTGCTTTGGTTTCGGCCTTGCGCAGTGATGTTGCAGTAGGTTTAGTGGGAGGGGTGTTAACGGATGCAGCAGGGGTAGAACAACCTGGCTCAAGAAGGCAAATACCTGGCGTTCGGCAGGCATTTTTTAACTTGCTGGGGCTGTCACGGTTGTGCGGTGATTTTAATCATCACCTGCAACCATTGCCGCAACACCCTATCACAATTGAAGCCAACTCTGGTGCCATGATGTTGCTGTCGCGCGATACATTTTTGCAGATGCAAGGCTTTGATGAGCATTATTTTATGCATTGCGAAGATTTGGATTTGTGCATGCGCTTGCGCTTGCACAACCAAAAAATCCTATTTGTACCGCAAGCAAGAGCTATCCATGGCCAGGGTATTTGTAGTCGTACGCGGCCTATATTTGTCTTATGGCACAAGCATAAGAGCATGCTTTATTTTTATCGTAAATTTTATCGCAGCACGCACGCATGGCCATTGCAAGCGTTGATTACCCTAGGGATTGGCGTACGGTTGGTCATGAGCGTGCTGCGGCATGCTTTGCTGTGGCTGCTAAACAAACAACCACACAAGCATGTAGGCCAAGATGTCCCAGCCAATTAAACCGCTTGTCGGCGTCAATCTGCTGTACATTCGACCTGACCACGTCAGTGGCACCATACGTTATGCCTTCGAGTTATTGCGGCATTTGGTCAAAGATACGCAACATTTTCGTTGGCACCTATACATCCAGCAAGGTGTGGTGTTGGATGAGTTTTTGACCCAGATTCCACAAACCCGCTGGCGAGTGCGTGGTGGTTTGCTAGGCCGAGTGTTGTTGGAGCATCTCTGCTTACCGCTAGTCGCCCGTCAAGACAAAGTTGATTTGCTGTTTTCTCCTGGGTTTGTCAGCCCACTTTGGGGGCGATTTGCTAAAGTGGTTACCATTCATGATCTCTATTATAAATTGTTTCCTCAGTTTACGAGACCGTGGCAACGGCGCTATTGGCAATTGTTTATCCCCCAAAGTATGCGACAAGCAGATGCTGTGATTGCCATTTCTGATGCAACCAAGCAAGATATCGTAAGGTTCTTTCCACAGATGCACGCCAAGGTACGACGAATCTATTTAGGCGCAGACAGTGGAGCTCCGCGTACGGAGCTTGTGGATTGGCGCGAGGATCCTTTTTGTTTGGTGGTGGGCAACTTGACACCAAATAAGAACATTGAGTGTGTGATTCAAGCATTCGCCGCGATGCCGCCGCAGCCCGTCAAGGTGCGCTTGATTGTGGTCGGTATTGATTTATATGGCCATTTACAAGCTGCGCTTGCTACGAACCGCGAACAGTTAACCAGCAGAGGCATCCAGGTGGAGTGCTTAACAAAAATTACTGATGAAGCGTTAGCCGGTTTATATCACAGGGCCTGTTGTTTGATTCAAGCCTCGCACTATGAGGGTTTTGGTTTGCCGGTAGTTGAAGCGATGCGCCGTGGTTGTCCGGTGATAGCCAGTGCAGTGCCGGTGTTGCGTGAAATTTGTGCGGATGCTGCTATTTATTTTGCGCCAGATGCCCCGCATGAATTGTTGCAGTGCGTATATTATTATTTGCACAACGAACAGCACCGGCAGCAGCATCGAGCCTTGGGCTATCAGCAAGCACAGCCGTTTCAACTA
>DAIOSQ010000157.1:0-3301 GCA_036752465.1 Legionellaceae bacterium | reverse complement strand
AGTAGCATTCACCTACACAGTCGGTGCGGGCTTACAAAAAGCACTCAATCAACATTGGCAGGTTGGGGTGGGTTATGAATTTGCTGATTGGGGTCAAAGCAGGCTTGGACGCGCGGCAGAGCAGACCTTAAATACCGGTTTAACGCTTAATCATCTCTATACCAACGGTATTTTATTTAACCTCACTTACTGCTCATAAGGATATGAAAATGAAATTAACGCAATTAATACGCAATCTCAGCGTGGGTTTTAGTTTGTTCCTTGGTATCTCGACAGCATATGCGGCTTTCCCATTGTGGACCTTTTCCCCAAATATAAATTATCCGCCACAACTTTCGATTAATCCAAACCAAACAACGACAGTGGTATATACCGTCTCACATCTAGGTGGGTTGGTGTTTCAAAACAGTGGGCAAACCATTGATGCAACAGGCATGCACTGAAGTGCTTTCCTGAAACAGGGGGAAATCGAGACGATATTGCTCGACAAAAAACATCATTAAATAATTAATCAGTATAAGGACATTGCAATGACGGCCATACATCATAAAACGTTAAGTACTTCATTTGGCGCTTTACTGCTCTCCCTTAGCGGATTCATTTATGCAGGGAGCCCTGTATGGACATTTTTACCCTTAGGAGCGACCACGATTTCGGTATCAACGTCTGGTACCGCAACCATTCAGTATCAAGTGACGAACCATTCGAAAAAGACGCACGTGCTTAAGATGCGCGGGATAACAGGCATTAGTCAAAACACTACCCCTGGGAATTGCGCAAATCCGTTCACCTTAGGCTATCAGCAGTCGTGCACACTGACGTTAACGCTTGATGGTTCCTCTTTACAAGGTAGTGTAGCTGGCGGCCCCGTGATTTGCCAGCAGGGTAACGCATTGCAATGTTATCAACCAAGCCCTTCAGATGCATTGAATATCACGTTAACGACAGCACCTGGTGCGACGACTCTGACCACCAGCGTCAGTCATTTGGCTTTAAGCACAACGGGCTATACAGAATATGGCGTATCAGGAACACCAACACCGACCTCAGGCGTTCCACGAACCATTACGGTGAGCAATACCGGCAGCAATGCAACATTGAACCTTTCCATCAGGTACCCGAACTGGCCTTCAGGCACAACAGCGAGTTCAAATTGCGGCGCATCGCTTGCGGCAGGTAGCAGCTGCACTATTACAATAACTCCAAGTAACACAGCCACATCCGATAACAATGGCGCAGCATGCACGACCGGAGTAGAGCCAACCCCACAAACAATTACAATCAGTGCTGATAATGCGAATACGGTTTCAAGCACTGTGGTGATATTGGGGTATGGGTGCATTTACCAAAGTGGGTATGTGTATGCATTGGATGATACAACCTCGACATCAACCAGTGTGGGCGGGAAAGTGGCGGGGCTCCGTAATGTCTCGAATCTCAATACATGGACCCAATACTACGAAGAGATAAGAGCCAATTCCATTACAGATGGCGCTCGGAATACCACGGACATAGTGGAGTCGACTTCTTGCACTAACTTTCCCTCTGATTGCGCCGCCTATCAGTGCCGTATGAATTTTACAGATGGTGAATATACAGATTGGAGCCTTCCTGCTATTTGTGAAGAGGGGTATGATACTTTAAATTCTGGCACCGGTTGCGGTACATTATACTCACCGACCTTACAGAACATGCAGTCGAATTTGGTCGATATTGGCAATCTGGGTGGCCTCACTGGCGATTACTGGAGTTCTACCCAGTTCTTCGGTCTACCCGAGTTCGCCGCGTGGTTCCAGGATTTCGCGTTGGATGGTGCGAATCGGTATGACTATAAGACTTCCCAGAAGAATGTCCGTTGCTCCCGGGCTTTAACACTTTAGCCCTTCGTAAGCGATCCAGGAACCCCATGGCTATTAATTTACGACTTGGGGGTATAATCTAAGCCAATATTCCAAGCCCCCCCCCATTTCAGGAAAGTAGTCGCCTCTGAATTAAATTAATTCTAAGTTGGGGTGTTGGAGTTTTTAATGAAACAAGTCACAAAATATACAGATGCAATAAAAGCTACTGTATTATCTAAAGCATTAGCGCCTAATGCACCAAATGTAATAGAATTAGCCAAAGAATTTAATATAATGAAGTCCACTATTTACACCTGGGTGTCTGATATGAAAGATGAAAATAAAACGCGCGTTGAACAGCGTCCTAAGGATCAATCAGCAGCATCTAAATTGCAAGCTGTTATGGATACACTTGGTAAAACTGAAGAAGAACAAAGTGCTTATTTTAGAACAAGTGGGATTTATTACGACCATCTAGATGTGTGGAAACAACAGATATTGGAGAGTCTTGGTGCTGCCTCACGCTCTTTAGCTAAAACCTCAAGAACCAAAGAGAAAGAAAACAAAGTGGCTGCTCAGCGAATACAAGATGAGGTGAAACAATTAAAGAGCGCTTTAAACCGCAAAGATAAGGCATTGGCCGAATTAACCGCATTGTTGGTTCTTAAAAAAAAGCGGACTTGCTTTGGGGGGGGCAGCGAGGACGATTAATAAGCGAGCAAGATAAAATTACCGCGATTGGGCTGCTAAAAGAGGCCTGTGCCGCTGGGAGTAGGCTTAAGCCAGCTTGTGAGCTGCTCGAATTTGATACGCGTACATTTCAGCGATGGAATAAGGAGTGTAGCGTTAAGGATAAACGCCGTGGCCCACTAACGGCTCCTGGCAATAAGCTCAGCGATGCTGCGTGAGCGCATATCCTTAGCGTTGTGAACTCACCTAAATATCGCAATCAGCCACCGAGTCAAATTGTACCTAACCTTGCTGATCAAGGCGATTATATTGGTTCAGAATCAACGATATATCGCGTGCTTCATGCACATAAGATGATGCGGCATCGCAGCGCTGCACGCCCTAGAACACACCGAAAGCCAGATGAGCTTGCGGCCACAAAACCCAACCAGCTTTGGTCTTGGGATATAACCTATTTAACCAGCGATATACGGGGTAAATATTTTTATCTTTATCTTTTTATGGATGTTTTCAGTCGAAAAATTGTTGGGTTCGACGTGTTTGATGAACAGTCAGCTGAACATGCGTCAGAGGTAGTATCTGCGACGTATATGTCAGTTCAACACAAGACTTATTGCGTCTTGTTTAAACTCCTTTGAAAATATTCTACGCATTTTTCTCCCCAGTTCAGATTTAATTATCTCTTAACTGGGTGTGTGCATCTATTAAATCACGTCACTAAGCTGGGGTATTGAATTAATCGAGTTCGGTGGCGAAGCAGACCATATTCA
>DAIOSQ010000156.1:0-3368 GCA_036752465.1 Legionellaceae bacterium | reverse complement strand
CCAACCAGACCAATGAAAATATTGCAATATCCTTTAACATCGATAGCGCTGTGCATCGCGTGTACCAGCCTATATTTAAGTGACAAATGGCATCGTGTTTGGCAACAAAGTAGCCAGCAACTAACCCTACACACCACAGCCTTGCAGCAACAACAAGCACACAGCCATGATGAAATTTCTACTTTATTGAAAGAAACATCCCAAGCGCAACAAAACCTAACCGAAAAAGTCGACGTTATAAATCAACATTTACAACAGGTACTCCACGAACAATCTTATAAAAATGATGATTGGTTATTGCTGAAAGTAAGATACTACCTTGAGTTGGCACAAATTAATGCCCACTGGAGCGATCAAAATGACGTCAGCGTAGCATTATTGCAAGCGGCTGACAGTTCTCTAAACCAAATTCATGATGAACAAATTATTCCTGTTAGACAGTCTATTGCGCAAGAAATGATAGCATTGAAGGCTCAGCCGCACATCGATATGACACATATTTTAAGTAGTCTCGATGCCTTGCAAAATCAAATTCTACAATTCCCTGACAAAAAACTGCCAGTTTTACCTGACAGTCAGCAGACTACAACACCCATTTCTACAGATCTAATCCATACGAACTTGCATGCGGTCTGGGAATCATCCATGACACAGCTCAAAAAATTATTAGTTATTCAACATCACGACAAGCCCCTAGAACCTCCCATGAGCGTTGAATATCAAGCATTGTTACGTGAAAGCATACGCTTTAATCTTCAGCAGGCACAATGGGCACTCTTGCGTTTAAACCAAGATATCTTCCATGTGTTGTTATCACAGGCCATAACCAACATAAAGCGTAACTTCGATGCTCATGACGCCACTGTTGCCAATGTCTTGCAGGAGTTAACCAACATGCACAACCTAACCTTTAAAAAACCTACCCTATCTTTGCAAGCATCATTGTCGCAATTAAACCAACTATTAAGCACCAAGCAAACACTACACCCACCCACCACCCTTTCTGCGCCTACTGATCCCCGAGACCATGATGCTGAGCCTCAATCATGATAAGAACATTTTGCATTTTTTTATTAGTATTTTTTGCAATCTGGCTGGGAACTCAACTCAATACTCATCCAGGTTACGTCATCATTGCTTGGCAACAATGGACCATACAATGCACGCTGTCGATAGCTCTCATCATTTTTCTGGCAATATTGTTTATAAGCCACATAATGATGGCATCTTTTAATTGGTTAGCCCACGCACCCCAATTATGGCGTCATTTCCAAACAAAACACAAAATACAAGCTGCGCAAGCTAAAACTAGAAAAGGATTGATCGAATTTAGTGAAGGACATTGGTTACAAGCTAAAAATCACCTAATCAATGCCCTACCAAACGCAGAAACACCGCTATTGAATTATTTAACTGCAGCGCGCGCAGCACAAGAATTGGGGGATAACCAATTGCGTGACAACTTCTTACGCGAGGCGCAGCAAGCAATGCCTGAAGCGAAAATAGCAGTAGAATTAACCCAAGCACAATTGCAAATGGCCCATAAACAATGGGAGCAAGCACTAGCCACACTAAGACATTTACATGATCTATCGCCACGACACCCATATGTTTTGAAATTATTGCTACAGTTATATGAGGAAGTCAAAGATTGGCCCCAACTTATCCGCTTCTTACCAGAGCTAAGGCGTAACCGGGTGGTTTCGGAATCGGAAAGTAATCGTATAGAAAAACGGGCCTATACCGAAAACCTATTGGATCTCACAAAGCAAGATCAAACCTCGATACTGCAAGAAAAATTCAAGCTTATGCCTAAATGGTTACAACAAGATCCTGACATTGTGCTCATATATGCGCAATATTTCATATGCAAAGAACAATATGAGGTCGCAGAATCAGTTATCCATCATTGCTTGAAAAAGCAAACACATCCAGCACTTATCGTGCTATATGGCCAAATACCTTTGCCCTATGTACATTTGAAATTTGCCGAATCACTATTAAAAATCGCACCTCACTCGTATGCAGTTTATTTGTGTCTTGGGCAAATATATCAAGCATCGCAATTGTTAACCCAAGCGAAAGAGCACTACGAAAAAAGTCTAGAAATTCACGCAACTGCAGAGGCATATTTATTTTTAGGGGGACTATTAGAACAAATACAGGATAACGATTTGGCATGTCAGACCTACCAAAAAGGCCTCACTTTAGCGATACTATCTAAGCAGAAAGCATGAACTTAAAAACATGGTGGGCCGTGTAGGAATCGAACCTACGACACAAAGGTTAAAAGCCTCCTGCTCTACCTACTGAGCTAACGGCCCCACGAAGTGCATGAATAATACCCGATCACTCCGTAAGGATCAAGGATCACTTGTATGAAAAATAATATTGCGGTTACTACGCTGGCGCTCAACAAGATCTATAACAATGGCGTACAAGCATTATTTGATATCAATTTGCAAATCATACAAGGAGAATTTTTTGCCCTCCTAGGCCCTAATGGTGCTGGCAAAACTACATTATTGAGTATCATGAGCGCCGTCAGACAAAAAACCAGCGGCAAGGTTACCATCTTAGGTCATGACATCATCAGTGAATTTCGCCAAGCACGTGCTATGATTGGTTTAGTACCTCAACGATTAGCCAATGATGGTTTTGCTTCCGTTTGGAATGCGGTAACTTTTAGTCGTAGGTTATTCAATAAACCAGATGATCCTCTCTTTCTGGAAAGCTTACTAAAAAGGCTATCTCTTTGGGAAAGAAAAAATGAAGAAATTAGACATTTATCAGGTGGCACACAACGACGGGTAATGATAGCCAAAGCAATGGCCCATGAACCGGACATTCTACTTCTTGATGAACCCTGTCTGGGGCTTGACCTTAAAAAACGCAAACTATTTGGAGAACATCTACAGCAATTACAGCAACACGGTACGACAATTATATTTGCTACCAATAACTTAGATGAAGCACAAGAAAACGCCAGCCGTATTGGCATTCTTAACAAAGGTAAGCTGATCTTGACCGAAAATAAAATGACTCTTCTGCGAAGAACCGCTAAACATGAAATGATTTTTGTACTTCGAGAGTCACTGCAGGCAATACCAGAACAATTGCAAATTTATCCTATCAAGTTAATCAATGAAGCAAACACCTGCCAACTGATTTTGACCTACAATGATCAAGCCGATCACGATATCTCGGACATACTTGAGAGGTTTAATGCCTGCGGAATTAGACCAAAGGATATCTATAGTCGTCAACGCAGTTTAAAAGATATTTTCCTTGAGATAACGGCGGCAACCGCATGAATATAGGAGCTATCCGCACAATTTACAGCTTTGAGATGGCTCGAGCTTTTCGCA
>DAIOSQ010000155.1:0-3438 GCA_036752465.1 Legionellaceae bacterium | reverse complement strand
GCGAAAACCAACGAATTGAAAATTCCTGTGATTAATGTCAATGACGCAGTTACCAAATCCAAATTTGATAATTTATATGGCTGCAGAGAATCACTGCTGGATGGGATAAAGCGCGCGACAGATGTGATGATTGCCGGCAAAGTAGCGTTAATTTTAGGATACGGTGATGTTGGCAAGGGGTCAGCGCAGGCCCTGCGCGGTCAGGGCGCTACGGTTTGGATAGCGGAAATTGATCCCATTTGCGCGTTGCAGGCAGCGATGGAAGGCTATCGCGTGGTGCGTTTAGATGATGTGGCTGAAGTGGTTGATATTGTGGTCACAGCAACGGGCAATTATCATGTGGTGACCCATGAGCACATCCAGCGCATGAAAAATCAAGCTATTCTCTGCAACATAGGCCACTTTGATTCTGAAATCGATGTCGCCAGTTTGCGACAATACAGTTGGGAAAATATCAAACCACAAGTGGATCATGTCATTTTCCCAGATGGTAAGCGGATTATTCTGTTGGCCGAGGGCCGCTTGGTCAACTTGGGCTGCGCCACCGGACATCCAAGTTTCGTGATGTCTACGTCGTTTAGCAATCAGGTACTGGCACAAATCGAACTGTTCCAACGTGCGCATCATTATCGCAATCAAGTATATGTCTTACCCAAACAGTTGGATGAAAAAGTAGCAAGACTGCATTTGAAGCGTATTGGTGTTAATTTAACAGAGTTAACCGAAAAACAGTCACAGTACTTGGGTGTTCCGGTGCATGGACCCTACAAACCTGATCATTATCGGTATTAATATGTCCATCCTAGCGCCTCGCCAGAAATCTTGAACTCACCCAGTTTTCGCGCATCGCTTGGTACTGGGTGGCTACAGCAATCAGCCGCCCAGCAATTCATCGATAACCAATCGGGTACACTGTTGGGCGCAATAATCTCCCAATTGAGCAACGATGCTGATGTCTATCTCAGCAAAGTTTGGCTTGCGGGATGCAAACGAGTATAGCGTATACAGCATCTGCTGCGGTCTGGAGAGTACTAAGCCGTAGGCAAAGTGGTGGCGTCGCAGCTTGATATATTGTAAAGCTTCATGCTTAGGACTATCGGTTAGCACCGGCCAGATGCAGCTATTTTCAACGCCGTAAAATGCACCATCCAAGCAGGGATCATGCTGCCAAAGCCCAGAATGTATTAACTGATATTCAATGGCGGGTGTCGCAGAAAAAAAAATCACTTCATGATTTGAATTAAGCAAAGCAATCGTTATATGATCGATATGGTAAAGCCCGATAATTTCACGAAAAACCGGTAAAGTAAGTCGCTTGTATTGAAACAGAAACACATCAACTAAAGGATGCAACATACAGTGACCAGTTTTAGCTCGCATGATGTTTTTATGAGGTTCAGCAATTGAGGTCATAAGGCGCGTGATTTTAGCAAGTATTTTAAGGTGAATAAACCCTCAACCAAGGATAATAGCAGCATGAACCTCTGTAGGAATCTACAACTATGGACAATAGCCCTGCTTGCTGTATGGTGGGGCGCGTGTTGTCATGCCGCCAACGACACTTTGATTGTTGCGGTCCATTATCAACAGCAACCAGAATTTAGCATAAAATTACCGGCTAACCCAAGTACTGGTTATCAGTGGGAGGTCAGTCGCTACGACCCAAAAGTATTGGAATTACTAGGACGTGCCTATCACAGCCCTGAACGCCCAAGGATGGGTCAGATGGGTGAAACAGTGTTCACCTGGCGCTTGCTTCGCCCACAGATGAAGCGTCAAGAGGTGACCAAGATTCAGCTAAATTACTGTAGATCTTGGGAAAAAGATAAGCCTGCTGCCAAAACGCAAACGATTGCGGTAATGATTATGTAGTTACTACTCCTCAATCATCGGGAGCAGCAACAGTGAAATGGCAATGAGGGCGGGTAAAACCAGCAATGCTGTTTGGTAGTTGGCTTTGGTATAGGCAGGTGCACCCTCCACGAATACACCATTCCAGGTTAAATCTAGTAACATTCCAATCAGTGGTTGGCCAATGGCTCCACCTAGCATATTGGCAGTGTTCATAAAACCTAGCGCTGCACCACTATTTTGGCCACCTGCATGTAAATCATGCATGAGCGTGAATGACGGTAAGAAACAACTAGAGAAAAATCCAAAAGAAAAAATTAAAATAGCCAAACTCAGGGTTGACAAGCCTGTGATATAAATAATTGCGGTGATGATCACGAGTGTACCTAAGGATCCCAGGGCTAAAACTGCTTTATGTGACCGTAACAGATTGACCAGCATGCCAGACATTGGCGCACCAATCACCCAACCAAAAAACAGCATTGAAACCACCCCAGCTGCAGTGGGTCGCGTGAGGGTATGAGTTTGCATGATAAACGGTACACCCCATAAGCCACCAAAAATCGACGTTGAAGCAAACATTAAACCGCCGTAGATTGCCAGCACCCAACTTTGTTTGGTCTGTACCACCTTGCGCAAGCCACTAAACAGCGAGCGATGGCGGTTACGGGCAGATCCGGCGCTGTGCTGCTTATGCAAATGATCTGGAGAGTGGCGGACGATGCAGAAGATGAGTATTGCCAAAAAAACACCGCAATACGCTAAAAATTGTATGGAAGGTCGCCAGCCATGTCGCTCGACCAGCACGGCAAGTGGTCGCTCGCCAACCATACTCCCGAGCATGCCAATGGTCACCATCAGGCCAACCAGGTAGGAAAACTTTCCACTGGGAAACCAGTTTCCAGCTAATTTCATGGCGCAAACTGCAGCGAATGCTGCACCCAAGCCAATAAAAAACCGGCCCATGGCAATCATCGCTAACGTATCTGCGAGGCCAAACAATAAGCAACCTAAGACACAGGATAATACCGCGAATGTTAACAAATAGCGTGCATCATAATGATCAACCAAAACACCGACAGGTATTTGCATAGCAGCATAGGCATAAAAGAAAAAAGCAATCACACTGCCTAAGGCGGCACTGCTAATATTAAAGGTGTGCATCAGGTCGGGGACCATAACCCCCGGTGAAACCTGAATAATATTTTCATAAAAATAAAATAGGGTTGCTAAAATCCAAATACTCCATGCGCGGACAGATAGGGCCGAGGAGAGCTTGCGGTCATATTGCATCAGTACAATCCCATGAATAATTGATATGCTATTTTACACCCAAGCCCCTAGCAAATGCGACTGTTATCCTTTAAAATTCGCGCTTTGTTTATAGTCGAGTTGCTAGATGAGAAAACAAGATTTTGCCTTTGTTCTGCCAAGAGAATTGATCGCGCAGCAGCCATTGCCAAATCGTGCAGATTCAAGATTGTTGACCTTTTGCCGTCGTACCAAACGTCATCAGCATCAGATTTTTAAAAATTTACCAGATTATCTAGAGTCAGGTGACCTGCTTGTGATGAATGACAGTCGGGG
>DAIOSQ010000154.1:0-3478 GCA_036752465.1 Legionellaceae bacterium | reverse complement strand
TTCATCAATTGGATGAAGATCAATGCAAAACATTGTATCAATTATTCAGCGCCAAATTGCAAGATGAGACAGTAAGTGCGCAGAAAAAGCACGCTTATCGTTTGACTTTACTAGCATTGTCTTGTGAAGCGCATTATCGCACGACCAAAAAATTTCCACTTGGCCCACAAATTTTGTGTGAATTACACGATTTGGATGATCCTGCTAGCACCATTCAGGAAGTCAAAACCGGCGGTGGCAAATCAATTATTTCCGAACTACGAGCGGTACTGTTATGCGCTGAGGGCTGGACGGTAGATATTGCGACGGAAAATATCGAATTAGCTGAGACGGCTTTGCGTAAATTCAAATTGTTTTATGATTATCTGGGTGTGCCTGCTGCCAAAGAGGTGATCCGTCCGGATAGCCATCGTTCGGCATATATAGAAGGCGGTATTCACCATGGAACTCCCGCTAATTTCAGTTTCTTTCGCGCGAATATGGCATTGAAGAAAAAAACGCTGCCTAAGCATGTCGCGTTACTATGCGATGAAATCGATGCGGAATTGACGACCACACTTCAAAAACGCTTGGCTGGTGTGTTGGATCCCATCTATGCCGATACAAAGTCTTGGTCGGTGGTACAGGCTGCATTGTTGGCGTTTGTGCGTGATAAAGAGATTTTCCTAAACAACAATTGCGATGAACAAGACGATGTGCATAATTTCCGGACTTATTTTTGTCGCCAACAAACAGATAAGGCGCTGACCCAATTTGTGGAAAAAATTCCGCACGACATGTTAAATATGTTGCTGAATTCCGCGCGTATGCCGGAAGTGCTGCAAGACGGGGTGGACTATTTATCTATCCTGCGTCCAGATCAGAAAAAAGTGGAACAATATGCGGCCCCGATTTTAAATATAGGCACCAAACGCCCAGAACCTGCGGTGAGTTGTGCAGAGGGGGTACAGCAATTCATCCACGAAGATAATAACGCACGCCGGCCAAAAGGCGCACCTGCCTATAGTGCAGATGCGATGAGTGAAACGATTATGACAATCAGCGCTAAGAATTTTTTTGATTATTATGCTTTGGTGATAGGTTGGACAGGGTCACCGGGTTCTAAAAATGAATTGCGCGAATTTTTTCAAGAAAATGGGTTACAGGCTTATTACTATCCGGTGTTTCATCCCGATTTGGGCGAAAACTTAGGGACGTTTATAGTTGAGACACGTGTCGCACAATATGAAGCTGTTTTAGAGAAAATCCGCGCAGAACGTGCCCAAAAACCTGGTCAACCTCTGGTATTGGTTGCAGATTCGCCCATGGCGGTAGCGGCATTGCAACAATATATTCAGACGCATGCCCCCGATTTGCTCCTGCAAACTTATACGGGTTATGAGGATTCGGGCATTTCGGAACAAGAGATTATTGCGCGTGCTGGTCAAGACAATATGCTCACGATCACTACGTTAAGTCTGACGCGTGGAACGGATTTTGAATCTCTGTATGGAGAGGGGATCTGTTTACTCAATACAGCTGCGGATATCACGGAATGTGAACGGATTCAGGTGGACGGGCGCGTTGCGCGCAATGGGAAAAAAGGTCAGTTTTGTCATATCATTTGTGCAGAAGATTTGGATCCGGTGACGGCTACTATCAGTGATCCAGCAGAGCGCTTCAAGGCTCATCAATATGTCATTAGCTTAAAACGTCAACAAGAACGCTTAAAACCGCGGTTTTTAGAACTGATGCGTTATCACATTGTGATGCAGTATTTTGTGGCGGTACGCGCGGCGGCCGATCGAATTTTGGCTGATCAGCAAGGAATCTATGCCACGTCGATTGCTGAGAAGGATTTTTTACAAGAATTATGTGCGTTTAACAAACAATCAGAGAAAACTTACAATCAGATGATAGGTGAACAGGCTGCTTTGACAGCCGAGCAAAAAGAAGCGTTTATGCGTCAAATGGTGGACTTGTACCAAACGGCCTTAAACAAACTGATTTCCGATCAGGATTTACAAAATTTTCAGGCGATTGAACCCTTGATTGCGGTGGCGCAATTGCAAGCAGCGCCCTTACCTGAACAAGTGACAATACAGGATTTACAAGCTGCCAGTGATATATTGTCGAGCGGCTGGCGAGTTGCAGGGAATCAAGCGATGGTGGAAGTTTGGGCGATGACTAATGTCGTGGTCGCGGAGTTTCAACCCTATTTTGATGGGGAATGTAGTTTGAAAGTAGCCACTGCGCAAACTTTAGAAAGACGTGCGATCTTGAAAATACCCAAAGTGGTTGCCGAAATAGATCATATCAAAGAAATGATCGAAGATTTTGCTTGGGGTGATGCAGTCTCTGGTGTACAACATTCGGTTGTTGATAGTACCGATTCTCGAGTAGTGCAAGCATTCGGCAGCTTGATTGGCCAAATTTTTAGCTCGGATATTATTCAGCAATGTAAGGATTTCGTTTTAAATTATTTGGAAGAAACGAAGCAACAAATTGCGCGAAAACGTTGGGATGAGTTGAAGTTACCCGACTTTAAACTGCCTTGGATTCAAACTTGGATGAGTAGGATTGGAAGACTTTTTGGGACGTTTAGACTGATTACCTGCGGTGCGGCATTTGTGGCGGGTCCGGTTCCCTTTATTATTCATCGTTTTGTTTTACCAACAGTTCTGTCATGGCTAAAAACCATGGTCAAGCGTTGGTTTGCGGATTCGGAGTCTACGATGGTCCAGGTTTTGCTTGGCTTGGATAATGCATTTGCGGATCTGTCTAAATTAGTAGATGTGTTAACCAATAAAGATCTGAAAACCATGACGATTGATGAATTATTGAAAGATATTGCGCCGGTATTTAAAAACAAAGCGATTCAATTAATCATCAATAAAATGTTTGAATCACCAGAAAACGGCGAGATGGTATTTAAATTGTTGCCGGATCTGATGCAAGTTTTAGAACAGTATAAACATCTACCGTGTGTGGAGCTCAAAAGACCTGAAATTATGATGAAGATGGTTATAAAAATTTTACAATCTGATGTGGTCAAACAGATGATGGATTCGGAAAAATATGCCACCATGTTGCAACGGATTCAAGCACTGCCGCCAGAGTTTTCTGAGGTGTTTCAAGATTGTAATTTGCCGCAGTTTTTGGGCGTCATCAAAGCGTTGGCGCATCCTAAATTTAATGAATTTATCAATCAATTGCCGCCTGGCTCGGATTTTGGCGAGCTTGGGCAGTGGTTGGGTATGGAAATCGATGCATTGCCAGCGGCGCTGCAAGCGCCGATGCGTGAACTACGCGAGTATCAAGACAATCATGAACGTTTGGCGCAAGATACGCAATTGGCCTATCGCAATATCAAACATCAATACACTTTACGCGAGGAAGATCTCCAGGCGCATGCGCTCAATTCGCAACGCAAATTGCCGGTCGAAACGCCAAAACCAGAACCAGAAGAAAATCGAATTGATCAACCAAAAGAAAATGA
>DAIOSQ010000153.1:0-3531 GCA_036752465.1 Legionellaceae bacterium | reverse complement strand
GGATCGCGTGGGCTTATCCCAGCTCGCTGCCGGGCTTTATAAGCATACCAACCAATGAAATCCACACCATCAGCAAAATTTTCTCTAGATACCCATAACAAGCCATTTTCTTTTTTATAGTGCAGCCATGTCCCATCTAGCGCTTGCGCATAACCATATGCCGTTGAGGGTCGCTTCCAAGGAATGATCCACAACAGTTTGGTACGGGGAGGTCTTGCATCCGCTTCAAACTTAGATTCCTGATGGATGATCGCCATTTGTACCGGTACAGGCACATGCCATTTTCGCTCGGTATGCAACGCATGGCTGTACCATTCCGGCTTGTATTTGAAAATTTTACAGACATTATTAACGTCTGGTGGCGGCGTTGTCATACAAGCCGATAAACCTGCTAAGAGCGCCAACCATAAGCCATGCTTGATATGCATATTAATGATCCCTTGGTAAGCTGTTGCTTCTCTGGCTAAAGGTCTCCCCTAAACAAAGCGCCATCATTATCATAAAAAAATAACCCGAACCTGAATAAAATAGCAGAGAATCCGAAAGATTTCCGACCAAAAACATCAGTAAGCATGCTATGCCAAATTCGCGCATAGCATGCAACTTGTTACATGCCCGGAACAAACACACCAACCATAGCGCATACAAGAGCATGCCTAAGTTACCCCACTCCGCTGCAATTAACCAATATTGGCTGTGTGGCTCTAACAATTTTTGCCAATTTGCGACAGGCTGGTCGATTTGGTACAAGCAGGCAAAACTAGCTGTGCCATTGCCAATCATAGGATGTCGACTCCACAATGAATGAGCATATTGATGAAATTGCAATCGATAGCCTATGGAGCTGTCCTTTTGATTATGTGCATATCCCCGCCAATCAGTCACCGCTGCTGCAATACGACTTTGCAATACCGGACTTTGGGAGTAAACAAAACCTAGCAAAGCAGCAAAAAATAGCATGGCCAACAGTGCTTGACGGCGAGAAAAAAACTGTGCCAGCAGCAAAGTCATCAGTAACAAGTATAACAAGTAGCCCATACGACCACCATTAATGAACAGTACTTGAAAGCTGAATAACAGCCATAACGTCATGTAGCCGATACGCTTAATTATTGACATTGCGCGGCTTTTCAAGGCCAGTAACGCGGCCAGATAACTGGCCGTGGTCATCATCATACTGGTTATGATATGGTTTCTGAAGACTGCCCCAGCAAAGAGATCGTAAAAACCAAAGAGTTCATTGGCTTTAATAATTGAAAATATGACCGTGATAACCATGGAGCCGAAAAATGCAGCTATCGCATGCTGTCGGGTTTTTTCTGCCTGAAAAGCAATTGCTAGTATCGGCAGATAAAGCAATTTACTATATTTTTCTAACACCCACAGTTTGTCTTTCCACAGCGCCGGACTCCAGATCATGGCAAGAAGAGCGAACGCAAACAATCCTAGCAAGGATAGAAACCATGGTGAGCGATAAAGGGAACCCAAGTCTCGACGATAAGGGGCTAAACTTAACGTGGTGACCACGGTCAGCCCAAGAAAAATGCTTTTTAAGGTGCTGCTGATGGGTATAAAAAACATCGACATTATCAGACATAACGAAACGATTTGTGTGCCATTGATTGTGCGTAAAAGCAACTGTGCTTGAGCAATCATTGCTGCTCCTTTGGACGTATGAGGTGGTTTAGACTATTCGGCAAATCTGCCAGGTTTTTATCTGGATATACATGTTTGATGCCGCGGTAGAATGTGCCATGTGCATTCATCAGCGCTAACACAAATCCTTCCTTGCCATCGAGAAACCCTGCTTGCAAGCAATAACAGCGAAAAAACATCCATAATGCACTTAAGCTTGTTTGCCAAATATTGGCTGATTTATTCGCTTGGATTCTGATTTTTGCACTATAAGATGAGTAACGATTTAATTTCTCAATCACATGGCTGATGTCGCGATATGAATGGTGATATAAGGGCGCTTTTAACTGTTTTACCTTAAAAGAGGCAGGCAACACGATTTTTTCATGGACTATATCCGCACTAAAATGTGCGCCTTCTCTACGAAATAATCGAGCATGTCGCGTTGGGCTAGATGAAAAGCGCAACACTTTATCAAAAAAACACATGCGTATAGGAATTTTACATGCGTCGTAAGTATCGTCTCGCATAATGGCCAAAATTGCATGTTTTAAAGGCTCGCTGACTTCTTCATCCGCATCAATATTCAAAATCCAAGTTGAGGTTGCTCGTGCCAGTGCGCGCTGCTTTTGTACACCATAGCCCTGCCAGTCAGTGACATAGACGTTTTTGGTGTATTCACGGGCAATCGCCACTGTATTATCTGTGCTGCCAGAATCCAGCACAATAATTTCATCGACCCAATCCAAAGATGATAAACAACGACGAATATTCATCGCTTCATTCTTGGCAATAATAATCGCACTCAACATAATCTAGCCAACGCTTAACAAACAAAATATTTAACCATAATTCTTAAAAATTGTAACTAGAAAATTTGCTAAAGCGCTCAATAGATGGGTTTTTCAGGTTAATGGTGGGTCATTCGTAGAGAATGAGTCTACACTTTTACTATACCCATTCCACTGTAAGATCGCATACATGACAACGAAGAAAACACAGTTTCGCTGGCTCATTGTCGGTTTATTGTTTTTGATCACGATGTTAAATTACATAGACCGCTCATCTATTGCCTATGCGGTTGCTATCATTGGCCCAGAGTTTAAGCTATCCCCGGCACAGCTTGGGTGGATATTAGGCATTTTCGGCATTGGCTATTGCTTCAGCACATTTTTAGGTGGTTTGGCTGCTGATCATTTTGGTGCGAAAAGAACCTTACTCTGGGCAACAACCGGCTGGGTATTAGCCACGCTGTTGCTAGGTGTTGCCAATGGTTTTTACCTACTGTTGTTTGCACGCGCTTTGTTAGGATTAGCAGAGGGCCCGAATTTTCCTGGAATGACGCGCGCTTTAAGTGATTGGTTGCCTGAAAATGAGCGCAATGTATCTTTGTCTTTGGCCTTGATTGCTGTACCTTTTGCACTGGCCATAGGTGGCCCCATAGTATCCATACTCATAAGTTATACTTCATGGCGCATGACCTATGTTATCTTGGCTGGCAGTACATTGGTATGGATTCCTATATGGTTGTACTGTTTTTGTGATAAACCGGTTGACTCATGCCAAGTCAATGCAGCAGAACTGCTGCATATCCAGGATAACACAATTGATCCCCAACCCAAGACTACGCCACACCAGCTATGGCCTATGCTGTTAGGCAATAGAACGTTGCTGGCCAATTATTGGGCATTTTTTGTGTTTGGATTTTATTTGTTTTTCTTTATGACTTGGCTACCTGAGTATTTACACCAAACTTACCATTTCACCATTATGAAAAGCGCTATGTTTACTTTTTTTCCATGGCTACTTGCAGCAATTTTGATGGGCTGTGTTGGGTATATTGCTGATCGCATCTATCAACGCACTAAAAATTTGCGCTGGTCACGTACCTATCCT
>DAIOSQ010000152.1:0-3572 GCA_036752465.1 Legionellaceae bacterium | reverse complement strand
GGTGAAATTACCCCATTAGAGTTATATGGCATGCTAGGTTTAAATACCAAGCGCGCACCACTCACGTTTACGCTTACCGAAATTAATCAGGCGTACAGACAACGCGCTCTTCGTCTGCATCCTGATAAACAAAATGGACATGATATAAAAATTCCCGCGGCATTATGCAGTGAACTGAACAGCGACTTAATGCGTGCCAGAGATCATTTGTTAGCAGGGGATAAGTATATCCAGGGCACAGGTAAGTACCCAGAGTCAGAGCTAAGCCCTACGGGGAAGTGGTTAGCGGAGTGGTTGGCAACTAAACTTGCTGCCTGGGCGTCCTGGTTCAACGACAATCCTGATTTTTTAGGTGCGGTGGTGTTATGCTTGTGGTATGCACAATTCACTGAGGATGAACGGCTGCTGATGCGAGCAGAACATGACCTAGCAGAGCAAGATCGCATGCTGCCTCAATTAATCATGTTTACCTTTATCATTATTGAGTTTTGTGCCATGGCTGACTCAGTAGATCCAGCTCCGCTGCTAGACTGGATCAATTTGATGACGCCACCTGTGCAAAGGCTACCGTTGATAACCAAACTGGTGGCCATGCTTAACAGCGAAGATCTGCCCACTGTTTTAGCAAAATATACGATCGTCTTGCAGATATTACCCCTACTAATGGGAAAGAAAACTGTTGCAAGCATGTATGAACAGCTTGCTGCACCATCAGTCTTTCTCCTGATAGGTGGCTATATATCATCGATGCTGTTTACCACCGATACACTGAGCAAAATGATTGCGGTGTATCGTGATGTGGCTTATCTGATCATGCAACAAAACAATATCTTGGACGCGGTGAAGCTTAGTTCTGCCATTCTGGTGTTGAGCCTAGTTATGTTACCGCTTAATATTATAACCAGCTTAATCGACTGCACCAATGGAACAAGATTGTGGTGGCTGATCTCGAGGGATGCATGGATGTTGCCATTCGTCGAGTTTGCTAAGACGGTATGGGAGATATGCGAAGACGTCGGGGACGGCGACCTTTCTCTAGCATATCTGGGTCGTTTGCTACAGGCCACGATCTGGTTGGTTTGGGAGCTGAACACGATTGAGCTAAGATTTTCCTGCCAAATAACGATTGGTGTTATGGATAACCTGATGTTTTGGTTGGGTGGGCAACGTGTGTTGCAGTTGCAAATAGATGGGGCGGCTGCTTATCTTGGGCAACTTACAGGTTATTTGCAGGTTGCAACGGATGCGCCTGTGGTTACTGAACGTGCGCTGACACAGGTACAACCGCGACATGATGACATGAGCACGAGCCATCAAGCGCAAAGCTTCGCATCTTTTTTACACGGTGTAAGGAGCCCGCTTGCGCAAGCAGCTGCGCCGCCGCGCCCTAGCTGCAAAGAGTTTCTGTTGAGCCCAGAGGATGACGTGTGGTTGCAAGAAGTGCTTGCGGTAGCCGCAGCGATGCAATCGAATGTGGTGGAGTCAAATGTAGTGCATCCAAGCGACCCGCGGAGTGCTGGTTTAGTCGGCCTGTATTCCAGGCTTTTATAAAAAGATGTACATATGGTGCCGAGAAGAGGACTCGAACCTCTCTGTAATACCTTGATTTTATTGAGTTAAAATAATTAGGACTTAAAGCTTACCCAAGATCTTACCCAACGTGACGTATGATACCCGATTTGAATGAGTACGAAAAGATGTGAATGATTAAGAAAACTTAACTGAGTAATAACACCCGCATAGCGTAACTGAGCGTTATTGTTAAGTTAAAAATAATGTGCTTTTAACTCTGACAGAATTATGACCAACATTCCAAATGTTCCATTTATTCGTACATTATTTGACATTGACGAAAAAATGGAACATACGATCCGCCCTTATTTGAGGTAATTGAATGAAGTTTAATCTTGCAGAGTCTATCCGCGCACGCATACTTAAGCCATCAAGATCGTTAATTACTCATAAGATTTGATGGCCAATACCTCTCTTTTTTGCTAAATTACCCAATTAATTCAATAAGGATTGTTGGAGGCGGGATTTATTGCTATACTGTTATTAACAACACCCGTCCCGCCTCTTTACAATGCGCACCCCGACGGGTTTTTTATTGCCTATGAGTAACCAAAATAACATATTTGAAAAGCCGCCGCTTTCTATCGATGATCAGCTTGAACGACTATCCTTACGTGGTGTCATTATCCAAGATAAAGATACTGCCCGTCATCACTTATCTTATATCAGCTACTATCGTTTTTGTGGATATGCCATAGAATTTGAGGGCGATCTTGTTAATGGAGAAAAGCAGTATCGCAATGATACGACCTTTGAACAAATTTTAGATTGCTATGTTTTTGACCGTAAATTACGTTTGCTTGTTATTGATGCGATAGAGCGAATTGAAATTGCTATTCGTACTGTGATGATTAATGAATTGGCGTTGAAATATAATAATGCGCATTGGTATCTTGATAAAAGCCTATTCCTACCTGCATTCAACCATAATGATCTAATTCAATCCATTAAAAAAGAAACGCAATATAAAGTGCCAGATGGGTCTATTAAAGATAAAAAACGCGAACGATTTATTAAGCATTATTACGATAAGTACCAAATACCTGTACTTCCCGCTGTATGGATGGTAGCAGAGGTGCTGCCATTAGGCTCCTGGTCAATGATTTTTGCTAATTTGATTGATCGTGAAAATCAGAAGTTAATTTGTAAACATTTCGATATCAACTATAAAGTAATGACATCTTGGCTGCATGCTTTGACATATTTGCGTAATTTATGTGCGCACCACAGTAAACTTTGGAATAGAAATTTTACTTTAAAACCGTTAGTTGCTAATGATTATAGTCAGCAGTTAAAAAAGAACAGTAGGTTTTCAGCCCAAGCTGCAATATTAAAAATATTTCTTGATGTCATCTCCCCTGGCAGCGGTTGGGCTAAGCATTTGCGTATGCTGATTAATGACCATCCCAACATTGATGTTAATAAAATGGGATTTAATGAAGACTGGGTTAGCGATCCATTTTGGGCTTAATTTTTATTGGCGTTTACCGTATAGAGTATGAGTAATAAAATGAATATTGCGATTCTTACTTTTCAAGGTTTTAACGAAATTGATTCGCTCGTGGCCTTTAGAATGCTTAAATGGCTCGATAAAGCTGATTGGAATATCAGAATCTGCTGTCCGGAGGTTGAGGTAATATCAATGGGAGGTTTAGCTATTCGGGCACAAGGTACTCTTGAGGATGCTAATAATGCTGATGCAGTTATTGTGGGTTCTGGTTGTATGACCCGAGATATCATTAAGAATGAGTCTATTATGAATCGCATTAATCTCAACCCACATTCTCAAATCATTGGTGCCCAGTGTTCTGGCACATTGATGCTAGCGAGGCTTGGAATACTGGGCGACGTTCCTGCTTGCACTGATTCTATTACTAAGCCTTGGGTGCAAGAAGCTGGTATTGAGGTTCTTTCTCAACCCTTGTTTGCAAAAGATAATGTGGCAACTGCCGGAGGTTGTTTATCCTCAGCCTATCTTAGTGCATGGACTATCGCCAAGT
>DAIOSQ010000151.1:0-3626 GCA_036752465.1 Legionellaceae bacterium | reverse complement strand
TGCCGTGTAACATGCGCTCAGCTAGACGAGCGTCACATCGCTTTAATCTGGTCGAGCCAACGCGCAAATGACGTTTTTGTTTGGTCGATTTTTTGGTGAGAATATGGTTGCGGTAAGCACCTCGGCGTTTAATTGCACCACTCGCTGTTTTTCTAAAGCGCTTGTGAGCACCACTATGTGATTTTAATTTAGGCATAACATATACTCCGCATTTAGGATATGTTTGTAACAACATACCCCAGTAAGCCTTCTGGCTTAGTTTCATTCAATGAAAAGCGACACATCATCTCATGTAATACAACATAAGGTATGATCACGTCACCGCTTTTTCGGTGCCAAAACCATCAAAAGTTGTCTTCCTTCGCGTTTAGCTTGCTGCTCAACCACAGCATAATCCGCAGTGTCTCCCCGCAAGCGGTCGAGAATTTTCATACCCAAATCTTGATGGGCCACTTCACGACCACGAAAACGCAACGTAATTTTGACTTTGTCACCATGCTCTAGGAAACGCAGCAGGTTGCGTAGCTTGACCTGATAGTCCCCTTCTTCCGTCGTTGGACGAAATTTAAGCTCTTTGATTTGAATTTGCTTCTGCTTTTTACGCGCTTCAGCTTGCTTTTTACTCGCTTCAAAGAGATATTTACCATAATCCATAATTCGACATACTGGCGGTTTAGCCGTAGGTGATATCTCAACCAAATCTAGCCCGCTTTCTTCAGCCGCACGCACTGCTTCTCGTATCGAAATAACTCCAGCCTGGTTACCATCCGCATCAATTAAGCGCACCTCAGGTACATTAATCTGTTCGTTGATTCGCGCGCGATCACTATCACGCTTATTCGATGAACTAATGGTTAAATCCTCCTAACTAATTTAAAAATTACCCATTTCATAAAAAAATATGACAAAGGTATCAACAACTATGGCTCAGCTGTATCAGTTGATCCAGCTTTTGAAGTTATTTTTTCGCGCAGTATATCGCAAATTGCTTCGATTGTCATCGTGCCCAAATCTTTTCCAGCAAGATTTCTTACAGTAATCTTTTGCTGCTCTACTTCTTTATCACCCAAAATTAACAAATAAGGCACTTTCTGCAAAGTATGCTCGCGAATTTTAAAGCCTATTTTCTCATTTCTCAAGTCATTATTCACGCGAATATTATTTTTTTCCAGTTCCTGCTTGATTTGCAACGCATAACTGTTATGTTTTTCACTGATAGTCAAAACAACCACCTGGATAGGAGACAACCAAACAGGGAATTTTCCAGCATAATGTTCTATTAGTATGCCTATAAAGCGTTCGAAAGATCCTAAAATAGCGCGATGAATCATCACTGGCGTTTGTTTGCTACCATTCTCTGCAACATACTGTGCCTCCAATCTTTCTGGCATCGAGAAATCAACCTGTATAGTGCCGCACTGCCAAATACGTCCTAGACAATCAGCCAAAGAACATTCAATTTTAGGGCCATAGAAAGCGCCTTCTCCCGGAGCATCTTGCCATTCGATCTGGCAATCGAGCATAGCTTTGGCAAGCGCTTGCTCAGCCTTACGCCAAATTTCGTCAGACCCCACGCGGTTCTCCGGCCGCAGCGCCAGTCGATAAATAATATGGGTAAACCCAAAATCGGCGTACACAGCCTGCACCAATTTTAAAATCTGCGCGACCTCGGTTTGGATTTGATCCTCTGTACAAAAAATATGACCATCATCTTGGACCATATTGCGCACGCGCATAAGGCCATGCAGCGATCCAGATGGCTCACAGCGATGGCAATTTCCAAACTCAGCAAAACGCAACGGCAAATCTCGATAACTTTTCAGACCCTGATTGAAAATTTGAATATGGCAAGGACAGTTCATCGGTTTGACAGCATATTCCCGACTTTCAGTCTCTGTTACAAACATTTCATTCCTGAAATTATCCCAGTGCCCAGACTTTTGCCACAAAGATTTGTCGACTAACTGCGGAGTTTTTACTTCCAAGTAGCCATATTGTTGCAGAATGCCACGCATGTACTGCTCTAAAATTTGGTACAATCGCCAACCTTTGGGATGCCAGAATACCATGCCTGGTGCAATTTCTTGAAAATGAAATAATTCAAGTGCTTTGCCTAACTTCCGATGATCCCTTTTCTCTGCCTGCTCCAGCCGGAACAAATACTCTTGTAGCGCTTTTTTATTTGCCCATGCCGTGCCATAGATACGTTGCAACATCACATTGTTTGCATCGCCTCGCCAATACGCTCCCCCTACTCTGGTCAGTTTAAACGCCTGCAAAAATCCTGTGGATGGCACGTGCGGCCCGCGGCACAAATCTTCAAAATCACCTTGTTTATATAAAGAGATCTCTTCATCTTGGGAGATACTTTCAATAATATGCGCTTTATAGGTTTCACCTATGCTATTGAAATAGTCAATAGCCGCATCACGCGGCAAGGTACGCCTAATAACTGGATGGTTTTCTTTTGCCAATACATGCATTTTATCTTCGATGCGCATCAAATCTTCAGGAGTAAATGCCCGCTCAAAAGCAAAGTCGTAGAAGAACCCATCCTCAATTACCGGGCCAATGGTCACCTGTGCACTGGGAAATATAAGTTTCACGGCCTGCGCCAAGAGATGCGCGGTTGAATGACGAATGACCTCGAGGGCATCTGCGTCCTTTAGGGTGATCAATGTAACGCGACCATCTTCTGTGAGCAAATGACTGAGATCAACTAGCTCCCCATCAACCCGCCCCGCAACCGCAATTTTAGCCAGACTAGGGCTAATACTCGTGGCCACATCAAACACCGTCAATGGCTTTTCATAATGTCTTATTTGACCATCAGGAAACGTAATGTTGGGCATATATCACCTATAAACAGGATGACCCTGCATCGAGAATTGTGAGATTGGTAGGCACGAGTGGGATCGAACCACCGACCACCACCATGTCAAGGTGGTGCTCTACCACTGAGCTACGTGCCTGTTTTATTTGACGAAGTATTGTTATAGCGTTGCGCATTATATGGTGTATTTCAAGTTCGATCAATAGCCCTGGCTGTTGCGGTTACGGACAAAAAGCTTGGTAACTAAAAAATTTTTAGGCAAAGGTATCTTCAACTGCGCAATAGGCGTTAAGTCATAGCATGACCTCCATCACGGTTACAGGATGCAATTTATATTCATCCATGCCGATTTTTTTCCAACCTAGCCTGGTATAATAGTCAGAAGTGATTTGATCAAATGCAAAAAGATATAATTTGCGAAAGCCTAACTCAGCAGCTTTTTTTTTGCTGGCATCACTCAACATTTTACCGATTCCTTGCTTTTGGTATGGCCGAGCAACGACTAAATCGCCAAGCCAAGGTGCCAAATCAGAACGAATACCCTCATTTAACTGCAATGAACAAGTACCCACAGGCACATCATCATACAACGCAACATAAGCAAGTGGCATATCATGATTTAACCTCTCATAATACCAAGACTCAATTTCTTCAATTCTAATCCCAGGGCACCAGATTTTACCTAAAACTTCATGCCATATTTCTGCGCATTTTGGTATGCTCGCAGGGTGATTTTTGAGTAGATCAATAATGATCATAATGACCTGCAGTAAGTACAAATAGCCTAATTAAT
>DAIOSQ010000150.1:0-3672 GCA_036752465.1 Legionellaceae bacterium | reverse complement strand
CGCCTATCCGCAACGAAAGCGCTGATCGAGCGCGATGATGCGATTATTGTCGCCACCGTCTCCGCCATTTATGGTCTAGGCGACCCCCAATTGTACCTCAGTATGGTATTACATCTCTCCTTACAAGAGCAATGCCCACAACGAAACATCTTAAAGCGGCTGGCCGAAATGCAATATACCCGCACAACCCAGGGCTTAGCACGAGGGCAATTTAGAGTCCATGGTGAAATTATCGACATTTTTCCAGCAGAGTCTGATAAAGAGGCATTTCGTGTAGAATTATTTGACGACGAAGTCATGGGTATCACAGCTTTCGATCCGCTAACCGGCAAAACAAAACAACGTCTGGCGCGCATCACTATTTTTCCGAAAACACATTATGTCACGCCGAGAGAGCGTTTACTGAGCACCATCGAAGCAATTAAAGATGAGCTGCAACAACAGCTGGCACACTTTAACCAACAAGGAAAATTGTTAGAAGCGCAACGCTTAGAACAACGTACGCTATTTGATATAGAAATGATGTTAGAGCTTGGCTATTGTTCCGGCATAGAAAATTATTCGCGCTATTTATCCGGACGCGATGTTGGCGAGCCACCACCGACCCTATTTGACTATCTTCCAAGTCAGGCGCTGCTGATCATCGATGAGTCGCATGTCACCGTGCCACAAATCGGCGGCATGTATCTCGGTGACCGTTCGCGTAAGGAAACCTTGGTAAAATATGGCTTCAGACTACCCTCCGCCTTAGATAACCGCCCCATGCGTTTCGAAGAATTTGCACAGCGATCGCCACAAACCATTTATGTTTCCGCCACCCCCGGACCATACGAAGAGGCACATGCTGATAATGTCGTCCAACAAGTGGTCCGACCGACTGGTATCGTAGACCCACAGATCAGTATCCGGCCTATACGCGATCAAGTCGATGATTTAATGTCAGAAATTCGCCAAGTCATTGCTCGCCAAGCCAGAATACTGGTGACAACATTGACCAAAAAAATGGCCGAAAATCTCACCGAGTATTTATCAGAACATGGCATAAAAGTACGCTACCTGCACTCAGATATTGATACCATAGAGCGCGTGGAAATCATTCGAGGCTTACGTCTGGGCGAATTTGATGTCTTGGTAGGTATTAATCTTTTGCGCGAAGGGCTAGATATGCCCGAAGTATCTTTAGTGGCCATTTTGGATGCCGATAAAGAAGGATTTTTGCGATCAACACGATCTTTAATCCAAACCATTGGTCGCGCAGCCCGACATTTACAGGGGCACGCCATTCTCTATGCCGACCATGTCACCGCCTCCATGCAAAAAGCCATCGATGAAACCAATCGACGCCGACTGATACAAATAGAATATAATAAAATGCATGCTATTGTCCCTAAAAGCATCAGCAAAGCCATTGCAGACCACTTAGACGGCCGCACTGCTGAAAACCCAAAAGTAACCGATCCAAACGGTACCGTATGGCCAATGGAAGCGAAATCATGCTTAAAAACAATACAAAAAATGGAAAAAGCAATGTATCAATGTGCGCAAAACATGGAGTTCGAAGCAGCCGCGCAATTAAGAGACCAAATACTGCTATTAAAAGAACATCTCAAAATGTTGCCGGACGCCTAAACATGATAGGCAACCATACTTAACATGGCCATCTGTCAACCGCGACTCTAGCCCGAACGCAACAGCAAGACCAACACCGCGACGAAACCAATCAGCAGCAACCCCAAAATACCCATGGTCGTAAAACTCTTGGACAATAATTCCTTACTGAATAACTCTGGTCTGGACTTAATGGTACGGTAGGTCAAAAATACCACGGCCACAGCGGCAATAATCGCAAGAATTTGATAAAAAGTTTCCACAAAAGTCTCCCTAGGTCTCAAATTGAAATGCATCAGCAAACAAGCACTCACGCGCAACACCAGCGCTAACTAACGCATCACGCAGATGATACACCATATCAAATGGGCCGCTTAAGACAAACTGCCAATCACCCAAGTCTTGTGGATGCTGCGACAAAAGCAGCCGCAGCAGTGAATCTTGGTGCGTGTGTTTTCTTTGTGCGAAGTAACGAAAATGTGACATGTCCGCTTGCATACGCAGCACCATCTCATCCATATAAAGATCGCTGGTCGTGCGTGCTCCCCAAAATAATTCTAGCAAGCGGCGATCACCATCGGCTACCAATTGCTCTAGCATGGCTTTAATCGGGGCAAAGCCCGTACCACCCGCAACAAACACTATCGGCCGCTGCGGGTCCAGTGCACGCATGTCACACACCCCAAATGGCAATTGCAATGTTAACATGCCTTGCGTTTTTAGCGTTTGTAGCAAATCCTGATGACAAGGATTGTCAGCACTATGCCGAATATGTAGCTCATAATATTTTTCTCCAAGGGGTGCGTTTGCAATTGAAAAACTCAAAGCCCCAGTTTTAAGTAAAATTTGGAGATATTGACCAGCACAATAGTCTATATATTGGGCTGGAGTTAACAATACTTTGCAAATGCTGTCCGTCAATGATGACATGTCTTCAAGATGAGCTTGCACTGTGCTGACAAATGTACTCACGAGATCCCCAGTTGTGACCAGTATGTATTCACCTTGGCGACAATGTCTGGATCCATCACCATAGCCTCCCCCCATGGACGACTGGTTTCGGCCGCCCATTTGTGGGTCGCATCTATGCCCATCTTCGAGCCTAAGCCAATTGATTTTGAGGCAAAATCAAGATAATCAATCGGGGTATTGTCCATCATGACTGTATCACGCAACGGATCAACCCGAGTAGTGATGGCCCATATCACATCATGCCAATTGCGCGCATCAATATCATCATCGCAGACAATCACAAATTTAGTATACATAAATTGTCGTAAAAAAGACCAAACGGCCATCATGATGCGTTTGGCATGCCCTGGATATTGTTTTTTGATGGTCACGACAGCTAAGCGGTAGGAACAACCTTCTGGTGGCAAATAAAAGTCAACAATCTCTGGAAATTGCTTTTGTAATAAGGGAATAACGACTTCGTTTAAGGCTAAACTTAATATCGCACACTCATCGGGTGGCCTCCCGGTATAGGTGCTGTGGTAAATAGGATCTGCGCGTGAAGTGATGCGCTCTACGGTGAATACAGGAAACGACTGCACTTCATTATAATAGCCGGTATGATCACCAAACGGACCCTCAGGCGCCTCTAATCCAGGCTGCAAATAGCCTTCGAGAATAATTTCAGCGGTGGCCGGTACGTGCAAAGAAGAGCCCACGCATTGTGTCAAGACCGTACGTTGGCCACGCAATAACCCAGCAAAAGCATATTCTGATAAACTATCAGGTATCGGCGTTACCGCTGCTAAAATAGTAGCGGGATCAGCTCCCAAAGTCACCGCGATTGGAAAGCGCTCGCCTGGATGCTCTTTTTGCCAATCTTGATAATCCAGCGCGCCGCCGCGATGAGACAACCAACGCATGATCAGTTTATTTTTGGCCAATAATTGCTGCCGATATATGCCCATATTTTGCCGCGATTTATATGGCCCTTGCGTCGTCACTAGGCCCCAGGTAATCAGCGGGGCAACATCTTTAGGCCAACACGTTTGTAGCGGCAACTGATATAAATCAACCTCAGCATGCTCCCATACTTTGGTTTGGCACTCCGCC
>DAIOSQ010000149.1:0-3745 GCA_036752465.1 Legionellaceae bacterium | reverse complement strand
TATTTGTTGTGCTTATCAAATACTGGCCATTTACAAGGTGGGCACATTGGTTGCCAGTGAGTATTCAGGGATTGCCACGGCGGTGGCGAACATGATTATCATGAGTTTTGGTTATGGATTTCATAGTGTCATCGGTTTGGTGGTGGCACTGTTACATCAGGACTTTGGTAGTCAGGCGTTTAGCTGGGGGATAGCCGTTATTCCGATTACCCTAGTGATAGGCATGCTTGGCTTTGTGTACATCGCTTATCTTAATCGAACGCATCAGCTGGCCACAAGAGGACTTACGAAAAAGCCCGAGGTCGAGGCGGAGCTAGTATTTAAAGAAATCGGAGTTTAACGTAAGTCCTGTAAAATTTTTCAACAATCGATTGCCTAAGGAAAGCGTTGTAGCCACGGGCTAGGATACCGCTTCTTGAATGATCCAAATTCTTGTGGCTGCTGTGCCGTTGTTTGCCTGGTTAGGGGTTTTAACCCACAATAATTGCGGCATATTGCGATTGTTGTGGGGTGCTTCGCTGCTTTCTAAGCACACTGCAAAGGCGCTTTTCTTGTTCAGACCTTGTAAAACAGACCATATTTTGATCATATTAGCCCCTTTATCCAATAAAACCAATTGGTCATTTCTAAACAAAATATTAACGGGTTCATTGTGGAGAGCTTGTTTTAACAGGTACTCTAATTTACGCCATTTGGCCTGTTGCGCGCGGTTTTTTTGAGCTTGCGTCGGTTGATTTTGAAATGCCACGTGTTGCGTGCTGTTTTGGCTACCGTGGACAATGACGTTATCTGGTTTTTGGCGTAAGAAAAAATCACATAACGCATCAATCAGGGAGCGATAACGACCAGAAATGTTTGGCTTAGTGCCAGCTAGAGTATTGATGAATATAGAAAATGCCAGCGTGTGTTCATTGGCTGTATATAAATAACCGGACAAACTTAATACCCCGGTCATTGAGCCGGTTTTGGCACGGACCATGCCTATCTGATAGGATTTACGCAAGCGTTTCTGCAAGGTGCCATCTTGGCCCGCAATTGGCAATGCGGCAATATATTCGTAGGCGAGTCCAAAGCGTTCGTGTAAAAACTTTAGCAGTCCTACTGTTTGTTCTATGGTTAAGCGATCTTGACGTGATAAGCCTGAACCGTCAACCAAGACAGCCTGTTGCATATTGACGCCAGTTTGTGCTTCCAAGAATTTTTTAAGCAATAGGCCAGCAGGTTGCCAATTGAGCGGTGCACCGTTGAGTTTAGCAGCGGTATGTAAAAACAAACTCTCCGCGTATAAATTATCGGATGGTTTGAGAGTATCCGCCAGGATTTGGGTAATGGGTTTAGAGGCGTGAGAAGCGATGACCAGCGCGCCGATAGGTTTCTCGCCGAGACGAACGTGACCATTTAATTGGATATTGGCATGATTAAGTCCAATTTTTATCACTTCTTCGGCATAAGGCAAAGGTGTGCGCATAGCTAATCTTTGTTGAACCGCCCATTGTCCAACACCGATACAGCCTTTCACGGTGAGATGACTGTTGCCGTCAATGCGAAAATCAATGCCGCAGCCCTTAGTTTTGTTGGCAGTATGGACCTGATTATCAACAGACAAGCTCCCCATGGGCGCACTATACTCAATCAAAGCTTTATCACCGACTTGATAAGCAGGGTTGACCGTGATGGTGACGCGATTTTCATCCAGTATCAAAGGAGCCAATGGCGCACCATAACTATAAGCCAAGTCCTTTAATACCCAACCTGGCGGATAGGTATCGACATGCTGGTGATCACTCACCACAATAACATCCCCCTGTATTTGTTTAATCTTGAGCTGGGTAAGACGTGCAAAGAGCGTATTTAAATCGTGCTGGGTAAAGGAAGGGTCACCTGGCAAGTATAAATAAATTGAACCATGTAGCACGCCGTTTTCAAGGGTGGTGGCATCGGTGGAGAGTGTATTTTTGAAGCGATATTCTGGACCCAAAGCCAACAGGGCTGCGGCATCAGAAAACAGTTTCATGTTACTTGCAGGAATGAACAGTCGGTTGGTATTGCGTTGATACAAGGTCTCACCGGTGTTCAAATCAAGAACTTTTATGCCCATATTGATATTGGGGTCAATTTGATGGATGATTTTGTCAACCGCAGTTTGGAGATTGGTTGCAAAACTATTCCAGCAACATAGACTGCTGCACATGGCAGTGATTAAAATCCGTTTCATCATAGTATCGTGGATATTCAAGAAAGATTTTTTAATCATAACGCAAGCCCATGCGCTCTAAAAGGCCTAGTAGCGTTTCATTGTCAAAATATTTAATTTTCAACCAACCTCCGCCCGTAGCGGTATCGCAAATAATTTCCACCGGCGCACCGACTTGTTCGGCGAGTGCAGTTTGCAGATGAGATACTGCAGGTGAGCTGGCGAGCATGGGTTGTGATTTGGTAACTTGCTTTTTTTGCCGTATCTTCGCCTCTAATGTGCGGACTGACCAATTGTGTTGCGCGGCTTGCTGCGCAAACATATGTTGTAATTCCGGTGTTAATCCGACCAATATTTTGGCATGACCACAGGACAGCTGTGCATTTTGTAATAAGGTCTGCACACCATCACACAGACTTAGCAAGCGCAAAATATTAGCAATGTGGCTGCGAGATTTGCCGACCATGCGTGCTATCTGTGCTTGCGTAAAGTGAAATTCTCGCAACAAGCGCTGATAAGCATGCGCTTCCTCTATGGCTTGAAGATCTTCACGTTGTATATTTTCAATAATAGCAATGGTCGCCGCGTCTAGGTCATTGTATGGCCCAACTAGACAGGGCACTGCCGTTAATTGTGCCAATAAAGCAGCGCGGTAACGCCGCTCACCCGCCACTATTTCATATTGATCGCAGGTCAATTCGCGCACCAACAGCGGTTCAAGGACACCTCGCTTGCGAATGGATTGCGCCAATTCCGCTAAGGCTGTATGGTCAAAATGTTGCCTTGGTTGGTACTGGCCGACGCTTAATTGAGTCATTGCGATGAGCTGATAGCTTGGCGTTGCAGCAACAGATGGAGATACTCGCTGCATGAAAGCCGGGACCGTCGAGTTCATCATGAATTATCACGCTGAGAAAATGATGTCCTATGATGTAACTGCGCGTAGGGCACTGTCAAGATAGGGTTAAGTGGCTATGGATTGCTTGGTGCGAACATTCGGTTCTAGCGCTTGCTGTATTTGATGACGTAGCTGGATTAAATTATAATTTTTTTGCGCAGTATCGCCACAATTTTCTGTTGCACTACAGCGCTCAATCTGTTGCATTAAGGTCTGAACTACTTTGTCATCACCAATTGTCTGCAGGAGGGTATCGTAGATGACCTGTCTGGTATTCTGCATTTTTGTAGCGAATTCGACGATTTGCTGCCGTATGGCTGCTTGCTCTTTTGCTGATGCGCCCAATGAGTCATGGACGGTGGCGCCTAAACGTTGGATCACCGGAGCTTTGCTGTCCAAGAATTTTAGAATCATGCGGGTAGGGTTGGGGATCGCGAGTGCAGCTGCGACATCCAAATAAACCTTTACTTGCTGTTTTAAATCATGACCCTGCATGTGTATGTATCCTCTTGAAATCGGCACGACTTGATCGGTGGCATGGCTAGATTTGGCACAGGCCGAAGTGCCGCTGCCCGCCCGTTGGGCAATGGGCAGAAAGAAATCTTAAAAAAAAAGCGGCAAAAGCCGCTTCGTATAATAAAACCCTGGCGATG
>DAIOSQ010000148.1:0-3746 GCA_036752465.1 Legionellaceae bacterium | reverse complement strand
CCAAAGAGAATCCCCTTGTATTGTATTCAAGTTGACGCCTTGTATGGCGGCGTAGCCCCTAGTTTAAAGTTTACTGAAATAATCGGCAATCAAAGGATGTTTATTTTTCATCAATTCTGCAATGGGTGCTATGGCTAATACCCGCCCTTCGCCAATAAATGCGACTCGATCAGTGGCATGTTTCAGCGACTCTACATCATGGCTAATCATGACAATAGTTAAATTCAATGTATTTCTTAAAAAAATGATCAGATCATCGAATTGTCTTGCACTATGTGGATCAAGTCCGGAAGTTGGTTCATCAAAAAATAACAGTTCCGGATCCATGGCAATCGCTCTGGCAGTAGCTGCGCGTTTTTGCATCCCACCACTTAACTGCGCAGGAAATTTATGCGCAGCTTCAGCTGACAAACCCACCATAGCCAATTTGAACATAGCGAGATGCCGCATGAGCCCCGGCTTGAGGTGCGCCAACTCACGCATAGGAAACATAATATTCTGCAACACTGTCAATCCAGAAAATAGCGCGCTATGTTGAAATAGCATGCCCCATCTGCGGCGTATTTGTTTGGCTTGTCTTTCGTTAATAGCGGAAATATCTTGATCAAATATGCGAATACTGCCAGCTGTTGGTTTCAAAAGCATCAAAATACTTCTTAAAATGGTGGTCTTGCCACTGCCACTCCCACCAATAATTGCCATAATCTCACCTCGTTGCACCGTGAGATTAACGTCTTGGTGCACCCACTGTCCGCCAAGATAGTTTTTTAACCCAGCGATCTCGATGACTGCATCACTCATAAGTTAAGCCAACTGTAAATAACCGAATATGCCGCATCGGTCACAATGATCAGAAACAATGCCTGCACCACACTTTTGGTGGTTTGAGTGCCGACACTATCAGCATTAGGCTCAACCAAAAAACCTTGAAAACAGCCTACCAGGGAGATAAGCATAGCAAAAGTCGGCGCTTTACATAGACCCAAAACCAACTGTTTCATGCCAACTGATTCTTGTAACCGCAGCAAAAAATCTCGATAGCCTACATGTAACATAAATTTTGACATCATCATCGCACCCAGTGTACTAAAAAAATCGGCCCAAAAAATTAATAATGGGAATACCAGCAGCAAAGCAAGGGTTTTGGGAACCACCAATAACTCGGTGGGAGAAAGACCCATCGTGTACAACGCATCAATTTCTTCATTGATTTTCATACTGCCAATTTGTGCGGTAATGGCAGAGCTTGTCCTGCCAGCGACTATGATTGCGGTAATCAAAGGGGCAAACTCTCTAAAAATCGCCATTCCAGATAGATAGGCAATAAAACTGCTTGCGCCATAAGTTTCCAATTGTAGGCCCATTTGATAAGCCAGTACCACACCAATCAAAAAGGATAACAATGCTAATATAGGTAATGCACGCAACCCGGAAGCTTCTATATTCGCTACAATACTTGCCAAACGAAAACGCCGCCATTGGCGGCATGCTAGGAAGAGTTTATCAGCCAAATCGCCTATCAAACCGACAAAACCTACCAGTTGTTGTAGTTTAAGTACAGTTTCCTTGCCTATTTCATACAGTAGACCATTGGTGTGCGGTTTTTTGAAATGACTATGAATGATTTCTCGTTTGCTGTGTATCAAACTCAATAACCGTGTTTGCTGTTCATTAAAAGCCTGATATTCGACCTGATTGCCGCGTTTCAATAAACGCTCGACCAAATCTGTCAATCGCAATGCTCCCGCACTATCCAGCCCAGTTAATTTCTCAGCACGCACCACAATGTGTTGTGATCTTGGTAATTCTGAGGTTTGCAGACAACTCTCAACATCATCCAAACAAAAAATAGTCCAATCACCGTTGCAGTGAAAGGTTTGGTGAGCCTGCTCAAAAATAAATTGTGCGTTCATCAAATCCACATTGGCATTTTAGCAAAAAATAAAGTGACTTCTACCTCAGTAGCATAATACAAAACCACCCAGCTGCGCCATGGAAATTCAACAGATCGATGATATATGAGATGAGCAGTGTATATTACTTACGCGAATTTTATTTTTTGAATAACCCATCATCCTCAAGGCTGTTGCTACGACTTAAACCACAATCGTATCAGCAGCGGACTTTTTTAAGAACCCTTTAAGGCTTGAGAAGTTAAGCGGATTGGTTGATAAAAATACACCAAAGATAACAAGCAACCCACTCATCATCTGTACCAAGGTAACAGCCTGCCCCATGATGATGGCAACGAGCACGGTGACCACAGGTACCAAATTAAAAAATACTGCTGTGGTTCCCGCTCCTAACAATGCAATGCCGTGATTCCAAAAAAAATACGCCAGCACGGAACCAAAAATCGACATATAAAGCAGAGCCATATAAATTTTTGATGTTTGCTGGAATAATTCCGGAATTTCGAGGTTAAAACTTGCCATGACCAGCAAAGCCATGGTACCAATTACCATAGTCGCAGCTGTGGTTATCATTGGCTTGCTATCATGCACAAAGCGTCGAAGCAGAACGCTATAAAGCGCCCAACAAATATTACCTGCCATCACCAAACAATCCCCCATTGCAATTTTGAAGTTTAATAAGACCTCCAGAGATCCATTAGTAATCACACCAATAACACCGATTAAACTCAACATAAGTCCCACACGTTGTGAGGTATTCACCGAACTTTTTAAAAAGATCACGGATAATAAGGTGGTCACCAAGGGATTAGTCGCCATAATCAGCGCAGCGTTAATAGCCGTGGTATATTTCAATCCAATTGAGGTCAAAGCATTAAATCCGGCTACGCCCATAGTCCCCAAAAAAATATATATCCAATTGTTTCGCTTGACAGTTTCCTTGATTATTTCTTTTGACTCTAGACAGCATATTACTGGGATGATAAGCAAGGATGCCAGTAAAAACCTAGAGGCGACGGCCGTCATAGGTGATAGGTTATCCATAACCATTTTACCAACATTAAAATTGGTTCCCCAAAAGATGGCTGATAAAGTTACCAGGATGCGTGCGATTTTTTTCTGCATAATTTATCTCAAAACACTAATATTGATCATATGGGCATTGTCTTTGGATGTCCCAGCCAGGATATTTTGCTCGCACACATATGCCGCTCATCAAATAATTTTTTTGTAGTCGCACGCTACGGCACCCTTCATATAGACAAACGCGTAGCCCTTTAGATAATAGATGCTGTGCTTTTACCAACTTACTAGAGACAGTTTGCCGTAATCGGTGTTATCGGAGGATTCGCAATTAACAAAATAATGTGTTGCTCGGCGACATGGGCTAGACATTATAGCTCCCCACAGCATAACAGTCATCAGATTTTTTTTGATAATCGGTATGCTAAACGCAGATCTTCATTGCTCGATAGCACCCTATTATAAATAGTCTAAAAAGTGCTTTAGAATATCTTGAACACCGAGACTCAAGCAATGTTTTTCAATTTAACGCTGCACGAGCCACACCGTACCAGCAATGTTAGGATTTTTTAGAGAGCGTACTCGCCAACTTTCTAAACTCTTCCTCTAAAGAATCCAAATCAAATACGGCCAACCCGCACTTTTGAGCAAGTTCTCCAAGCTGATTTTTTTGTTTATCTTGCAATTTAGAAAGCTTCTTTTTTGCATCAGATATAATGTCTAGCAAGGCTTTTTCTTTATCAGAAACGGTTTTTTTATTTCGTGCCATTTATTATCCTTTTTTACGTTATTATCAATAAAATTTTAACA
>DAIOSQ010000147.1:0-3809 GCA_036752465.1 Legionellaceae bacterium | reverse complement strand
CATGGATTGTGCTCTTCATACAAAACCGGCAATATTAGCACACACTTGATTGGGCTACAATTACGAGGCAACTTGAATCATGAAATTAGACGCTATTCGCATTGTTTTGGTCGCCACTTCCCATCCAGGTAATATTGGTGCAGCGTGCAGGGCGATGAAGACCATGGGTTTATCACGTTTGTACCTGGTGTACCCACAAACTGAATGTGACCAGCGAACCTTTGAAATGGCCGCAGGTGCTGACGATATCTATCAACGTGCGGTCGTGGTTGCCTCTTTGCCAGCAGCATTGACAGGTTGCAAGCTGATTTTTGCTACCACTGCTAGACAACGAGCCATCGCTTTGCCAGGATTGAGTCCGCACGAGAGCGCGCAGCTGGTATCAGCACAAGCAGATGTGGACGAAATTGCGTTTGTGTTTGGTGCCGAGCGTTCAGGGTTAAGCAATGATGAGTTATTACATTGTCATTATCAGGTACATATTCCAAGTGACCCCGTTTTTTCATCATTAAATCTGGCGCAATCTGTGCAGATTATTGCGTATGAGTTGCGCATGCAATGTTTACAGCCCGCGGCAGTGGTGGAAACGCACGCGCATGAATTAGCTACTGCTGAGGCAGTCGAGCTTTTTTTTATGCACTTGCGTGAGGTCCTGCTGGCGATCGATTTTTTAAAACCTTCTAATCCTAAAAAATTGTTGCAGCGGTTGCGACGTATGTTTAACCGCATTCATCTCGAAGCTGTAGAAGTGCAGATCTTGCGCGGTATTTTAAGTCAAATACAAGTGTCCATCTCCTCCCAACATATCTTGCCAACCGGCAGCATAGCGGATGATCTGCCCCGTATTGATGGTGGGGCAAACGACTTACGAAAGAAGCCCATTTATTTGGATTATATGTCCACAACGCCGGTTGATACGCGGGTGGTAGCCGCGATGTTACCTTTTTTAGGTCCGGAGGCTGAGTTTGGTAACCCTGCTGCCAAGACCCATCTGTATGGCTTACAAGCAGCGCAGGCCATAGAAATAGCCCGTAGCCACGTGGCGTTGGCGATTGGTGCGAGTGCGGAGGAGGTGATCTTTACCTCCGGAGCAACCGAGGCCAACAACTTAGCTATTTTTGGCGCGGCACGCTTTTATCAACGTAAAGGTCGACATATAGTGACCATGATGACCGAACACAAATCAGTTTTAGATCCCTTTGATCAATTAGCTAAAGAAGGGTTTGCAGTCACGTATTTGCCACCACAAGCAGATGGTTTATTGGCGCTGGCCGACCTACAAGCGGCGCTGCGACCGGATACCATTCTGGTATCGATTATGCATGTGAACAATGAAATCGGCGTGATCCAGGATATTGCTGCGATCGCTGATTTACTCTGTGATAAAGGCATCATCTTCCATGTAGATGCCGCACAAAGTGCGGGTAAATTGGCTATTGATTTACAACAGTTGCCGGTGAGTTTGCTGTCGTTATCGGCCCATAAAAATTATGGACCGAAAGGCGTGGGGGCTTTGTTTATCCGACAACAGCCGAGGATAAGATTACAGCCATGCATTCTGGGCGGTGGACAGGAACGCGGTTTGCGACCGGGTACATTACCTACGCATCAAATTGTTGGCATGGGCGCGGCATTTGCGCTATCTTTGCACGAATCAGCGCAAGAACAAGCACGGCTGCTGGCGTTGCGGCAACGATTATGGCACATATTACAGCCCATACCAGGTATTCAGCTCAATGGCCATCCGACCACTAGAATCGCACACAACTTAAATTTCAGTGTGCCAGGCATTGCGAGCATGGATTTATTGTTGAGTATGCCGGAAATTGCGGCTTCAACCGCATCCGCCTGCTTGGCAGCTCAATCACAACCATCCTACGTCTTAGAAGCTCTGGGGCAACCTCGCGAATTGGCTTTTGCTGCCATTCGCTTATCGTTAGGCCGTTTTACCACAGCAGAAGATGTTGAGGTCGCAGGTACGCTCTTGAAACACAGAATAATGGAGCTATTATGACCGACCATATGGCGGATTTTTGTTTGATCTTTTCAAATCTCTATGTAGTGATTGCAGGTACTATTTTGGGTTACTTTTTGCTGAGTCGAGTGATTTTTTTCCAAGCGGCTATCCTTGGAGCCTTCGATATTATCGTCAATGTATGGCTCAAGGGTCTGTTCAAAGTCCCGCTGAACCCTTATTTGCATAAACTTGGCTATGCTTTTCCTAGTGGTCATATGCAGTTTAGCGTCGTGTTTTATCTGTGGCTAATGCTGTGTTTGCGTTGGCGGATGTTGCGCATCGCCGGTATTGCCATTTTGCTGGGTATCGCGGTAGCCATGCAGCATTTTGGTTATCATAATCTGGATGATGAAATGGGCGGGGCGATGGTTGGCCTGAGTTTGGTCGTTTTTTGGTATTATGTGTTGGCTAATCATGCTAATATTATGCATTTTTTGTTAGTGTTTATATCATCTAGCTTGATGCTGGCCAATGTCTTTCTTTATCATGTGATCCCTATGCATGCCAATATAGCCTATGGTATCTTGCTCAGTTTGATTATTTTAGAGAGGTTTTGCAGGCGACATGATGACTTCTATCGCTACTGGCGTATGTCGTACCATCCGTCTTAATCCCAGCACACGCGTCATCCTCGTGATGGCGCTAATATCGCTGGTTTTGCGCGTCATATTTATGCAAAACGCGCGTTTATTTGCGGAAGAGGCTTACTATTGGAATTACGCACATCATCTTGATTTCGGTTACTTAGATCATCCACCCATGGTGGCGTTGCTGATTAAAATATCTACTTGGATGTTGGGTGATGGCGAGTTTGCGGTACGCAGTATGGTACTGGTGGCTTGGCTGGTGACGCTTGGGTATAGCGTGCGTTTGAGTGAGGCGATCCAATGCGGTAGTGGCTGGTATAGCGCTTTTCTTTTATCTATTTTGCCGTTTTATTTTACCTATTCATTAATCATTACACCTGATGTGCCGATGCTGGCGTGCTGGTCGGCCGGCCTTTATTATTTGCATCGCGCGCTTTGTCAAGCAGATGCACGCGCATGGTATGGCTTCGGTGGTGCGCTGGGGCTTGGCATGCTATCAAAATACAGCATCTGTCTATTGGGGCTGTCGGCGATTTTGCTGCTGTTACGGCTGGACAGGCGCGGTTTTTGCCGCAAGGAGCCCTATCTTGCTGCATTGATTAGCTGCTGTTTATTTTTACCTGTCATTTACTGGAATGCGCTGCACCAATGGGCGTCTTTTGCTTTTCAAAGTACTCGCCGCCTGCAAGCGGAATCGCATTTTTCGCTGCATGTTTTATGCGGATGGTGGGGCTTGTTTTTAACACCACCCGGGGTATTCAGCGCACAACGATTGTTTGGCGCCACAGCAGTTAAGCTGATGCCGCCTAAGAGTCGAATTTTTTTGCAAACATGTACTGTCGTACCGTTGGGTATGTTCGCGTTGTTTAGCTTAAGTCATGGGGTGAAGTTCAATTGGATCGGCCCTGCGACGTTGGCAGTGGTGCCATGGTTGGCTGTCGATATGCAACAACAATCCAGTCGTATCAAGGCGTGGTTTTGCACGGGCGCCGCGGCGCTGCTGGTGTATGCTGGCTTGATTGTGACGCTCTGTTTTGGGCTGCTGCCATGGGTGAATCAAGTCTTGCTCAACAAGTATATTGCTTGGGATAAATTTACCATGCAATTAGGCGAGATTGCGCAGCAAACCGCACCCCCCAATCACCCAGTGTTGATGATCCCGTTAGACAATTATAGTTTGGCAAGTGAATTGATTTATTATCAGC
>DAIOSQ010000146.1:0-3842 GCA_036752465.1 Legionellaceae bacterium | reverse complement strand
AAGAGACATGACACCCTACCTCGTTGGTGCCGTGGCTACAGTACTCTTGGCTGTTTATGCGCCGGGAATCATGCTATGGACTGCTGCTGCGGTCGCACTTGGTGCCGCCATCTGGGCTGCATGTCATCCTCGCGAGATTACTGAAATTACAGTTAGGGTAGCAAATACCTTGAATGAGCTGGCGCGGCAATGGGGTAACACATAGATATTACCAAACCCCAAGCTAAAATCTCCCCCTGCCGTGGCTCACCCACGGCAGACACTTAAGCGCTGGTGCGCCGCGCATTACGCCATGATTCACTGCGTTAATCCAAACGATTAAACAAAATCCTATGTGAACTGACCGACATCAGAATGCCAAAGCTTGCCAAAAACGTCACCATGGCAGAGCCACCATAGCTCACCAAAGGCAAGGGGATACCGACCACAGGTAAAATGCCCATCACCATCCCCATGTTGACAAATGCCGATAAGAAAAATGTCACCGCCAGACTCGCAGCCAATAACCGGGTATAAGTGGTTTGTGCATGTTTTGCAATGTGTAGACAGCGTAAAGAAATTAAGATCACCAGAATGATCAGAGCTATCGCACCAAAAAATCCAAATTCCTCACCACTCACCGCAAAAATAAAGTCGGTGGCATGCTCCGGTAAGAAATTTAAGTGTGACTGGCTGCCATTCAGCCAGCCTTTGCCAAATGCCCCGCCAGAACCAATCGCAATTTTTGATTGAATGATATGGTAGCCAGTACCCAATGGGTCACGCTCTGGATTTAACAAGGTGATGATGCGCTGCTTTTGATAATCATGCAGCACATGCCACAACAATGGCGCTGCCAAAGCCAGAAAAAGCACCAACATAAGCACCACGCGCAGGCGAATGCCGGCGAGAAATATCACGCATACCCCAGATGCCAGCACCATGATGGCGGTACCAAGATCGGGTTGTTTGGCAATCAGAATGGTCGGCAAAAAAATCAGGCCTGCCGTGATCAGCAACGTCCGCGGCATGATGGGCAAGGGCTTTCTGTCTACATACCAAGCAGCCATCATCGGTACGGCTAATTTCATGATTTCTGATGGCTGAAAGCGCACCATGCCTAAATCCAACCAACGTTGTGCGCCCTTGCCAATTTTGCCTTTCAGCATCACCGCAATGAGTAAGAAAAGACCTATGCTGTACAACCATGGGGTCCATAATTTATATTTATGCGGCGGGATCATAGCAAACAGCAGCATAATCACACCGGCCAAGATCAACCGCACCGACTGACGAAAAATCATCGCCATGTTTTCATTTGAAGCACTATATAAAATACACAAGCCCAGAGCTATCAGCAATAGCAGCAAACCCAGCAAAGGCAAATCCACATGAATTGATTTATAGGTAAAGCGGTAGACCGGTTTCGCTGTTTTGATCATGAGGGGTCATCTGCTGGCAAAGGATATAATTGAAAATAAGCATCCATGATAACACGCGCTAACTGTGCCGCAATAACGTCGTGTTCAACCACAACCGCAACTGCAATTTGTGGGTCATCCACCGGCGCAAAGGCGATAAATAAAGAATGATCACGCAGCCCCTCAGGAATTTTGAGATCACTGGCTTTTTTGTTTTGTGCAATACTAAAAACTTGCGCCGTACCGGTTTTTGCCGCCACCGAATAAGGGGCATCGCGACCAAAACGATAGCCAGTACCTTCCTCGCTGCTAATAACATCATACATCGCATCAATCACAACATCCCATGCATCCTGGTTGCTTAAATGCAATGGGTATTCTTCCACCGGGGTATTATCGCGCGCCAGACCAGGATCCGCGCTTTGCTTGTGCAGTAAATGAGGCCGATAACGTCGACCATACTGGCTTAAAGAAGCCGTCGCATTTGCCAACTGCAATGGCGTCGCCAACATGAATCCTTGGCCAATCGAGGTGATCAAAGTATCTCCTGGGTACCAATTCAAGCCTTTGGTTTGCCTTTTCCAATGCGGGCTAGGCAGCACACCTTGCGTCTCCTCTTCCAGATCAATATGCGTCAACTGTCCAAAACCAAATTTCATCAACATATCTTCAATATTGGCAATTCCCAATTTATTGCCCAGCTGGTAAAAATAAGTATCACACGATACCGTGATGGCACGGGCGATATTAAGCGTCCCATGCCCACCATGTTTCCAATCGCGAAATGCATGTTGAATCCCAGGTAACTTATACCAGCCAGGATCATAAATATGGGTGTTAAGATTGACCACCCCTTTTTCTAAGCCTGCCAAGGCAATGTAGGGTTTGATAGTAGACGCAGGTGGATATAATCCGCGCACAGCGCGGTTGTAAAGTGGCCTATCCGGACTCTGCGCGAGTTTTTGGTAATCTTGCTGGCGAATGCCATTCACAAACAAATTGGGGTTAAAACTGGGTGCACTGACCAAGGTTAATACCTCACCATTTTTGACATTAAGGACTACCGCCGCACCATTTTTTTGTTGAAACGCATCATACGCAATTTTTTGTAATCGACTGTCAATCGTCAAATAGAGTTTTGCCCCTGATTGCGGTGCTTGCTTACGCAAAATACGTAAGGTTCGCCCACTGGCATCGGTCTCAACCTGTTGATAACCCACTTGGCCGTGCAACAAATCTTCATAGTATTTTTCTATACCCGATTTGCCAACAAAATTAGTACCGCGATAATTGGCCGTATCAAATTTTCGCAACTCTTGCACATTGATGCGCCCCACATAACCCAAAACATGTGCGGTGGTTTCCTTCAGAGGATAGTTGCGCATCAAGCGCGCCTTGATGCTGATGCCTGGAAATAAATACTGATTGCTAGCAAATATTGCGACTTCTTCCTGGGTCAAATTAATTTTCAGCGGAATTGGTTCGTATATATGATATTGGCGTCCCTCACGATAATAATTATCCAAATCATCATCGCTTATCGACGGCAGCAACCTTTGTAATTTTTTTAAAGTTGCGGCAACGTGATGCACGTGCTCTGGAGTCACTTCCAGCACGTAAATGGGCGTATTATCAGCTAAGATCACGCCATTTCTATCGACAATAATTCCACGCGGTGGTGCAACCGGCAGAATACTCATTTGATTTTTTAGGGATAAGGTCGCATACCGCTTATATTGAGAAAATTGCAGGTAGGCTAACCTTAAAATCAAGATCAATGAACCTATTAAAATCATCCCCACCAAGATACTGGTGCGAATTTGATGAATATTGGTTTCAAAATAGGTATATCTTTGTAAATAGCGCGGTGGTTTCATTTGTGGTAGGGGTGGTGATTAAGAATAGCCACCGAGCGATATAACGCTTCCAATAGGACCACTCTTGCCAACGTATGAGGGAGTGTTAAGGTCGAAAGTGACCACTTTTCCTGACAGCTGGCCAGCAGCCTGGCTGCTAGGCCTTCTGGACCCCCAAGCAAAAAACACACATGACTTGTTGCATGCTGCAATTGCTGCAACTTCGCCGCCAATTGCTCACTGGAAAAAGTGCGGCCTTGTACATCCAGTGCGACAAGATAGGCTTGCTCAGGCATATGCTGCTGCATCAGCTGCATCTCTTTGTCTAGAATGCGGGGTAAATCATGTTGTTTGCCACGACGCAACAGCGGAATTTCAATCAACGAAAGTACTAGACTATCCTGTAATCTGACCGTAAACTCGCGTATCGCTTGCAAAACCCATGTTGGCATTTTATTACCCATAGCAATGATCGTGATTTTTAGCATGATTTACTGGTGTTGGTTGGAGGTATCTTGCCAGAGCCCCTCTATGTTGTAGAACACACGAATATCCGGTTGCATCACATGTACCACAAAATCAGCAA
>DAIOSQ010000145.1:0-3868 GCA_036752465.1 Legionellaceae bacterium | reverse complement strand
GAGTCTCGCCAGCACCGCGTTCATAAACCCGCAATTGTATCAATTTAGGGGAAATGATTTGCATGAAACCGACATTGGTTTGCAATGGAAATTTCGGGTGTTCACAAATCATCTTGCCCAGTGGGCTGATATTCTGTTGTAACTCATCAACTAACAGGACTGCGTGTGGGTTGCCAACGTTGATCGCATGCACGGTGTACGCGCCAAGTTCAGTTGCAATGGTATATTCGGCCGCTTGTTGCTTAGCCAAAATGGGAATATCACTTGGCGCCAATAGGGGCGGGGGTAAGGTGACCGTGACAGTTTTATCCGGATTGAGGGTGAGCGTCATGACGGTGGTTTGCGTGGCCACCGTGATTTTGGATTGACTGCTTAACCCATAATGTTGGATAAAACGGGCTAAGCAGCGCGCACCATTGCCACATTGGCCAATTTCGCTGCCATCCGCATTGTAGATGCGATACATAAAGTCTATGCCAGGTGTTTGACTGGACTCTACCAGTAAGCATTGATCAAATCCTATGCCAGTATCGCGTTTCGCCAACGCTGCTATTTGTTCCGGTAAAAAATTGATGGTCTGATGAATTGCATCAATCACGATAAAATCGTTGCCTAAGCCGTGCATTTTGGTAAAGTGTATGCCCATTTTTTTTATGGCTACGTTCATGCTTGGGTCGCCTTGGTTGTCTTGGTTGTCTTGGTTGTCTTGGTTGTCTTGGTTGTCTTGGCTGCTTGGGCTGCTTGGGCTGCTTGGGCTGCTGGGTGAGATTTTTGCGGCTGTTGTGTGGGCAAATATAACGGTCCTTTTTGGCCACAGGCACAGATGTTTAGGCTGCCTAGCAGCATCAGAACTGCTGCGATACGTTGTTGGTTAGCGGAAAGTCCTGTGCTGCTTGTGGTGGTAAGCTTTGTCGGCTCTTTTTTAATCATTAACATAGTTGGATACTCGTTGTGTTGTCGTTGTGGCTTGCTTTAGCACGTGGCATGCCTTGGCCTGATGCATGCGCGCAATTTTGCTAAATGGCCAGCCACCAAGTGATGATCACCATGGTTAATACAATTAAACTTATTTTGTCTTTGAGTAGGAATGCTTGCAAGTCCTCTTCTACCTGGCCCTGTGAAGCTAAGCGCCAAAATCGCAATAGCCAATAAGTCAAGAGCAGATTATTTAGCCATAAGCACGGTAGGTTTTGATACAATATTCTTGCTTTGTCAGAGAGATGGTAGCCGCATAATAAGATCAGTGAAGCGAGCCCACTGCTGGTTCCTAGCAACAACAAAGTGTTTAAATGTTTGATCGAATAGCCACGACCAATCGCTTTATCTTTATGATCGAGCTTGAGAAAATAAAGTTCACTATAGCGTTTTAGCAAGGCTAAGCTCAAAAAGAAAAACCAACTAAAGCCCAAAAGCCATAAGGAATATTCCGCGTCAAGAGCTGCAATGCCCGCGAGGATCCGCAAAACATAAAAACACGCCAGAAAAAATACGTCGAGATACCTGGTCTTCTTTATATAAAAAGTATATATCTGAGCCACCAGAAAATAGCTCAGCAATAACCCTATAAAAGCCGGGTTGAGGGTGATGGCAATTCTGATGCTGCCTACAAACAACACGGCTATCAACAAGATAGCTGTGTTCAAAGATAGTTCACCGGCTGCTAGCGGCCTATGTCGTTTGCTGCGGTGTTGTTTATCTGCTTCAAGGTCAACTATATCGTTTAGCAGGTAAACACTAGATGCCATGCCACAAAAAGCAATAAAGGCACATATACAGTGCGTCACAAGTGTTAAATTTTCATACAAATGTCCGGTGAGCAATGGTACAAAAATCAGCGTGTTTTTGACATACTGATGCACACGGGCTGCGCGCAACAACAGCAGCATTTTATGGCATAAAATTGTTCTAACCCACATAAGATGCGCGATCGCTGGCTTCATTCCGTAGCCCTTAAAGAAAATTGATGCGACAAAATAATTTTTCGGGGATGAATCTAATCACCAACATGATATATCGCCAAAACCAAGGGGTATAGATGATGCGTTGTTTTTTTTCTATGGCTGTGACAATGGCTAGCGCTACGCGGCTTGGTGACGCCCATAACCAATTTTTAGGATAATCACGGGTCATTGGGGTATCTACAAATCCAGGCTTGATGGTGAGTACGTGCACGTTGGCAGCATGCAGCCGATGGCGTAATCCTTGTAAGAAAACATTCAGGCCTGCTTTGGTGGCACCGTACGTGTAGTTACTTGCGCGTCCTCTATCGCCAGCCACCGAAGAGATGGCCGCAATACAGCCATATGTTTGCGTTATAAAATATGGGGCTAACAAGGTCAACAGCGATACATAACTGCTGAAATTGGTTTGGATTTCTTCTAATACCCCACCGACCTCATCCATTTGCTTGGCCATGATGCCATGTGCCAACAGCACAATATCGATGCTGCATAAACAACGCAAACCCTGTTGTATCATCGCTTGATGTTGTTGCAGGTCGCTGATATCGCAGGCCAGAACTTCCACCTGAGTCGCGCCGCGTATCCTTAAATCAGCGGCGATATCTTGCAAGTGTGCCGCATGACGTCCCACCAAAAAAAACTCAGCCTGTCGCGTGGCGTAGGTTCGCGCAACTTCCGTTGCAATTGCCGAAGTAGCCCCGATGATCATAATTTTTTTGTGCATCGTTAAGCGCCCTCCATCATGCGCCGCCAAAAACTTGAAGAAAATCGTTGATCTTTATGGCGTAACCATGTCTGCCAAGCGGGATAACCTAACTTAAAAACATCCCCCGACATACGCGCATCCTTGGCAGGATATATGCGTCCTTGGTGTGCGCAAACAATATCGTCTAATCTTTGACATACGTGCATAATTTGGGGTTCACGCAGCGAGAAATCAAATGTTACCGTCATGCCTGCCATAGGAAATGATAATATGCCTGGCGAGGGTAAGCTACCAAAGGATTTTAATACGGATAAATAAGCATGCGCTGTATGCGCTTGAATGCTGCGCAGTAGGCATTGAATAATCGCGATATCTGTACTGGGAATAGCACATTGATACTGAATAAATCCAAGTTTGCCGTAGAGCCGATTCCAATGCAAAATGCGGTCTAAGGGGAAAAAATAATCCTGGTAATGCATAATCTGTGCTTTAAAGTTGCGGCTATGACGATGATAATACATATGATTGAACACGTTAAGGCTGGCAGCATTTAACAGGCCGCCTGGAAAATAGCGTGGGATGCTGATGCGTTGACGGCACTTGACCGGGAGCTTCCGGTCAAGTGCCAGGTGTTGTGCGCGGATGAAGATGCCTCGCCCTTGAGACATGGCATCTAGCCATGCCACGGTATAGGGGTAATCCATGTGGGAGGCTTGTGCATGCTCAAGATATTCCGCCAAAGAGCCAAACCGTATGGTTTCTACCATTAAGTAGGGCGATTGTATGGGCATCAGGGCTATTTCAGCCCAGGTGATAAGCCCGGTCAGACCTAACCCGCCAATGGTTGCTGCAAAGAGCTCGTGTTGTTCTGTTGGGCTACACAGCAAGCGCTCGCCAGTCGAGCGCAATAGTTCAAAGCGTTTGACAAAACGGCCAAATGTGCCCACTTGGTGATGATTTTTACCATGAATGTCATTGGCGATGGCGCCGCCTAAGGACAATAATTGCGTGCCAGGAACCACCGGCAGAAACCAACCGTGAGGCACGATAAGATCTAAGATTTCTTTAAAAGTCACACCTGCTTCACAGCGGATGATGCCTTGCAAGGGGTCAAACGCTAACCAATGATTCAAGCGTTCGGTATGCAGCAAAATGCCGTCTGCGTTTAAACAACTATCGCCATAACTTCTTCCGTGTGCAT
>DAIOSQ010000144.1:0-3876 GCA_036752465.1 Legionellaceae bacterium | reverse complement strand
ATCAAGAGGTTAAGCGGGATTTTTCTATATTAATCTGAGGGGATCAGTGAGGGTTGCGCCAAGACCGTGCAAATAAGCTTGATAGTTAAGATGCCCAGGTCGGGTATACGTCCCGGCTCTTGCATCATAAATAACTATATCACGAACCCCTGCTTGATGCAGTTTAATGGCTAAATAGAGCCCCGCAGGCCCCGCCCCAACAATGGCGTACATAGTAAAACCCTTCTCACCTATAAGATGAGGGTATTTTAATATACTAAAATTAATTCTATATTAAGCTGTGGTGGCTATTGGCACGCGTGCTTATACTAGAACATTGAAAAATGACCGCAACCAGCACAGTTAACCCGCGTCTAGATGCTGCAAAAAACTATCAACCCGTGCAAAATGATGCTGCCAAGTAGGCGCTTGAAAGGTTTTTATCCGGGCACACTGCGCGGCCCTAGCAACTGACTGAGGTTCTGCGTATGCCATAATTAATGCCAGCCAACCCTGACCATCAATAGGTGCAACATATTCTATCAACTCCCCAGCAATTTCTCTAAAAACCGAGAGATCACTTGCAATCACAGGTACGCCTTGAGACAAGGCCTCTATCAAAGGCAGACCATACCCTTCAGCAAAACTTGGGAACAGCAATGCTTGACAATGTTGCAAATAAGCATTTAGATCGTTATCGTTACAGTTTGTTTTTAATAAAACAATTTCTTGTAATGATCGACACTGTTGTATATAGCGCAACACATGATCACACTCCCAACCTTTTTGCCCCACAATCAGCAAGGTTGGGGTATGCTCGCGGTATTCTAACTGCAATTGACGCCAAACTTGCAGTAACAACCAATGGTTTTTTCGCGGCTCTATGGTACCTAAGACGACAAAATATGGTTTATTTGGCATCAGATTAGCAACTTTAGGCCGTACCTCTACCCCAGCTAAGCGCGCAACTGTGGCTTTTGGCATGGTTTGTTGCACGCTGGCAGCATACCGACTAAGCTCGGCCAAAGTATCTGCTGAGTTGGTCAGAATGCCTGCAGCCATTGACAGCGCATGTTTTATTTTAGCTGCGTGCCGTATATCCTCACCAGCACTGCAGAATTCAGGATACGTCAGCGGAATCAAATCATGAATGAAATAGATAAGCTTGAGATTTTTTTGCGCTTTAAGTCGCGCATGATCGCGTTGTTGCTTCGCCCCTGTTTGGCTAATAGCCAACAAACACAATTCGTTTGGCAAGGTTTGCAGGCAACTTAAGAGGATCCCTTTGATCAGGATTAACCAATATTCACGCTGCTGACGAGGCTTGCTCAACCAAGCAAACATGGCAGTCGATTGCGCCAATGGCAATATCCAAGCGCGTCCGCAAAAACGCAGCAATGCATGTGCTTGCTTGCCATACTGGTTGATATAAGCCAGTGCGACCCTATCTATCCCTGTGGGCAAGCGTTTTTTCAAAAATCGCCGCGCTTGCCGGGTCACATCAATCACCAAGCGCACGCTGTACTCCTTTGCGAATCAAGCAGTAGTAAAATCCATCCATACCTTGCTCTCCCGGTAAAATTTGACGGCCATAGGTCAGCGCCCGTCCCCAGGTAACTGGCATGTTTTCAGCCACAGCATCCGGCGTTTGTTGGAAAAAATCTGCAATCACCTGTTCGTTTTCTTGACGCAAGATAGAACAAGTCGCATACAACAACAAGCCACCGGCGATCAGCATGGGCCAAGCTGCCGTTAGCAATGCCCGTTGGGTGACAGCAATGGCCTTGACCTCACTTGCTTGTCTTAACCACTTAATGTCAGGATGCCGGCGAATAACACCGGTCGCAGAACACGGCGCATCCAATAAGATCCGGTCAAAAAGTTGTCCTTGCCACCAATCCTGAGGACAAGTGCCATCGCCCGTTATCAAGGTGGCCTGCAACTGCAGACGTGCAAGATTTTCACGTACTTTCAGCAAACGCTGGGGCTCAATATCCAAGGCGATTAGCTCTTGTAAATGCGCTTCCTTTTCTAGCAAGTGACAGGTTTTCCCCCCAGGAGCAGCGCAAACATCCAGGACACGCAAGCCTGGTTGTACGTCCAGTAAATCAGCTGCTAGCTGTGGTGCCGCATCTTGAACCGACACATATCCTGCGGCAAAATAAGGCAATTGGTCCACGCCCGTAGCAGCAGTTAAGATCACACAATCACGCGCATGTTCATGAGCAGTCGCAGCGATGTTGTGCTCTCCCAACAAGTCCAAATAAGCGGCTACTGAAATCAAACGGCTGTTGACCCGCAAACTCATGGGCGGATGCTGGTCATTTGCTAGACAGATCTGCATGTAGTCCTGCGGCCAATCGTGCATGATGCGTGCCAGCAGCCAAGCTGGATGACCTGAGATAAACTGGAGCTCTGTTTGCAGCGTGGCTATGATGCTGGCTTGTTGACGACAAAAAGCTCTTAAGACCCCATTAACAAATCCCTTGGCCCAGGTTTTCTGAATGGCCACCAATAGATCGACTGTTTCTTTGACAACTGCATAATCTGGGCGGTTCAATGCGTACAATTGGTATAGACCCAATAACAAGCACATCCAGACATCAAAATCTTTTTCTTTCAAGCGTTTTTTTACCAGTTGCTCGGCCATGCGCTCTAAACGCAGATAATCTCGACAAACCCCATAACACAGGGTTTTAGCAAAAGGCGATATATGGGAAAATTTTTGCCAAATTACCGTCAATGACACGCGTTGCTGAAAAACTTCCAGCAGCACACACAAGGCTTGCAAACGCTCTTTTTTGGCAAAATCTTTGCTCAAAAACGCCTGGTGAGTTGCCTTCATAATAGGACTGTGTCGATGGCAAATTTCTCGGGCCTAGCATGGTACCATTGCTGCACATATAGTGGTTTTCCGCCCGGCCATTGAATACGCTGCAGACAAAGGCAGTCGGAACCTGTGGCAACCAAAATGCCTTGGGTATCAATCGCCAGAACAGTGCCCGGTGGTTGTTGTGTCGTATGGGCAACTACATGCGCACTATGAATTTTCATGGGGATATCCTGCCAAACGGTATACGCAGACGGCCATGGATTATAGGCACGGATTTGTTGCGCAATTGCTTGTGCGCTGTGCTGCCATACAATGCGCGCATGCTCTTTTTTGATTTTTGGTGCATACGTTGCCAGTCGCTCGTCCTGCGGCACTGGCTGGCAAGATCCGCTGGATAGCTGCCGTAAGGTTTGCATCAGTGGCTCCACAGACAGGTGTTGCAGCACATCATGCAGCTGCGCTGCAGTCATGCCGTCGTCAATTGGGCAGCGTTGCCAATGCAGCATCGAGCCGGTATCCATACCGCTGTCCATCAGCATCACCGTGACCCCAGTTTCATCATCGCCATGCAATAAAGCATGTTGTATGGGAGATGCACCACGCCAACGAGGTAACAACGAGGCATGCACATTGATACAACCCAAACGAGGAATATCTAACACCGCTTGCGGCAAAATCAGACCATATGCGATCACCACCAAGACATCCGGTTGTAGTTGCTGCAAAGCCGCTAGATGCGCTGCAGATTTGAAATGATCGGGTTGATATACTGGCAGGTTATGCTCCATGGCCCACACTTTCACCGGCGACATTGCCATGTTTTGTCCACGGCCAGAGGGACGGTCGGGCTGGGTATAAACGGCACTGAGATGATGGGTGGATGCCAGCAACGCTTGCAGACAAGGTATGCCAAATTCTGGCGTCCCTGCGAATACAATGTTTAAGGCAGTGCTCATGGTTTTCTATCTTGCATGCGTTTAAATTTTTCTAATTTCTTGCGCGCCACAGCGCGTTTTAATGGCGATAATAAATCAATAAAGAGTTTACTGTTGAGATGGTTAATT
>DAIOSQ010000143.1:0-3911 GCA_036752465.1 Legionellaceae bacterium | reverse complement strand
CAGTGGACCACGTGTGGTATCACCGCCGATCAGCATCACATCATAAGCCTCTAACGAATCTTTTAACCCAGCAGCAAATTGTTGCAGCCAAGTCTCATCTGGGGTGGGCATAGTCAAGGACAGGGTCAGCCAACGGGGCATGGCCGCCATAGCCGCCATATCGCTAATATTGACCCGACAAGCTTTGCTGGCAATATCATAGGCTGACCACTCCGGCAAAAAATGGACACCACTCACCAAAGTATCCACACTGACAAGCAATTGATGACCATCAGGGACTCGGACACAGGCAGCATCATCACCGATGCCGATCACAATATCTGCACGTGGCGCAGAGAGTTTAGCAAAATACGTGCGGATTAACTGAAACTCATCCATGATCAAGCTTGACTTCGATTGCTCTGACAATTTTGGTCAAATTATTTAATACCCCATTGACATAACGATAGCCATCTTGTGAGCCAAAGGATTTAGCTAAACTAACGGCCTCATCTAAGACAACTCGATAAGGCAACTCCGGGCAATAAAGTAATTCAAAGGTACTCAAACGCAATACGCTTAATTCAATTGGATTCAATTCATGAATAGCTCGGTCCAAAAAAGGCAAGAATGCTGCTTCAATCGCCGGTAACTGTTCTACCACCCCATACAACAAACGATGAAAATAATCAGCATCAATTTTTTCCAGAGTATCTCCAGAACAAAATTGCGATTCTAGTTCGCACAGATCGGTCTGAGCCATGAGCCATTGATACAATGCTTGTAACACCAATTTTCTAGCACGCCGCTTGCCTTTGATAGTTTCTTTTACCACTTGCTTTACCCCAGGATATTGTACAGGACTCACGTAAAACTCGGGGTTTTACGTAAGTCCTGTTGTATTTATCTTATGTGTAACGACTTGCGCTCGTAACCAAAATCTTGCCATGTACGTCGTCAGGCATCATGATTCATTTCATCAATAGTCTGCCTGAACTCGCTGATATCTTTGAAGCGTTTGTATACCGAAGCAAACCGCACATAAGCCACATGATCTAGACGATACAATTGCTCCATCACCCACTCACCAATGGTTTGTGAATCAAGCTCTCGTTCGCCCAGCTGTCTGATTTTTTGCATAATGGCAATAATCGCTGTTTCCAGCGCATCCCGACTGACCGGTCTTTTCTCCAGCGCGCGCAACATACCCGCACGTAAATTTTCCACACAAAAGGCTTCTCTGCGGCCATCGCGTTTTACCACAAATGGCATGATTAATTCTGCTATTTCAAAGGTAGTAAAACGTTCGTTGCATTCGGCACATTGCCTTCTGCGACGAACTTGCTCACCCTCCAGCACCAAACGAGAATCAATGACTTTCGTATCCTCAGCATGACAAAATGGACAATACATAATTAACCATATACAGGAAATTCGTGACACAATTGCAAGACCGCTTGCTTGACCTCGTGAATAACCGCTTCGTCCTGGATGTCTTGCAAAATATCTGCAATAAAATTTGCCACCTTTACCGTCTCTTGTTCGGCAAAACCACGCGTAGTGATCGCCGGAGTACCTAAACGCAACCCACTGGTGACAAAAGCAGAGCGCGGATCATTTGGCACCGTGTTTTTGTTTACGGTAATATTAGCCTTGCTTAAAGCAGCATCAGCATCTTTGCCGGTGATATTTTTGTCGATCAAATCCAGCAATAGCAAATGATTTTCAGTGCCCTGTGAGACAATCCGATGCCCTCTAGATTGCAATGTACTGGCCATGGTCTTAGCATTGGCCAACACTTGTCTTTGATATTGTTTAAACTCAGGCTGTAGCGCCTCAGCGAAAGCTACCGCCTTTGCCGCAATAACATGCATCAATGGCCCTCCCTGCGTTCCAGGTAAAACAGCACCATTTAATTTTTTTTCCAGCACTTCATTGGCACGGGCTAAAATCATACCACCTCTTGGACCACGCAAGGTTTTGTGCGTGGTGGTGGTTACCACATCCGCAAAAGGCAGCGGTGATGGATACAAACCTGCAGCAACCAAGCCAGCAACATGTGCCATATCAGCCAGATACAAAGCGCCAACTTCGTCCGCTATTTGCCTAAACTTTTTCCAATCTATCACCTGTGAATATGCCGAAAACCCCGCAATAATTAGCCGAGGACGATGCTCTTTAGCCAGTGCGGCTACCGCATCGTAATCGATTAAACCTTTGGCATCAACGCCATAGTGTATGCCCCGATACAGCTTGCCAGAAAAGTTAACAGTTGCACCATGGGTCAAATGACCACCATGTGACAAAGACATACCCAGGATCAAATCTCCCGGCTCGAGCAATGCGAGCATGACCGCACTATTCGCCTGGGAACCAGAATGCGGCTGGACATTGGCATAATCGGCAGCAAACAATTGTTTAGCACGGGAAATGGCCAATTCTTCAACTTTATCAACAAATTCGCAGCCACCATAGTAACGTTTACCAGGATAACCTTCTGCGTATTTATTGGTCAGAATAGACCCTTGCGCAGCCAATACCCGTGGACTGGCATAATTTTCTGAGGCAATTAGCTCGAGATGTTGCTCTTGACGATGAGATTCTTCTTCGATCGCTTGCCAAACTTCGTTGTCAAAGCCGTCAATTGACATGGTGGTATCATACATGCGTCATCCTTAGTTTAAAGCGATCCTGCGAGCAACTACCTGTGCCAGACACCCATGCGCACAGGTGTCATGGCCAAAATAACCAACCTCCCCAGGTAGATGGATTATATCATAGGCTTTTTTTACGACTTGGCAACCAATTCTGCTTTCAGTTGCGTCTTGAGATATGGGACGATACGCACGGTTGTACCGACACGGGTATATCCTGAATAAACATAGTCGCCATCAAATGTATACACCGATAAATCCATACCCGCATGACAATAACCGTAGTAGTACAAACTGATGTAACGAGGCGCGCCAAAAGAATACACATTGAATGGATCCATGCTGACACCATCGTCAAAAATACCAAACACCGTCACGTCCGAATAACTGCGGTTAAGTATTTCGATTTCGCAGTAATTCGGATACGTCATACCGGCAGCAGCCGTTTTTTTATCGACAGCGGCTTGCGGGTGATACTGAATCGTTTGATTGCTAGCAAACCCGATCGAACAAAGCCCTAACCCTAAAGCAACTAATAGCGATTTTAATTTCATAACACGTTCTCAGATTTTATTATTGGAGTTTGAATGGTAACAAAGCGTTTGAATTAGTCAATGGGTTTTTATTATATTCATTAAAATGACCCTGTATGCTAGGCTGCGCGCGAATCTCATCGCTGTACATGATCCTGCGCTAAAGCAGCGCAGCCAGATGACATGCTTGCGCAATCGCATGGCGTGCGTCTAGCTCAAGGGCTTTATAAGCACCGCCAATCATATGCACCCGACACCCTTTGTGCTGCAGGGGTTCAACCATTTCATTGCGTTCTAATTGTCCAGCACAAATAATAATTGAGTCAACCACTAACTGTTGTTTTTTGCCAGCAATCAGCAAGTGTAAGCCGTCGTCATCTATGCCAAGATATTCAACGCCAGCAAGCATATGCACCGCTTTGTGTTTTAATTGCAACCGATGAATCCAACCGGTAGTTTTGCCAAGGCGCTTGCCCATTTTTTCTTGTTTGCGTTGCAGCAAGTATACTTCACGCTGACTGTGCACCGGCACAGGTGGTTGTAAACCGCCGCGATGTTGTACTGCAAGATCGATACCCCATTCAGTATAAAAAGAATTTGGCGCAGCTGTATCATCGTGCGTAAGCCATTCAGCCACATCAAACCCTATACCCCCGGCACCTATCACCGCAACTTTGGCACCTGGCACGCGACGCTTGCTCAACACATCAACGTATGTCATGACTTTTGGATGGTCAATGCCTGG
>DAIOSQ010000142.1:0-4064 GCA_036752465.1 Legionellaceae bacterium | reverse complement strand
GTCGCAAAATTTTACCTGAGCGAGTTTTAGGCAGCGCACTGACCGCATGAATGTGGTCAGGGGCTGCCAATGGGCCAATTTTTGTACGGATATGCTGCAGCAATGTGTCCGCACTAGATGCACATTTGATGCGGCCAGATTTGAGTACCACAAAAGCCACAATGGCTTCCCCCTTGATGGCATGTGGTATCCCAACTGCTGCGGCCTCAGAAACAAACGGATGCGCTAGGAAAGCGCTTTCTAATTCTTCCGAACTTAAGCGATGGCCAGATACGTTGATGACATCATCATTCCTTCCAGTTATCCAAAGTTGACCGTCATGGGTCAGAAAGGCTTGATCACCTGTGAAATAATGTCCGGGAATGGTTTTGAAGTACGTTTCTTGGAAACGAGCTTGATCACGGTAGATGGTATGCATCATTCCTGGCCACGGCTGATTGATGACCAGTCTTCCTTGCTGATTCGGGGACACTATTTGCTGGCCTTGCTCATCGATTATAGCGACGCTAATGCCAAAAAAAGGACCACCCACGGCGCCTGGTAACAGCGGAGTTGCACCTGGCAAGGCACTTAATAGAATGCCTCCCGTTTCCGTTTGCCACCAGGTATTCACAATTGGACAGCGCTGTTCCCCAACGACTTGGTAATACCATTGCCAGACATCTGGACTGATAGGTTCCCCTACTGACCCCAATAAAGTCAGCGTTTGTCGGCTAGTTTGCGTTACCCATTGGTCACCCTCATGGCGCAGGGCACGAATTGTAGTTGGCGATGTGTATAAAGTGTTGACACGATGTCTATCAACAATTTGCCATAAGCGCGCATGTGTTGGGTAATTCGGCACGCCCTCAAACAAAACTGTAGTGGCGCCATTGACCAATGGGCCATACACGATGTAGGAGTGACCGGTAATCCAGCCAATATCCGCCGTGCAAAAATGAATATCCTGATCATGATAATCAAATACCCAGTCATAAGTAATCGCTGCATATACTAGGTAGGGCGCAGTATTATGCACCACCCCTTTGGGTTTGCCGGTAGAACCCGATGTGTACAAAATAAATAATGGGTCGTCCGCTGCCATCCATTCAGCAGGACAGTCTTGGGACGCGTGTTTGGTGAGTTCGTGATACCAAACGTCGCGCTCTGCCTGCCATGGCACGGCGTTGCCAGTACGTTGCACCACTACCATTTTTTCAATGCTGGGGCATTGTTCTATTGCCTCATCGGCGTTGCGTTTTAAGGGAATTATCTTGCTTCCGCGCAAGCCTTCATCTGCCGTGATCAGTAAGCGGCAATTGGCATCGTTTATGCGGGTCTTTAAGGCTTCTGCAGAAAAGCCTGCAAAAATAACCGAATGAATTGCACCTATGCGCGCGCAAGCAAGTATGGCAAAGATCATTTCTGGAATCATCGGCAAATAGATGGCCACTCGATCGCCTTTCTGAATCTGCAATCTTTTTAAGCCATTGGCAAATTGATTAACTGCCTGGTGCAGTTGTTCATAGGTATACTGTTTTGTTTCGGTAGGGGCGTTGCCCTCCCAAATCAAGGCGGTTTTTTGTTTAAGCCGCGGCAAATGCGTATCGATGCAGTTGTAACAGGCATTCAATATGCCACCGCGAAACCAAGCAATTTGCCCGCTTTGGAAGTCACCGTGAACTACCTCGGTCCACGGTTTAAACCACTCCAGGTAATGCTGCGCTTGTGTAGCCCAAAATTTAGCGGGCTCGTCAATGGATTGCTGGTATAGCGACTGGTGGTTTTGGGCGGTAATATGTGCTTTTTTAGACCATTCCTTCGGTACTGGATAAAGCATGTGCCTGGCTCCGTTTTTCAAAAATGCACGCTGCTTGCAGCTTCCCAATGATGTTTATACTCATCAGGAATGTCTTCAGTCAACAATTGTCCTGGTTGGAGGTAAGTATAGATTTCAGATAAGGGTTTACAGACACTGTCACTCAATCTACGCATAATATAACTTGGTTTCAAGTGACTTGGATTGTTGACCCCAATGGCACCGACCAATTCCAAAAAGCTCTTGATGGTATTGGCATGATACTGTTCAACTCGAATGGCTTTATCCTCAGGGACCAAGCCGCGTTGCAAGCGTTTGTCTTGTGTCGCCACTCCGGTAGGGCAAGTATTGGCATTGCACTGCTTTGACTGCAAGCACCCCAATGCCAACATCATGCTGCGGGCCGCGTTGCAGATATCCGCGCCCATGGCAATCCGCATGACCATGTCATATCCCGAGGTGATCTTACCACTGCAAACAATGCGAATTTTTTTTCTCACATTTATGCCAACCAGGGCATTGTGCACAAAAGTTAATCCGCGGTCTAGCGGTTCGCCGACGTTATCGGCAAACTCAACTGGCGCAGCCCCGGTGCCTCCTTCAGCACCATCGATAACAATGAAGTCAGGTAAAATTCCACTCTCCAGCATCGCCTTACAAATACTAAAAAATTGTTCTTTACGGCCTAGACACAACTTAAACCCAACCGGCTTGCCTCCGGATAAGTTGCGCAGAGTTTTGATGAATTCTAATAGCCCTATGGGGGTCTTAAATGCGGTATGTGCCGCGGGTGACATAACGTCGGTCCCCATTTTTATTTTACGAATTTGTGCGATTTCTGGGGTGACTTTACTGGCTGGCAGGATGCCGCCATGTGAAGGTTTGGCGCCCTGGGACAATTTGACTTCAATCATTTTGACTTCAGGACGGGTGGCTTCTATTTGAAAAAGTTGTGGGTCAAAATGACCATTATCGTCACGACAGCCAAAATAAGCTGTGCCTATTTGAAACACCAAATCACCGCCTTGCAGATGATATGGACTGATGCCGCCTTCACCTGTGCTGTGCGCAAAACCACCCGCTTTTGCGCCCATATTCAGCGCCTTGAGGGCTTTGGCTGATAAGGAACCAAAACTCATGGATGAGATATTCAAACGCGAAGAACTATACGGTTGTGTGCAATCATCGCCGCCAATCATAATGCGCGGTTCGACATCGGAGTGATGTGTCGGATGAAGCGAATGCAATAACCAGGTATAACCAATGGCGGATATGTCTCTTTCTGTACCATAAGGTATCGTGTCACGCGCATGTTTTGCTCGTTGATAAACCAGCGAACGTGTTTCGCGATTGAATGGTCGCTCACTGAGGTTATCGGCCACAAAATACTGCTGGATTTCCGGTCGGATAAACTCTAGGATATAGCGCATTCGACCTACGACAGGAAAATTACGCAGCAGTGTATGCTTTTTTTGGCAGTAGTCGAAAATTCCCAGGATCACAATCGGCGGTATCAGAAATAAAAACCATCTTGCATGATTCCAAGCACTCAGTCGGGCCAGAATCACTGCTAAAACAGCACCAAAAGCTATATACCAATTACGTCTCATCGTGAATTCCTTGTCTCGTATGTGTAGAAAAAAAATACCATATCATTCTTGATTTTTTTTTGTTATACTCCGCGCCGCAACGATCTCTAGTTTGTGCCTTGTTCATTTTGACAGCTGAAGGAGAGGATTTGTCTCATTTAACCACAACACAGGCTCAGTGTGTGCCGTTTGCTTCTCACACCAAAAGTTGGTTGGTTTGTTTGTCAGCAGGCTTCTTTTTTTTCTATGAGTTTTTTCAGCTTAATTTGTTTGATGTGATTAATCAATCATTGCGTGCGGATTTTCATGTCAATGAAGCCACCATCAGTTGGATTTCCAGTACGTATCTTTGGGCTAATATATTATTCTTACTACCTGCGGGGGTGATTTTAGATCGCTATTCCACCCGCCGCATTGTTTTATGGGCGATGTTGCTGTGTGTCCTGAGTACCTTCGCATTTGCTGCTGCACACACAATCGCCTGGGCTTGTTTCTGTCACTTTTTATCTGGCATCGGTAATGCATTTTGCTTTTTGGCTTGTGTGGTCTTGGTGACTAGGTGGTTCCCGTCACGGCAGCAAGCTTTTGTTATCGGCTGTTTGGTGACGATGGCCTTTTTTGGGGGCACGATGGCACATACTCCTTTGGCCTATTTGACTGCGAAATTTGGTTGGCGA
>DAIOSQ010000141.1:0-4125 GCA_036752465.1 Legionellaceae bacterium | reverse complement strand
ATTCATCGACATTTGTGCCAAGCACATAGCACGATTTTTCATCTAAACGAGCCGCAATGGCAACTGTGTTTTCAATGACATAAGCTTGCACAAAATACTCGGTTTGTAATGGCTCCATACCTTTTTTGGGACGACCTAGACCTGCATGGTGGTTTTTGGAGGTAATTGATTGTTCTGAGATCAGGTGATAACGACATGTATTCATCACATCAATAGCAGCTTTTTGCGCATCATTTGGGCAATCAAAGGGTTTGTTCGATAGGTGCCATAATTGCGATTCTATTTTCTCACGTTCTTTATGCTGCATCATTTGAAACAAAAGGCACTGTAAAAAAACATGAATAGACGGTTTCCTTGATAAATAGTACACTGTGTATTACAGTTGCAACTGAGATGCTGTGTTGAGAATTTTTAAAACCAAATATTTTTGCAAATGGGCTGAGGCTCATAAAATAGAGACTAGTAGCCTGAGAAAAGCTACCGACGAGCTTTGTCATGGAAGTACTGATGGTGATTTGGGTAGTTTTCTGCATAAAAAACGCGTCGCTCGGCAGGGTCAAGGTAAAAGCAAGGGATATAGAACAATAATTGCCTTCAAAATTGATGAAAAAGCTTTTTTTATTTATGGTTTTGCTAAAAGCGAGTTAGAAAATATTGATACAATAACATTAAAGGCTTTTAAACAGTTGGCAAAAGATTTGATGGGCATGAGTAATGCTCAAATTGAGTTAGCATGTTCTAATAAAGAATTATTTGAGGTAGTTAATCATGGCAAAAAATAATTTTAAAGAGTTATCACCACTTGAGGCAATTCATCAAACTGCCAGTGGATTATATGATTCTGGTATTATGGATGGAAAAACAATGAGGCAATATGACGAACTGTGTTTGCCTCCAGTAATGGTGCTAAGCGCTGATGATATAAAGCGAGTTAGAATTAAAAATAAAGTTAGCCAAACGCTATTTGCTAAACTTTTAAACGTAAGCATATCGACAGTGAAGCAATGGGAGCTTGGGAAACGACACCCTCATGGTGCATCCCTTAAATTGCTAAACATAGTGTTATCACAAGGCATTGAGCCACTACGACATTAAACAATGGTTTTGCTTCTTCTGGCTCGATCATATCCCTCAATGTAACAGATTCCTCAATGATAGCGTTTGGTTACGATCGCAACAGAAACTCCAAGCCTGTGCTTTGCGTGACCGCATCGCGAATGATCAGCATAAAAACCATTATCAAACCGATATGCAGCGCATAGAATGTTTTGAGCGCGCCAGCGGCGATACGCTCTTTGGCTAAATAACAGAGTTTAAGCAGCAGCGTACCCAGCCATAACAGCACAACTAGGCCAAACGCATGGTACGCCACAAAAATCCAGGGTACCTTAACACTTAAATGATTGGCTGAGACGAGGGCAACGGAGCTGGCGCTTTGTGACACAATGCAGCAAAAAATGAGGGCATCCCCATAGTAGCTCGCCTTTAAAGCGCCAGCAATGGCAGCACGATCATGGCTTTTGATGCTGCGGCTGATATAAAAAAAGGCAGCAAGCGTGATCCCAAAAAATGCTAAGCCGCACAGTACATGCATACATTTAATCATGGCAAGCATCTAGCAACTCCTAGCAAACGCGGTCGTCAAGTTTAGGCTTGGCCATTCTGCAAGCCGGTCAAAATTGTTTTCTCTGCACATATTTCACCTGAATACGTGGAAGAATACCTGCCTTCCATTGCCAAAACAAGGCTGGGCAATAGTTGTGGCCCCTATGTGTGCCAATCAAGCCGCTTGGCGGGTATGGTTTGTACAGCAAAACGCCAGGGCTAAGCCTGTGACCTTGAAAAAAAAGAGATTTTATGCTATAAATTTGATTTGATAGGTTAAATAATAATCTTTTTTGTTTTGGTGCATAGGGGAAAACATGCCAATCACAGTGTATGCCAATTTGAATCAACCTAATAAAGTCGCTGAGATTCTAGAGGAGCTTCAACAAGCACAATTTTTAGATGAGTATGATGCGCATTATTCCTCCCAATTTTTACCTGTATATAAAATGTATTCAATCACAACTCGTAATGATGGTTTTACTGATGCATTTTACGAAAGACTGTTTGCAAAAGGTGTTTACCCTGGGGCGGTTTCTATTGATGCCCCCGAATTTGATAAGAGCTATGACTCATACTGGAAAGATAGACATCTTGAGGAATCTGCTCCAGCGATTCTAAGCAGCCAAGCCGTAAGCGGTTCAAATGCATCACAAGACCTATTATCCAAATCCCGAGATTTGTATATACACCTAGCATTGAGTTGCTTACGTGAGAATAAACAAAATATTCCATACAGCAAATTCTTGCAGAAATTAAAAGAAATTAAGCAAGTCCATAGCAACCCAGAAGCCCTTACCGAGGCACAACTTAAACCACTTCTCTCAGCCACTGTACAAGACACCATAAGAATAAATCGTGAAAGTATTGAGGCCACCAGCAAGCTTGTACAATTGAGTATGGGAGATGACGATTATCCTGAAGAGGGCATTGAACTTAATGTTAGAAGTCGTGAGGTCACCCCAGAAACTAGTCTTTACCAATTAGGAATGCTTGCAACTGGGGATTCAAATGCAATAGAAAATCAGCAAGACCTTGCCGATTTGTCTGGCTTTATCGACCGATGCAACGCTAGAAACACGCGTCTACAAGCAATATTAGCATCACATCTCGATCATTATACAACAAGAGGTAAAATTGATAATTATACACCAGGCAATGGAACGAAATTCGACAAGGCTGAAGTTATACTAAAGGCCTTACAGACCTACATCAATCTAAAAACCAAAGATAATATGCAGCTATGGCTGTTGTTACGAGAGCAAAGAAAAGCATTGGAGCTTAAATTAAAGTCGATAGCTCAACAAAAAGAGGAACAAGCGAAATTGTGGAACTTGATGAATCCTTTTTTCGATACCCAAAATGAAACAAATTTCTTCTTTGGCATTCATGGCATTGTAAGCGGAGCGGTGGATGGGATAAATAGGTATGCGCAGGCTGCTGCGAGATTGCAAGCGTTTAAAACCCGCGTCTCTGCCTATATGCAGCATGTCAGTGATGCACCTCTTCCTAATCATTATGACCGTCGATTGCAAGGGTTAGCAGGTCAGTTATATAGCCAGCAAAAAGTAGCTTTGTTGGCTGCAGCAGATACGATAAATCATGCTTTAAATGCGGTTAATTTGGGTGAGTTTGATGAGATAAAAGCTGATGATTTTGAAAATCGGATACAACAGTTACAACCAATTGTTTTGTCGACACAACCTTTGGCAGCATTAGCTACAGCACTAAGCAATGCTGATCTTAAGCTAGCACAAGTTGGCGAGGAAATCGAAAAGATTCAACGAGCAATCCAATCGTTAGAGAATAAAGACGATTCTCAAGGAATAGTGGCACAAAAGCGTGTAGAATTAACAACATATCTAGAATACATGCAAACAAGCGAAATAAGGCTTAATGAAGCAATCACCGCAGTGGGATCGGCTTCCTTATCACAGGTGTCTGCGCTGGTAGAAAGCCTTGCAGCTGCAGCAAATATTCCGCTTCAAAACGCAGCTATTGATATGATAACGCCATTCATTGAGCTTGCTGCACGAGAGCAACGTGAGAGGGAGGTTCTCCAAGCAGTTGAAACAGCACGAAGTGCATTAAAAAATCATATAAAAGCAGCGCAAGCACTACAAGCACCTCAGGTGCAGCAGTTAGTAGCGAGCCGTGTAGGTGAACTGAAGCAGCCATTAGCCAGAGCAAAGCGGTTGGTTAAAACATCACAACCATCTGAGGTGGCACCGGTAACATTGGTTGGGCGTGCACAAGCAAGATTGACGGACTTATCAAAGTCGATAGACAACGCAGAAAAGGCGAGTAAAGAATTAGAGCGTTTTAACACAAGAGTTATCAGGGATGTAGCACAATATACGGATCTTGCTCAGGAGGAGTTAAACGCAGAACGTTCCATTGCGAGAGCAAAAGATCATCTAGCCAGGTTAGTGCAAGCCAGTAGTGGGTTGAAAGGTGTAAAGGGAAATCATATCGATGACGTTGTTGCCAAACAAGTAAGCTATTTAAAGAAAAATTATC
>DAIOSQ010000140.1:0-4145 GCA_036752465.1 Legionellaceae bacterium | reverse complement strand
CCAACATGATATAGTTTTCTTCGAGTGTTGGGTGTTGCCAAAAATATTTAGGGTGAAATAAAAAATTACTGATAAGATTCATCTCACTTTTAGCAACTAAAATATCCCCTATTACCTCTCTGACTTCATGGTGCTTGATCCGCGTGCCTTTTTTTTCCGACAACGAGCGTATGATAGGCGTATATTTTTCTATCAAAGACTCTAGCACCGTTTCAAAATATTGTAATTTGACGGATTGTGAAAACCCATAAGACAAACTTAGTTTCAACTCATCATTGCCTAAATCAGAGTCGATACTTAAACAATCCACATCAAAATAATCGTGAGGCTTGATGGTGGTTTTATCACTCAGTCGATACGTAAACTTATCACGAACTTTTAGCGCTATTGGCTTATCAGCAAATAATTTTATAGTATTAAGATAGGGATAAACTTGATATCTTTTCAGCCCCCAGGACACTACCGTACCATTTTTAAAAACAAAAACTAAGATTTGACTGCTGTTACAAGGCGATAATTTTATCAAATCACGATATTTCACCGAAACATAACCAGCTATGGTTGTTTTGTAGTGATTATCAAGCCTAGTTAAATCGATCCTGTTAGCAATACAATAACTGAGGCATTCCATAATAAACTGACTACCTATATATATGTGTATAAAACGTTTAGCACAGTATATACCATTCTGCTCAAAGATACCTGGGTATATTCGTATCTCACCTACATCTCTTGCTTTGTTGCGCTTACTTTGGCAATTTGACCATCACAAAAATTAATTTACAACAAACCGAGCCATCTTGCATAATGACAGCATAATTTCGTTTATTCGACCTGGCTTTTGGCCATGTAAGTTTTTTTTCGATCTGTTTTACCGCTGAGCCATAGCGGGCATACATCCAATGTTTCGGCAATTTGGTGCAACTCTTTATCACCAGGCAGCATATGACCAAAAATCATCGCGTTAGCAAGATGTCGTGACACGCCAAATACCTTGGCAATGGCCCGTGTTTTTTCATTTAAATCATCTGGGAGGCTGGGCAATGCTATTTCTAGTTCTCGATTAAATCGTTGTGAGAATATCTTACTACTCATCTTTTCGCTCCTTGAAAAAAATAAGCAACACGCGGAATAGGTCGCCAATTGATTATCGCATCACCATACCGTTTTATAACTTATTTTTTTTCACTAGCAAAGCTTTTTAGAGCATAAAAAAGTCCGTAGCGTTGACCTGCGGGAATTTCTCGATACATTTGCTAACCAAATAATCTTGATGTATCATTTCCAATCCAACATACAACTAGAGATGGGTATGAAGTTATTGCAAGTCTTTTTGGGGTTACTGCTAACAGGACAGGTTCTGGCCATGCCATTGATAACTGTTAAAGGCACCATAGAACATGATTTGGTTAACAAAGCAACCACTAAAAAGCTTAAATTTCTGCAAATATCTCTGACTAAGCAGGCAAAGAAGAACTTCAAGCAAGCCATCACAACGCAGCTTAAACAACAGGGCAAACCACAGCTCGCAATTAAATCTTCTCGGTTGCCAGCACATGTCCAATTGGGCATGAATCATGTGCCGGTGTTGGATCAAGGATTTCATGGCACCTGTGTGACCTTCGCAGTGACCGCTGCATTTGATGCCTTAATTGGCGAGGGTGATTATATCAGCCAGCTGTGTATGCTGGCGTTAGGCAATCATATAGCCAACAATTCTAATTCTCGCCCCAGCGGTTGGGATGGCACCGATGCTGATACAGCTTTATCACGTTTTGCTGAATACGGTATTGTCAGCAAAGCACAGGAAAAAATAGTCCAATGCGGCGGGCTCAGTGAGTATCCGCTACAAGATGATGTGGCCGCAGAGAATGAAATGAATTTGGTCGATTATCATCAAGCCAGTGTCGGCAGCAACCTTGAATTCAAGGCCGACGAAGACTTCTATCATTCTAAAATATTCCAGTACGATCAGAAAATACTAAATATGGTGTCCATGGACAATATTCTTACTGATGTGAAAACCGCCTTGTATCAACGAGATCGCGTTTTAATTGGTGTGCTGGTACCATTGGATAATTGGGTGGGACTAGAAGCGACCTACCATAGCGATCATGACACCTGGGCATTGATAGGACGTACTGAATATTTGGCAGAGCGTGCCATTTGGGACTTATCACAATGGGGTCAATGGGCTGGTCACGAAATGATTATCACCGGCTACGATGACGATGCCATTGCCACCGATGAAGACGGTATGCAACATCGTGGCTTACTAACGTTACGTAATTCTTGGGGTCGGGAAGTAGGGAACCAGGGTAATTTTTTTATGACCTACGATTACTTTAAGGCCTTAAGTATTGATCTCGTGCGAATTGGCAATATGCGAAATAGCAACTAGAGTTCAGATAGCCTTTAAGAAATAATTAAGATCTAACTCCCTGGCAGCCTTCACATCATCTAGTCGCTTAACCGGCAGGGTATGCGGTGCTGCTAGCAGCACCGCAGGCTCAGTAACCGCCTCATGGCGAATAGCTGTCATTGCAGCAACAAACTGATCGAGCGCCTCTTTGCTTTCAGTTTCAGTGGGTTCAATGAGAAAACACTCTGGAATCAGCAGCGGAAAGTACGCGGTGGGGGCATGCACGCCGTAATCCAAAAGTCGCTTGGCAAAGTCCATAGCAGTGACTTGATATTGTTTTTTTTCCGCTTGTAAAGATATGACGAACTCGTGGCTGGCCAGTCTATTCGGGTACGCGGCATGAAAACCAGCCTTTTGCAGAGCATGTAAGAGATAATTGGCATTGAGTGTTGCATATTCAGCTACCCGAACCAACCCCAGTTTGCCGAGTATCCGAATATAAAAATAAGCGCGCAGTAAAATACCCGCATTGCCCATAAAGCAGGACAAACGACCAATACTTTGCGGATAATCCTTACTTTCCGACCATTGGTACCCACCATCCTGCTGTTTAACTACAAACGGTATTGGCATAAATGGCAACAAACGTTTACTTACAGCAATAGGACCAGCACCTGGACCACCACCACCATGTGGGGTAGCAAACGTTTTGTGTAAATTAAGATGCATCACATCAAAGCCCATGTCCCCTGGACGAACTTTACCAAGAATGGCATTGAAGTTTGCACCGTCATAATACAATAGCCCCCCGGCTTGATGTACAATTTCCGCCACCTGCTTTATATGGCGCATGAACAAGCCCAGCGTCGATGGATTGGTCAGCATAATACCAGCTGTTCTTGGGCCAACTTTTCGCTGCAAGGCAGCAATATCCATATCACCATCAGCCGCGGTTGGTATTTCGATGATTTTAAAACCACACATACTGGCGGATGCAGGATTGGTACCATGTGCAGCATCCGGGATTAACATTTCATCCCGCATGAAGTCACCATTCGCCTGATGATACGCTTTGATCATGGCAACACCGGCGAACTCGCCTTGAGAGCCGGCCATAGGGGTCAACACCACGCCGGGCAGCCCAGTCATTGCAGCAAGATATTGTTGTAATTGGAAGAAAATCTCTAGCAGTCCTTGGCTTTGCTCAACACCGGTCAGGGGATGGCGCTGTAAAAAACCGGGTAGTGAGGCTGCACGATGGACCCCCCTAGGATTGTATTTCATGCTACAAGAGCCCAGCGGATAGAAATGCGTGTCAATGGCGAAATTTTTTTTAGACAGTTGCGTGTAGTGACGCACAACTTGCAATTCAGAGCAAGCGGGCAATCGCGGCGGCTTGCTACGCCTAAAGGCCTGCGGTATGGCAGATTGCATGGCGTTCAACCCGATCATCTGCGCATGCGCCGAGCGCCCAAGTTTAGAGAGCTCAAAAATCAACATAGGGACCCTTCCGTTTGCAAAATAACGTCTTGAAGCTCGGTTCGATGTTTATTTGGCGTAAATTCTAGCAATTGATAATCCGCTATTTCTGCCAAATGAAACGGATCTTTTTGTAAAATTGTTTCTAAATAATGCCGATCTTTAGTGAGCGCAATAATTACCCCACCTGTTCTTGGCTTAAGTGGCCCAGAGAGCAACAACAGCCCCTGTTTATAATAGTAATCCAAGAATTCGCGATGAGCTTGCGTATATTTCTCGATTTCAAGCAGCGGTGCTTTATAAC
>DAIOSQ010000139.1:0-4151 GCA_036752465.1 Legionellaceae bacterium | reverse complement strand
CATTTTGGCTTCAATCGCCCCAAATTCTTCACCACTGGATGAAAACAAAAGACGTGTGTACGGATCGGCAAAATAACGATGAAAGCTATACGTATTTCCTGCTTCAATCATCAAATTGGAAAAACCCGCGCCCACTACATCCCCAAACGAGTCAATCATCTTTTGTTGAAACGCATTAAACCGATTGGGATAGGCGGCAACATAGTCTTTAAAATTACCCTGACGCATGATGATTTTAATGTCACTACTGGCCGCAATCGCTTGCCCTTGAATGGTCTTTTCCGTGTCCAACAGGTATTGCGTAATCACACCAAAGCCGCCATTGTGTTTACGTGCCGTTCGAAAACCTTGCTCGATAAAATTCGCGGCAATAGGATTACTGCCTTCGGTTAAAAATCGCCAGGCTTCATCAATGATGCAACGCTTTTTAAGCCGTCTATCCGTTTGATAAAACTGGCCTTGGATGATGACAATCATCACGAACATCACAATCGTCAATAAATCAGGGTTGTTTTGAAACCCACCCATTTCAAACACCACGAGCTTCGATTGGTTCACGAAAGGTGTCGCGCCATTAAAAAGGTGGCCATACAAGCCATCACGTCCGTATTTCTTGAGTAAAATGACTAAATCATTCAGCCGTGCATCATCTTGTGACTCATGGGTTGCAAGACGTGCGCGCAAGGCGTCTAACACATCATCCATGCAGGCGCTTCTGCCTTTTTCTTGCCAACACGTGGTGGCTGCATCCAGCAAATAAGATTTTTGCACGTCACACACCGGCACATGCGGACTTGCCATGATGGCGAGCAAATCGCGGATTTGAATGTTATCGGCCACCTCATCCAACCGCCCGTCACCCGCTTTCAGTTCCGTTTTTCCATCGAAATCAAACAGTGTAAATGGATTCAACGTAATATTGGCTACATCAATGTAAGTACCGCCTACCAACTCACAAAGGTGTTTGTAGGACTGGCCCAAATCAATCACATACGTGATTTCGCCCAGTGCCAACCCACTTAAAATTTGTGCCTGCTGGAACATCGATTTACCCGCACCTGAGGAGCCGACGGTGAGAAAATTGAAATTGGTAATCGGCAAGCTCTTGTTATCAAACGTATCGAGAAAAAAGAGCTGGTGACGATGGGTGGGTAACAACAAACCTGAACGCGCACCTTTCATGTCAGCCACAATCGGCATTAGATTTGCAATGTTATAATGCGTCATCGTTTTGATGAGCCCTAAGGCTTCAAAATCCTTAAAAAATCCCTCAGTCATGAAAAAAGGCAGGCTTGCCAAATAACGCACCCATTGCGTCGCACGCGATTGCTGCAACTCAAAGCCCAATTGACGATAACTGCCAATGGCTTTTGCCACCACTTCGCGCTCTTTATCAGGAGTTGTGAACAACATAAGGTTATAAAACGTCGGCAGCAGACTTAAATTATCACGACTGCTTTCTTCATGAATGAAATTCCAGGCTTGCCCTTCATCGCGCGCACTCGGGTTTAAAAAGAGTTGAATTGCGTTGGCATTGGCGTTTAAGGATTTCGCGCGACTTTTGGCTCTAGCTATCATTTTATCTTGATTCACCCCTCGAATGGTGAGGCTTATTAAAAACGAGCAAGGAATGCCATGCTCAGGTCGCAATAGGTTGGCGAATAAATCCGGTGTTTGCCATAGGGCTAATTCATCCGGCCATTTTTCAATATGACAATTGATGATGCGCGTTTTAAAGGGATGTCCATCTGCATCACTCCCTTCACAATCAACACTCAAATCATGCGCTGAAAATAAGCTGTTGCCAGATGGGATGGCATGACTTAATGGAGAGGCTTCATCGTGGTCGACATCTGGCCAATCCATACTCTCTAATTGCGGGCAAAGCAGCGTTCGCATCAACACTAGAAAATCATGACGCAGAAGACGGGCATGTGCGAGTCCTGCCACGTTCAGTTCGGATTCAATGTTACTGCGAAGATTGTTTAAATGAAGAGATGCGTCAGTCCCTAATTGCTGTGAGAAAAATAAATACACGCGATAATCAGACAACTTCGCTGCAATATTACGTCCATTGGGATAACCTTCAATGGCGGCTTCTAGATGGTACTTTTCACTCATCTGTGCCAATTGTTGATAAATGCCGCCTTGGTCCATCATGGGATCAAATCCATGTTCAATCATGCTACTCACATAATGGTGTTTGTGCAGCATCACCGTGCAATCAACACCGACCGGCAGTTTATTTTTAATGAGCTCTGCCATGGATTTAACGAGCGCCTCATCAGCACCTGCAGCAGGCATAACATGCAGTCCAAATCCCATGGAACGTTTATTAATGAATAATAAATCCTCATCCACGGATTCATACGGTAATAAACTCACAATAGACGGCAAATCCAAATTGATAGATGCTTGGGCCAAACGTTCTTTTTTAAGTGAACTAGGCATCATATGGCCGCCCTCGCCAAGTCGATGCGTAAATCGGTGTAACCAAGTTCGACCTGTATCGACAATATCAGCCCACATGACGGACTCCTTGTGTTGATGCAAACAGCGTTTCATTGGTATGACGGATGCCTTTTGCATCTGTCCACGGTGCTATCCAAATCGTTTGGGTGGAGTTGTGTGCTAAACGCGCATGCCCCGCAGGTATTCGCCTGACATGAATAGGTTTTTTTACCTCATCCACTTCCGTCATAGCATTCACTTCCTCGATACTGAGACACCTGTCTCCCGCCGTTGCATTGCAACTAAATTGGGTGTTAATCGGTGCGCATGCACTATTCAGCATTACCACACCAATAAAACTTAATTTCATGAAGAGATGTTTCATTGCGCGTCTCCATTTGATTGTGCATACGTTTTATCAATTCGGCTTAAAACTTCATGGGGAACCGTAAAGTCAGGATTATCCTCGGCATCCGCTTCAAGCGGCACATTGGCTTGTCGATGCTTGCCACGTTCAATGACCGCATCATCTGGTTCTAAATAAAATCCATCTTTAAACACAATCGTCACCAAATTGCCGGAACCGACTTGAATGACCGGATGGTATTGCTCAGCACGTTTCACGTAATAACTGGATAACACCTCAGCGGCTTTGGAAGCACCTCCATACGCGGCATAGGGTGCAATACTGCCTGACGGTACGGTGGTGGCGGACCCCAACGCACTGATGCTTTGCACGGATTGTGAATATTGAGCCGCTGAGGCAATACCAGACATGGCACCACTAATACCCGCCCATTGCATCACTTTGTTATCACGCATCAAGGGCTGGCCTTTGATCCCGACCTTGCCACCAAAAAACGCCCAACCGGTTACTGCTTTATCGATAATCGGCATACCTTTTTGCGCACACGATAATTTATCCAACACCACATAGGCGCGTTCACTCGAGATATCGCCATATGAACTGGCGGTAACAAAGCAGCCTTGCAAGTGTGAACGTTGACCATTTGGCAATGTACCTGGTTGCAGGAGTTTGAATAACATCACGCCATTGTTTTTTGCCTGTCCATTGACCGACGCATCGGCATCTGCTCCACCTAAGACAACAGCACGTACAAACGTACCACTGGGGACATAATGATCTGGATTTAAATGATTATCTGAGCCTGTTCGTCGATGCCCGTAATGAAACGAAACGGCATGCACGCGAGGTTGTGAAAATGTTTGCATTCCTAAGTTAGAGCTATTTCTTGCTTGATGCACCATCGCCGTTTGCCAAGGGGATGCCGCATCGGTGAGTTGTGTGTTTGAAGCATTATCCGCCACTTGAACCGGTGTGTTGGTAGCCTTGACAGCGCTACTTACCATAGAGGTAAGACTTGCGGCGTCCTTCTCACGTGCCGCATCGTTTTTCTCCATCGCGTCGCGTAATTGCACCATTTGCGCTTTTAAACTTTCCAATTCCGCTTGTTGCGCGGTTAAAGCACTTTCAGCGTTTGCTTCACTAAAGCTTGCATCCACCACACCGGTTAAATTGGTTGAATCGGTCTCTTTCTTTTTGTGTGGCTTATCGTGCGAAATCAGTAGAATAGAGGCGCCTGTAACGAATACGCAGCCTAAAATCACCGCCACCAAGGTACGTCGTTGCGTGCGTGCCATGAGTTGATTAATTGAAAAACTAGCCATGAGCACGCTCC
>DAIOSQ010000138.1:0-4250 GCA_036752465.1 Legionellaceae bacterium | reverse complement strand
GATTAACACAACTCAGCTGCACGTAACCATTCAGGTTGTAGCCTTGACTTGTTCGCCATAAAGTGATTAATTTTCCTTTGCAAAGCTTCCGCGCGCAATTCAGCTTGTGCAACCTGAGCGAACTTATCTCCCAGCGGTCTTCTCTGATTGTCACGTTCCTCCTCAACGCTATCAAATAGCCTGGGTTCTTTAGATTGATGATCAAAAAAAGAATATTTAGAAGCGGCACTGCACTTAAGGTAGTGGTCGCTATAGGTAGCAATATCTGCTTTGAGATGTTTGTGTTGTTTTTCAAGCCTTGCTAACACGGTTTGAGGAATACTGTCTGCACTTATTGTCTGCTCATCATGTAATGCATACCATTCAGCTTTTAATTCTTCATGCAGTTGTTGATTGGCTTGACGATGTTGCTGTTGTGCGATGGACAACGCGCCTGGATAAGCGACATATTTTTGTTCAGTCTTGCGACACTCTCTGAAAGCCGCGGCGTAGAATGCAGCGACTTGTTGGCTAAGCTCGTCGTCATCACCAAATGCACTTTTGATATATGCGTTGGCTTGGTATCCTGGGGAATTATATAAATCACCGTACCACCAATCCATACTGGCCTGATAAAATTTCTTGGTTTGATCCACGGATACCCCAGCTGCGGTAATTGAGAGATAGAGGGTGGGAATAAATAATAAAATTTCTAAAAATTGATGGACTGCGAATGGCAGCAACAGCGAGTAGCCTAAGGTCAAACAAAGCGACATGACTAGAAAAGGCAAAAATGCGCGCAAACAAATCCGCAAGAAATCTTTTTCATACTTGGAGATTTCATGATACTCCGCAAAAAAAGGAGTTAATGGAATCCGCAGTGCTTCGAATACAATGAGTAATTGTTTAATGCTCAGTCGCCATTTGTGGTAATTATATATATCCGCCACATTTATGGTAGGGCTTATTCCTTCGGTCGCAACAACATGATGCTCAGAATTCAATCCCCAAAAGCGAAAAAAGAGGTGCGCATTGGCCATGTCATCAATATATTCTGGCATCGTCTCATCAATAAACTGAAATTCTTTTTGCTGCTTGAGCTTATTAATGCCCTCTGTTAAGGAATCATAGAAGGGGTAACGACTAGGTTTTTCTGGATCTTGAGTGAATGCATCGGTCTTAATATCCCAGGAATCAGCAATCTTTTTTTGTAAATTCTCGCGTTTTCGTGTTATGTTATTGTCTGCAGAGGGAACACACTTTAATTTACTAGCTTGTAGATCAAGGGCTGCTGGCGATGGGGTGGTTTTGAATAAAAACCCAAAAAAGGCCATATAGACAGATAATATCCGCTCAATCATCACGGTATCGCGTGGAATTTCTCTATGTTGAATATGCCCAGCAGCTGCCATATAAGTCATCAGAGCGTGCTTAAACTCGGGTGTTTGCAGGTTTGCCTTTAGATGAGTTACGTTCAAGCTTGCTGGTAAATCTAAGGCATCATCCATGCCGGCAATCCAGAATGTTGGCCTGGGTATGGTTGATAAATAAATAGTGTGCGCTTCCGGGTCTATGGGCTTAGCTTGTTCGAAAGATTGATTCCAGTGCACAAGGGTATGTGGTTCAATCGTGACGGTTATCCCTGGAGGTATATTTGGTACAATTGGTTCCCATCGAACATGCCCAGCAACTGCCATATAAGTTATTACAGCGTGCCTAAACTCCGGTGTTTGCAGGTTTTCCTCTAGATGAGTTACGTCCAAGGTTGCTGGTAAATCTACGGCATTATCCATGCCGGCAATCCAGAATGTTGGCCTGGGTATGGTCGATAAATAAATGGTGTGCTCTTGTGGGTCTATGGGTATAGCGTGTTCGAAAGAGTGATCCCAGTGCACAAGGTTATGTGGCTCAACCGTCACAGTTATTCCTGGAATTATATCCACTGTCATGAATTCGTGTCGAATATACCCAGCAGCTGCCACATGAGTCATCACAGCGTATCTAAACTCGGGTGTTTGCAGTTTTTCCTCTAGATTAATTACGTCCAAGTCTGTTGGTAAATCTAAGGCATTATCCATGCCGTCAATCCAGCATGTTGGCCTGGGTATGGTCGATAAATAGATGGTGTAGTCTTCCGGGAATATGGGTGTAGCTTGTTCGAAAGATCGATCCCAGTGCTCAAGCTTATAGGGTTCACCGTAGCGGCCAAAAAATGTTTTCAGCCAAGCATTTTCCCCGCGCCGCCATGGTTGTTGGTATAACTGTTGAGAGTATGGCCGATTGATGAGATAGTCTTGATCGTCCTGATTAAGTAAAACAAAACCATAGAAACAATTGGCAATGCGGGCGGCAATGATGTCACGTTTCAACTGTTGATAGGTTGGATGATTTAAGCGCGCTGCAATGTACTCGCGAATACTTTGGCGCGCCCTATTTTCAGCGTCTAGTCTTGCATTGTAACTAAACATGCTATTCATATGGCGATATCTTTGTTTACTTGTTTGCAATAAGAAGGCATCGAGTTCAATGCCTTGTGGGGATTGACGAAAGGCTTGTTGTTTGTCTGCACTGAGCAGCGAAAATCCAGTGATGTATTGCTCAATCATGGTCTGTTACCTCTGATGCTTTGCACAAAAGCTTATAATACGTGCTAAACGCGTATTATATAATCTAAAGTCGCAACTATTGCACAATTATAACGGTTGATTTTACATAACACTGGGTGAATATATCATGACAAATACAATTTGGCAATTAAGTTTTCATGATTGTTGGTTTGCGGTCATTTGGCTTTGGGTATGACCATGTGCACCCGGGTAATGGTTGCTACCTTGAAAAGCGGGCGCCGGTCTGCAATCACGGTAAGTGCGACACGCTCAACTTGTCATGCGCGCTAAGCGATATAACGCGGCTTGTAGGGGTGGGTATGCGCATTGCGCTGCACTGCTTACAATCGCCTGAATAGCGATTTCTGATAGTGGGCGCGCGCGGGTCATGATGGGTTTTGAGGGTGATGGCGGCAACATAATGATGATCTTCAGCGAGGTGAGCTGATACATGCCATCCTGGCGCAAGTTGTCTCTAAGCTCTGGTAATACATAACGCAGTTGTGATGCCCACGCAGCATTGGCGGTGGCCAGTGTTAGACTACCTTGCTGGAAGCTGCTGACGTGGCAATGGGGTTTGAGCAATTCGGGCAAATGTTGTATGACCTTCAGCCGAATGGTTTCTAGTTGTACGCTGGTTTCGCAAATCGTTGCCAACTGTTGGTTTAAACATTGCTGAATCGGTTTCATGGTGTTTCGTATATATTTCTTGTGAGAGGCGTATTATTATATACCTATATTCAGCGCGGTCACATCATATGGTTTGTTTCTGGCCGCACGAAATACAATGTGACCCTAGTGCCGTTGTTTTCTGGGGTATGTGTGGTTAGTCTTGAGATTGAGTCGTGAAATGATTGAAGAAAATGTAGTATACCAAGGCAAGTTACATTGGATTATATTCTTACCGCCATTTATTTTGCTGTGTGTCATGGGGTTTATTAGTCTACGATTTGCTGGGTTAATTGATTTTGCTTTGGCTATGTCAGTGATTGCGGTGATTTGGGGGTTTATGAGCTGGCTTACTTATCATTTTTCCACATTGCTTATCAAAAACAAACAAGTGATTTTAGTCACGGGTGTACTGGTACGCAATACCATTGATATTCCTATGAATAAAATTGCTTGTATCGATATACGACAATCTATTTTTGGTAGTTTGTTGCATTACGGTACTTTGGTGATCACGGGTACCGGCGGCACTAGCCAGTATATCAAATTACTCAATAGACCCCTTACATACAGGCGCTATATTGAACAGTTAATGCATGCAACCTAACAGAGAATACTTATGGCTGTGAATAACCTATATCAAGTCATGGGGGTGGCACAGAATGCATCCGACCAAGATATCAAGCATGCATATCGGCGTTTGGCGCGCAAATACCATCCGGATTTGAACAAAGAAAAAAACGCTGAGGAAAAATTTAAAGAATTAGGCGCGGCCTATGAAATACTGAAAGACCCTGCGCGTAGAAAAAATTACGATCAATTTCTCGCTGGCAGTACGCAGCGACCCGCTGCAGGTGCAGATGCTGGGGCTTATGCCGAGGATTTGCAAGACCAGGGCTTTGGTGGTTTCAGCGGCAACGAAGATTTGTTTACATTTATTTTTGGGCAGGGCGGGTGCTAGCGGACTTAAAGCATTAGGAAAAATGATTAATTCCC
>DAIOSQ010000137.1:0-4260 GCA_036752465.1 Legionellaceae bacterium | reverse complement strand
GTTTAGCGAGATAAAATTAAGAGAACCTTAGCATGATGAGCCATGCCATAACCAACCGCTGGCTCAATCGCTGAAACTCGGAGATAGTTGCGGTATGCGGGTGTGGTGCTGACAGATCCTGGCGATTAACCAGGATGTTTGACGATATGCGCTTTGCTCATTAAATCGTTGATGTATAATTGGTAATCATTCACCCCATTGTTGGCCTCGATCTGCTGTGTAATGCTGGCAATTTGTTCTTTATCTACCGACTTCAACTTGCCATTGTTGATTTTTTTCAGCCGCACCACCACATAATCGCCATCTTCTAGCAAAATACCATCTTTCGCGCCATCTCGAGGTAAATTGAAAGCCAACTCATTGATAGCCATCGGCACAGCATCCATGTCGCGATTGGCATTAACGACGGCGTGCCAGCGCAGTTGGTTGTCTTGTATTAGTTTTTCTTGGATCAAAGCGGTTTGACTGCCATCGAGCAAAACTTTACCCAATTGGGTGGCCGTCATAGAGGCTTTCTCTTTGGCCAGTTTCCCGGCAATTATAGCCGTCACCTCTTCCAGTGGCCGGACTTGCGCAGGCATATGTTGATGCACCCGCAATACCACCACACCATCTTTATCAAATTGGATAGGCTCGCTATTATTACCCAGGGTCAAAACATCATGACTAAACGCAGATTGCACAATTTGCTTATTGCTCGCCAAAAAGGAACTACCACCTGCTCGGGAAAACGGCAAAGATTGTTCAATGGTTAAATGCAATGCCTTAGCAACCGGTTGTAGCGAATCTGGCGTTTGGTAACTCAAATCTGCCAATTGTTCTAAGATTTCGGCGTACTTGGTTTGGGCACGATCAGCCAGCAGTTGCACTTTGATATCGTCTTTGACATCAGCAAGCGATTTTTTGCTGCCAAGTTCGCTACGGTTCTCCTCATAGTAACGACGTATATCATCGTCGCTGATGCTGAGCTTGGCTTTCACATCTTGTAGACTCAAATGCACATATTCCACCACCACTTGCTCAGCAGAGAGAAATTCTTGTGTGTGCTGTTGATAATAGGTTTTAATGTCTTGCGCTGAGACACTATTTAATTTTAAAAAACGTTTCGCAGGTATTTGTACATAATCATAGTCGCGCGTTTGCATGTAGAGTTTGACAAACTGTTTCACTTCACCGGGTAAGGCAAAATCAGTACCGATAAAGGCAAAGCGTTGTTGATTGAGTAACATGCCCTGTCTGACTTCATTTTGAAAGGATGCTGGTGTAAATAGTGCGCTGCTCAGTGCTTGCTGGTAGCGATTGGTTGAAAAATGACCATCTTCTTGGAATTGGGGGATGGCCATAATCGCAGCATTGGCTTGATTGGGATACACTTCAAAACCATTGCCTCTGGCCGCTTGCATACTGACCTGATTAATGATCATCTCATCGAGCAACTTCTGTTTCAGGATATTTTCATTGATGCTGCTATCGGCCAAATCTTGTAGCTGCCGGCTACGGCGATAATTTAACTCGAATACTTGTTTGGTGATGCGCTGACCATTAACATCCACCTCGGCATCAGCCTCGTGCCGCGATTGCATGTAGTAATCGATACCAAACAATGCAAATGTCAGTGTGACGAGTCCGATAATGACCCACGCAACCAACCCCTGAATACGCTCATTGAGTTTTTGTAACATGTAAACATCCACCTCTCTTAGAGTTTATTGCGCGGGTTATCCTGCGGAAACCCATAGCAATAGACCCTAGACAATACAAACGATCTTCACCGTCACCCGTACCTAAAATCAGTGAAAACGCACGACTAAAATACCACAACTTCTCATGGGGCAGGTACTCATTTTCGCATCATGTGGTAAAAAAATACGGTTTTTACCTAGCGTCTGTTGCGCGCATCGCAGCAACGGCAACAAGGATCGCAGGTAGGTTGCCTGGATTTTAACTGGATTGGGATGAATAGCAAGAATTTTACTATTGATTCAGTAAAGGTTGCTGGCTTGCGCGGCAACGTCAGCTGTGTGTGCCGTTTGCAAATATGCCTATACAAAAAGCGCTGCATATGCTGCTGCCATATGCGTGGGTTTTTGCCTGCAGATCTTACCATAAGCATTTAATATGTATTTTCTGCAAACATAGTGCATACTAGGTATGGATTTTGTTTACACAATAAGGTCTATGTGTTAAAGTAATTAACAAACTTATTCCATGGTATCATTATGCGCGAAAATACAACTTATGAACAACTCTTGAACAACCCTGACGTGACTTCATTCCATAGACAATTTGAAACACACTTTGAGATCAAAGCCACTGCCCGGATACAATTTGGCAACGATGTTTTATTGCAAGCCCTTCGACAGGCTTATGTGTTCGAGGTATATGCACAAAGCACAGGTGAATTCCATGAAAAAATTCTGTACTTACATGACGCCTTAGATACCCTCGCGTCTTTAGATGACAGAACTCACACAGCAGCCGAACTACTTTTTTTATGTCATTACCGGGCAAAGTTACAGTATCAATTGGGTGTGTTTTGGATGGAAATGCAATATGCTCAAGCGGGCCATATCGATTGTTCGCAGCTGCTACAAGCACCGGCCGCACAGTTGAATGCTCGCCATCATGCGCAATTAACCGCGTTGCAGAACAGCAAGCAAACTCCCTTGCAACTGGCTATCTTGGCGTTTAGCACGGCGCAAGCAAGTTATCAAGCATTTGAACACAGATACCCGATCGCTGCAGCGGACTTTTGTCAGCAGTCTTATCAGCTGCATCCAACATTTGCTGTATTTGACCCCTATTCACCCTGGGCACGTTTGATTTCAATTGGCTGCAATCTTTACTTATGCGTCCAAGAAGATGATACCAGCATGCTGTCAGATGCGGAATTATTACACAACTTAAATACCCGCATCGCCCAACATCGAGAAAAAAAAGGCTCCGTGTCACACCAAGCTATTATGACCGTATGTGCTATCTTGCAGCAAGCAGTCACAGCACCCGCACCACTGCCTGACAACCCTGCACATATTCGTAAAAAATCGCGGGTTGCCACACCGCGGGCTAACAAAACTACCACGCCAATGCCGCATGCTTGGTTGCCCACCATAACCAATCGCGCCGCATTTAACGCCAGTCTGGCACCACCACATGGCTTAATACCCAGTTTTTTACGCCCGCGGCAACAACAGGATTTGCAACAAATATATGCTGCATTGAGCACAGTCAATCGCCCTTTGGTCGTCACCAAACCAACCGGGACCGGCAAAACTGCAGAGTTCTCAGCGCTCACCAGTGCCGCCTGGCACCAGGGGGTTGCAACCATTATTGTCGTCCCTACCGCCACCTTAGCAGAACAAACGCGCAATAAGTTGCTTGAGTATGGCGCGCATGAGGGCATGGACTACGCCGTCGAGCATATCGGCTTATTTTGTCCGACCAAACACAGCCTGCAAATCGCCCCAATTACTGTTATCACGCAAGCATCGTATGTCAGAAAAACCGCTGAAGCTATGGAAAAGTTTGGCACTGCAGAAGCATTGGCCACGTATCTGGCCACGCATCCACAGGCTTCCCTTGAAAAAGAAGTGTTTTTTCATCCCGCCTTTTTCTCACTATTGATTGTCGATGAAGGCCATCATGTCGTGGGTGAGAAAATGTATGAAGTGGTTAAGCAATCCCAATGCGAGCGCCCCATCATATTGTTTTCAGCATCCACCCTGCCCGGCGAATATTCAGAGATTGATAGGATAGGTGAACATGTGATAACGCAAACCTTGCGGTCAGCCATTGAAGATGGTGAACTTGCTGCATTACAAACCCTAATGATTGACTTTTCCATGTATCCAGAAGCCAAAGCGCTAACCCGATCGATTCGGCAACACATGCAAGGTAAAGCTGAACTGGATGCAGAGTCGCGACAAGAGATAGCAGATTTAATGTGCCTCAAACAGGGGTTTAGTTTAACTGCACTGTCCATTCTCAAACAGATCAGCGAGAAAATCCCTACCACCAAAAAAATGATGGTATTCACCGACTCAACTGACCATGCTGATATATTGGCAAACCTATTAAGCCGCTTATTTGCACAAGATATTCGCGCGTTTCACACCAAAGCGGCCAATCGTGATGAGATATTAAGCAACTTTAGAACCAATCGAAGCCCTGTGATTGTCGCGGTTGGCACACTCGATGAAGGCTTTGATGATCCTAACATTAATGTCATTCTAGATTTCTCAATCCATGTTTCACGCATCC
>DAIOSQ010000136.1:0-4273 GCA_036752465.1 Legionellaceae bacterium | reverse complement strand
CTGCGATTGTTATCGATTTCAAGGCGGCCGTCTCTTGGGATTCGACTTGCGCCGTGTGCAAAAGCGCAATAACAATGGGCCGTTAGTGTTAATGACTCCAAAGAAGAAAGCTCGTAAAGCCGTAAAAGCAAAGATACGCGATACAATCAAAGCCGGAGGAGCTGCTCCAGCCAAGGTCATTATCGAGGAGCTCAATGCTATAGTCGGGGGATGGGTCACCTATTTTCGAGTTGGCAACTCTAGCCGTGCATTTAGCGAGGTGCGAGACTATCTAGAAATGAAGATACGCACGTTGCTCACACGACGCAAACGCAGAAGAAAGACGAGTGTTGGGTGGCGGAGATGGAGTAGTGAATACCTATACGATGTTCTTGGGTTATATTGGGACTGGAAAATCCACCCACTATCCGGGCTAGGTAAAGGATCATGAAAGTGGCTGCCAGCTCAACAGGACACATAACCCTTTTGAAGAAAACTACTGGGTGAGCTGCTTGATGGAAAACATCACGAGCAGTTCTTAAGGGGAGGCACTGGAAACGGGTCCTAAAGAGATACCGCGCCAGTTCTTTACCCGACAAATGTTTTTTAAGGTATTAAAATCCGGCTGTAAAGTTGAGGAGTTGCAGTTTGAAACGCTAAAGGGCACCGTCAATTGCATTACTTTGTATATGATTGTTGCATGGCGTATTTTATATATAACAATGTTAGGACGGAGCTATCCGGATATTGATTGTAATATGGTTTTTGATGACAATGAATGGCAAGCAGTCTATTCAGTAATAGAGAAAAAGCAGCCTCCCAAAGAGCCTCTGAAACTTGGCGAAATGATATCAATGATTGCCAAATTAGGTGGCTTTTTAGGTCGAAAATCTGATGGCGAACCCGGAGCTCAGGTAATGTGGATTGGTATGCAAAGAATGAGAGATTTCACTTTAGCGTGGGAAACATTCCACTCTTTGCATTAGGGCGTATTTATGTATAAAGCTATGCCCTAAAGAACGAGGTTTTACGCCATGGCGGATAAACAGCTGACTATGCCATCTCCCCTTCCATTGCTTGTAACGCCACAATCTTCAACTGCAATTTCACCCGACCTTGATATTCATTGATGTCTAATGTATAAGCCGCATGAATTTTTTTTGCACGATAATTGGGCCACTGCGCCGGATCAATATAAAAAGCGATGGCATCTAGATAGCCATCACTCTCTCGTGATTTTAAAGTTAATTTCAAATGATGTTGCCCTACCAAACGTTGTTCAATCACCTCAAATACATTGTCAAACACCGGCTCTGGGAATTGCTGTCCCCAGGGCCCTGCCATTTGCAAGCTTTGCGCCAATTCCAAGGTAAACTCATGCGCACACAACGCACCATCGCTGAAAACAATCCCCTCAGAATAAGCGCTGTCATAGTGCTGACGTACTTCTGCGACAAATGCTTGTTGAAAAATAGTGAAATGCTCTGCCGGTAAACTCAAGCCAGCGGCCATAGCATGGCCACCAAATTTAGTAATTAAGCCTGGGTGATTTTTCGCTACGGCGGCAAGCACATCGCGGATATTCAATTGCGGAATCGATCGCGCTGACCCTTTTAACTCGCCGTCACCAGCGGCAGCAAAAGCAATCACTGGGCGATGATAGCTATCTTTCAGTCTACCCGCGAGAATTCCAATCACGCCTTGGTGCCAGGTTTCGTCATACAAACACAAGGCCTCGGGCAGTGCTTGCACATCCGTTTGCCATGTCAGTTTATCCAGTGCAGCCAAGGCCTGATCTTTCATGGATGCTTCAATTTTACGACGTTCAGTATTCAACGTATCCAAATGCTGCGCCATTTTTTGGGCGACCGCTAAATCTTCGGCCAGCAAGCATTCGATCCCTAATGACATATCATCCAAGCGACCTGCGGCATTCAGCCTAGGAGCAACGGCAAAACCCAAATCACTGGCGGTGAGGGTATCAAGACGTCTACCAGCCACAGAGATCAATGCCAAAACTCCTGTACGACACTGTCCCTGGCGAATTCTCTGCAAACCCTGACTAACCAAAATACGATTATTTTGATCCAATGCCACCACATCAGCAACGGTTCCTAGAGCAACCAAATCCAAAAACTGTGCCATATTAGGCTCAGACAGGCCTTGCTCTTGAAACCAATTTAACTCAACCAAATGCCGTCTTAAAGCCAACATCAAGTAAAAAATCACACCCACTCCCGCCATAGCCTTGCTGGCAAAACTATCCCCTTGTTGATTGGGGTTAACGATGGCATAGGCTTTGGGCAGCTCCTCCGCTGGTAAATGATGATCAGTCACCACCACATCTATGCCAGCTGCATTGGCCGCATCAACCCCTTCAATACTCGCAATCCCATTATCCACCGTGATGATGAGATTAGGCGCAGATTGTTTAGCAACCGCAACAATTCCAGGCGTCAAGCCGTAGCCAAAAGCAAATCTATTGGGCACCAAATAAGAAACATGCAAAGCACCCATAGCTCTGAGCGCAGTCAAGGCAAGTGCCGTCGACGTGGCACCATCCGCGTCAAAATCACCAATCACTAAAATTTTTTCCTGCCGCCGCAGTGCTGCCACCAATCGCTGACAAGCCTTTTCGATATCGGTCAAGCCAGTAAATGGCAACAATGCCTGCAAACGTTTATCCAATTGTGCAGCATCACTGATACCACGGGCGGCATAAATGCGCTGCAATATAGGCGGCAGGGCTGCAAGCCCCGCAAGATTTTCGGGAAATTCTCTGGCTTTAATTAACATAACATGATCCTATCACTGGAGTTTGCACAAACCGCTCGAGAGAGTTGACCATTATCCCTGAAAAATATGAGCAATTGGAAGCTTTTGAAACGAAGGTCTTGACATTGGTTATCATGACCCAAACCGTAGCCATTTAAACCAGGGCAGCGCGCGTGTTTGATGGCAACCATCTTCCCAGAACCAGTTAATTTTTCGCCGCCGCAAAGCATAGCTGATGGTTTCATAGCCAACAGCACTTAGCTGTTCAAGGATCAATAGCGCATTTTTTTCTGCGGCATGTTCGGGTATATACAAAGCATGCCGCTTAGTCAAAACTGCGGCCAATGATTGTAAAGAATGCTCATAAAGAACTGGTTTATGACTGCTTTGAAACGTACCGCTGCCCCATACCCACACGCCATTGACGGCGCTGGTAGCGACCTCGCACGGCAAACGGCAACTGTTAAAAAACATTTGACACTCGGTCAGAAACTTCTGCCAAAATGCAGTGCCGTCAAGATCGATCGCTTTGAGTGCGCTCAATAAAGGCTGCTGGTAGACTTGCGTCAATGACAGCGCTGCATTCAGCGGGCAATGGCTAACTTCGATCAACCAGGTATACGGATCATGGAAATAGGTGCTAATCCCAAATGGCTGAGCAAATTCAGTAAAACGCTGAAAATAAGCTGTGGCATCGACAGTCGAGAATTGTAGCGTACCCCTGCGACCATCTATAATCGCCCCCTGCTGCGTAAGTTGCCATGTGATGGGCGAAGCAACCAGCCAAGTACCTGATAACCCATGCACCTGTCGCAATAAATCGGCAACTGGCATATGCGCCTGGCTGTAGCCAAGACACTGCAAAATAGACTCATAGAAACAGCTAGGCTTGACGTGCACCGCTTGCTTTTTTAAACTCGGCATGTTTGCATGTATGATAACATCCATAAAACCAAACCCTCTCATTATAGGACACCTTGAGCATGCATATTACCCAAGAAGGCAATCAGCTCCATACCATCACCGCGTATGATAGCACGCAGATCACCGTTAATCAGACCCACTATAGTCAAAGTATCATTATACATGCTGAAGGCATTATCCCAGCATGGCCGGTGCGCAGCAGCAACGATATTGATATAGCGACGTTGCAACCACTATTGGCGACCGCACCTAACATCATTATTATTGGACAACAAAACCCAGATACACGCTTAGCCATGCACATCTTGCAGCTGCTGCAGCCACAACAAATTGGCATTGAATGCATGGACATTGGCGCCGCCTGTCGCACCTTTAATGTGTTATTGAGTGAAAATCGTCGTGTCACGCTTGGCTTGATCTTCACGTTTAACAGCACATTGGGTGCAACCATAGCCAACCGCTAAATCTTGATATAAATGTACCAAGCTAAGCAGTTGATCGATCTTCCTACGGTTGACCACAATGTTAAGCTCATCAAGCTTGATTTTTTCTACCAATAGCTGTGAATAGCTGATAATACCCTGGTGATAAAGTT
>DAIOSQ010000135.1:0-4385 GCA_036752465.1 Legionellaceae bacterium | reverse complement strand
TGGCATGGCAAACCAAGTTATTTAATAAGCTGGAATTGGAGTTGTTGGCGCGATGGCGCGAAACCGCTGATGAGGAAGCGATCCGTGTATTTGCTGGTAATTTACGCGATTTATTGCTCGCTTCCCCTGCCGGAGCTAAGATTACCTTAGGCTTAGATCCGGGCATTCGTACCGGAATTAAAGTGGCTGTGATCGATGCCACCGGTAAGTTGCTTGATTATACGACTATTTTCCCATTGGCACCGAATCATGAGTGGCATGAGTCGATGACGACTTTGGCCAAATTGGCTGCCAAGTACAATGTCGAGCTCATTAGCATCGGTAATGGTACAGGTTCCAGAGAAACCGAACGATTGGTTCAGGAAATGCTCAAGATGTATCCTGACCTAACACTGGCCAGGGTGTTGGTCAATGAGGCTGGTGCTTCGGTGTACTCGGCCTCTGCCTTAGCGGCTGAAGAATTTCCAGAGCTGGATGTGACGTTACGCAGTGCGGTTTCTATCGCCAGACGTTTACAAGATCCTTTGGCCGAGTTGGTTAAAATAGAACCTAAATCTATTGGCGTTGGGCAGTATCAGCATGATGTCAATCAAACTCGATTGGCGCGCAGCCTCGAAGCGGTGGTCGAAGATTGTGTGAACGCCGTTGGTGTGGATGTCAATATGGCCTCCGCAGCCTTGCTTGCGCGTGTTTCTGGGCTGAACGAGGCATTGGCCAAGCAGCTGGTAAGTTATCGCGATGAACACGGTGCTTTCCGCTTGCGCGATGATTTAAAACGCGTCCCACGCATGGGGGAGAAAACATTTCAGCAAGCAGCAGGGTTTTTAAGAATCATGCAGGGTGACCATCCCTTAGATGCTTCAGGGGTGCATCCAGAGGCTTATCCCTTGGTGCATAAAATATTAGCACAGCAGAACATTGAATTGTCAGAATTGTTGTATAATACTGAACGTATCAACACCATTAAAGCAGAAGATTATGTCGACGAATGCTTTGGTTTGCCAACCATCCAAGATGTGTTGCATGAGCTTGAAAAACCAGGACGTGATCCTAGGCCTGAGTTTAAAACGGCGGTTTTTCAAGAGGGAGTTGAAGATATTGCCCATGTGCAAGCAGGGATGATTCTCCAGGGCGTGGTGAGTAATGTGACAAATTTTGGAGCATTTGTTGACATTGGGGTCCATCAAGACGGGTTGGTGCATATCTCGGCTATGACCAATCAGTACATCCGCGATCCGCGCAGCGTTGTGAAAGCTGGCGATGTGATTACGGTGAGGGTGCTAGAGGTTGATAAAGTGCGCAGAAGAATAGGCCTATCTATGAAATTAGAGGCAGATAAACCGGCCACAGCAACGCCTAGCAAGCCACAATCTGCAGTGGCTATGTCTAAAACGCCACCTGCACGCACTGCCAAGCCGGCTGTGCCAAAATCTAAACAGCATGCTAAACCAGCGAAACCAGCTTCGCCAGCACCATCCAAAACCATCTTTAACACCGCGATGGCCGATGCTTTGAGTAAATTAAAACGGGGAGTGTCATGAATAGTCAGAATGAGCGCAGTGGGAAAATGTTGATACAAACGCTGGCTATGCCAGCCAACACCAATGCCAATGGCGATATTTTTGGTGGTTGGTTGGTATCTCAGATGGACTTGGCTGCGGGTATTTTAGCGAAGAAATTGTCACATGGACGTGCCGCGACGGTTGCCATTGATTCTTTGCGGTTTTTAGCGCCGGTGCATGTAGGTGATTTGGTCAGTTGTTATGTTGATTTAATCAAAGTGGGTCGTACGTCCGTGCGTATTTCAGTTGAGGTCTGGCATGAGCATTTAGGTACCGGTGAAGCATCCAAGGTGGCCGAAGGTACCTTTGTGTTCGTTGCCATTGATGAAAAGGGTGCTCCGCGGCAAATAGTGAGGCAATAGGTTGTTATGTCCACACGTGATGAATTGAATCTTAGCCTGTCAGCGATGGCGGGCTTGATTGCACAAGAGCAAAGCCCCACCGTCGTCCATTATCGTTTGTTCACAGAAAATCCTGCGTTGGTCTTAGATCTGGTCAAACATATCGATGCCATCGATGAAACTGCACTGACCGAACAGGAAAACTATTATTCTGCCTGTGTGTATGGCTTGGATGTGTGTGTGGCGCAGTTACAGATGGCCATGGAAGGGGATAACAAAGCTGCAGCCAAAACCCTGCAGCGTCTGATGCAGACACTGGCTGAATTGATCGGGAGTGGGCGACACAGTCTGAGTTTTTGGTTGCCAATTTTGAATGCGTTTTACGAAGCGCATATCGAATTATCCGATACGGTCAAACAGGCTTATTTGACCCTGGCAGATGAAGAAGAGGTGCCGGTAGCAGACGAGGATCATCTGCAATCCATGCGTGATCTGCTCAAAGATCTCGAAAATTTATCTGATTTTGAAATTGCCGAAAATTTTTTTGCACAAAGCTATGCGATGCCTGCGGCATTTTACGCTGAACTTATTATCGATTTGTATCAAGTGGATATTGGGCATGATGTTGCCATCTTGATGTTGTTACATCCCAACGCCGACGTGCGCGAGGTGGTGATGGCCACCCTTGATCTTTTGATGCCGGAGGTGCTTTTGAGTTCGCGCGCATTGTCGCGCTTGCAGGTCATACAACATTGGTACTCGGAAGATTATAGGCCAATGTTTGCGCAATGGATTAAAATTCAGCGCAAAAAAGGTGTATTATTTGCCACAGAGCCCAAGTTATCGATTGTATCGATGACTGCCAGCGAAATCGACGGCGGCGGTGCCCAGGGTATTTTCATACACCTCAAGCAACAACGCAAATACCGAATTTGTGGCTTATTATTCAAACAACAGTTGGGTATCAAAGATGCTTGGATGACATCGTTGATGTCCGTTAAAGAAACCAAGCAGTATTATGAAGAAGCTTTTGATGACAGCATTTGCTTGCGAGAGGTTGATATGGCCTACGTGCTGTTGATTACCAACCATTTTTTACACGTAACCATCCAACAAGGTGGTATGCCGGATTTGTATGTATTGGAAATTCAAGAAGCCTTGGGCGTACAATTTACCCCGGTAGCGATTGATGTGAACGACTGGATGAAACAACTGGCCATTCAGATTGTCCCGTTCACCCAAGCTGTGATGGAACAGGCCATGCAGCACACCCAAACTTGGTTGGATAGCAAGGCATTTGCTGAGTCATGGTTTCGAGAGAGTACTCATATTGATAAATTGGTTAATCAGTGCTGTACGTTTGTGGATGGCGCGCGCATTTGTCGTTTCGAAGAAGCTATGCAGCTGGTATTAACCAAGGACATGGACTTAGATCGGGATACTTGGTTGTTTCATTTTTTCTGGGTGACGTTATGGATGAAATCAAAAAGCAAACGCGATGATAAAATGTGGCAAGAAGCATTTTTAATTGCGCACGCCATCCAGTCAGGCGTAGCTTGCGCAGAGATCCCGCTGATGAGAGAAATTTGTCGACAATCGATCATTCATAGCATCGAAACGATGCAAGAGCGACGAACCTATTTGCATTAATTCTGGCCAAGCGTGCATGCCCGCCCTTTGTTGCATGCACAAATAGTCTATAATTACATGAAAGATAACCAAGCAATGTGAGTTGGGCAATGGGTTGCGACGTCGTCTTATGGCATGACGGAGGTCATTGGCGGAAGTCTTGTTGGACACTTTGAGGAGCAATGGTTATGAAAAGTAAAAGTGACTATTTGGCTAAAAATCGCAGTTATTTAGATATTCGAAGTGGTGGTGCTATTGGCAATCTCAACGAGGGTATTGAAATTATGCTCCACGGCATACCAACCAGGCTGATAGCTTGGCCAGGCAATGGTTATCAAACTGAAAGTATTCATGTGTTGACCATAACGCCTGGGTTGGCCGCTGATGAGTATAACTATCCGATTTCTGAGGAAGCACTCTTGTGTGTGCAAGGTCAGGGTGAAGTGTATCTGCACGGTCGATGGGTTAACATCAACCCAGGTGATATTGCGTATTTTCCCGAGAATGTAGCCCACAGCGTGCGCAATCCAGCAAGTCAGCATGAGGACTGCGTCTTGGTCAGCTCAATTACCCCACCGCTGGTGAGTTTATATGAACATTCTGGTTTTTATATACGCTCACTGGGTAAGATAGACTATGATGCCGCGGAAGCCGCCAAGCAATCGATCAAGCCCGGGCATATCAAAGCCGAAAATATGATGCGCTATTATGAAACTGATCCAGATCTCAGAGCGTGGAATCTCGCAGCCGCAGATGTTCGTCAACATGGCGCGCTATTTAACATCTTTCGTGGTGCGCAATTTGATGCGAATGGCAGTCCGATGCGTTTTATTTTATGGCCAGGGCATGGTGC
>DAIOSQ010000134.1:0-4507 GCA_036752465.1 Legionellaceae bacterium | reverse complement strand
GTGGTGGGACGCGGACAGATTGTGGGTCGTCCCCTCGCCATTTTGCTCGCGCGAAAATCCCCGGGGGCCGATTGCACGGCCACCGGCTCAAGATGATTTGGTGCTCTACTGGCCAATTCTTTGGTGATAGAGTTGATGCTGCCCAAGCCTTTGGCAACTATATACCGATAGTAGATATTAATGATAATAAATAATGAAGCTATGCTGTAGACAATGGGTTCAAAGTCAAAGTAATTTGCAGTTATCAGCGCCAGTGCGAAAATAATTGTCAGAAACAAATGGCCAAGTAAAATGCGTTGTAGCGATGACTTCACGGTTACTCCTTTTCAATCATATAGCCAACCCCGCGAATGGTTCGAATGAAATTAGCATCAAGCTTTTTTCGTAAATTATGCACATGCACTTCCAGCACATTGCTGTCTAGATCTTCATCCCATCCATATATGCTTTGCATGAGCTTTTCGCGCGATAAAACCACGCCGCAATTTTCTATGAGCTTTTGCAGCAATGCAAACTCGCGTCGTGGTACATTGATGTTGGTTTCATCGATCATGACCGAGTGAGCTGCCGGATCAATGGTTAGGTTGCGATATACAATGGTTGTTTCGGCGCGTCCTTGGGTACGTCTGATCAGTGCGCGGATGCGCGCGTTGAGCTCATTCAAATCAAATGGTTTCACCATGTAATCATCCGCACCCATATCTAGACCTTCGACGCGGGATTCTATGGACTCGCGGGCGGTTAAAATGATCACGGGGGTAAGATTGCCATTGCTTCTTAGATAGCGTAAAACATGTATGCCAGATAACTTAGGCAAGCCCAAATCTAAAATAATGAGTTCGAAAGATTCTGTTTTGGTTACAAACTTTGCTGTTTCGCCATCTTTTACCCAATCAACAACATAGCCAAATTGAAGCAAACCAATTTTCGTGGCATCTCCTAATAATTCATCATCTTCTACCAATAACAAACGCATATTTTTCTCCCAAAATGCGCCAACCTTATTCGCTCGTGTGGTTTTTTCTTAAATCTCACCCGGGAGTTTTTTTTCTAAGGCTGAGTGTTTGCTGAGGTACATGGCTTGCAACATCACAAATAACAAGGTCATGCCTGTGCCGCCGAATAATTTGAAATTGACCCAGGTGTTGGTGTCGAAATGATAGGCTACGTATATATTGAGCAAGCCCATCAGCACAAAAAACAATGCCCAGGCTGTGTTTAATCTACGCCAGACTTTGCTATGCAGGGTAATGGAGTTGCCCAACATTTTTTGGATGATGGTTTTATCGCCAATAAACAATGAACTTAAAAAAACTATTGCGGATAGCCAATAAATCCCAGTGGGCTTCCATTTGATAAACCAGGGGTTATGAAAAAACAAGGTGGCACCACCCAATATAAGGATTATTAGCATGCTGATAACTTGTATTTTTTCGTACCGTTGGTAGCACAAGCGAAAGAAAAGCACCTGTACGAGTGCAGCAGTCATGGCCGTGGCAGTCGCAACATAAATTCCAAATAATTTGAAGAATATAAAAAAAAGCAAAATTGGGAAAAAATCAAACAGTAATTTCATGTTATGTTATATTGGAAATATTGCATAAGGGTAGTATAACATACATTTGGTGGTGACGTTTGTCATCAACTTATTTTTTGCCTCATCCATGAGTTGGTAGCTTTGTCTGAAGCATGGCTAAGCCACTATAGTTCCGAGAGTGCGTTATCAGGCATGGTTACATTTAATTCTAATATGGCGCTGTCACCCATGCGCTGCAAATTGACAGAAACCTGTTCTTTGTTGATAGACACGTATTTGGCGATGACGTTGAGAATCTCTTCTTGTAACTTGGGCAAATAATCTGGCGTGTTGCGTTGACTGCGTTCGTGCGAGATGATGATTTGTAAGCGTTCTTTTGCAACTGAGGCAGTGCTGTGTCGCTTTTTTAAAAATTTTAGGATACTCATGCTGGTATCTCCTCCTTGTTTTTACTAAACAAGCGTTTGAACAGACTTTTGCGCTCATTGCTGATGAAGCGCATAGGTCTTGATTCGCCCAGAAATCGGGCGATTGCGTCTTGATATGCTTGGCCTGCATCGCTTTGTGCATCCAAAATCACCGGAGTACCGGTATTCGAAGCCTTCAACACTGCTTTTGACTCAGGTATGACCCCAATCAGTGGAATAGCCAGGATGTCTTGCACATCCGTCACCGAAAGCATTTCACCTCTGTTAACGCGCTCAGAATCGTAGCGGGTCAGCAGCAGATGTTCTTTGATCGGTTCTGCACCGGTGATGGCTCGTTTAGATTTGCTGGCAAGTATACCGAGAATACGGTCTGAATCGCGCACGGAGGAGACTTCAGGATTTGTGACTACGATGGCATGATCAGCAAAATACATAGCCATTAAAGCACCAGATTCAATCCCAGCTGGCGAATCGCAGACAATATAATCAAAATCTTTGGAGAGGTCATTGAGTGTTTGCTCAACACCCTCGATGGTCAGCGCGTCTTTATCACGAGTTTGGGAGGCGGGTAGAATGTAAAGGTCTGGGACTCTTTTATCTTTGATGAGTGTTTGATGAAGACTTGACTCTTTGTTGATGACGTTAATAAAGTCATAAACAACTCGCCGTTCGCAGCCCATGATAATGTCTAAATTACGAAGACCAATATCAAAATCGATCACCACTGTTTTGTGACCCAACAACGCAAGGCCCGAGGAAATAGCTGCTGAGGTTGTTGTTTTGCCCACGCCACCCTTGCCCGAGGTGACCACGATAATTTTAGCCAATATGCTGTCCTCAAAATAATCCGATACATTGGTATAGAGTCTACACTTGATTACCATATTAACTCAACTGTTTCAATGGATATTCTGCTGCAAGCACCTTCGGACAAATCATGGTATAGTAATGAGTATCTTGAACTGCTGGAGTCGGGTATGGATATGTCCAAAATTAGAGATGCATTGACGTTCGATGACGTATTATTGTTACCTGCGCATTCAAACGTACTGCCCAAAGAAGTTAATTTGCAAACGTGGTTAACCCGCGAGATTCCATTGAATATGCCACTGGTTTCGGCGGCGATGGATACAGTCACTGAGGCTCGCTTGGCTATTGCTATGGCTCAGGAAGGTGGTATCGGTATTTTGCATAAAAACATGAGTGTTGCAGCGCAGGCAGCAGAAGTACGCAAAGTAAAGAAATTTGAAAATGGTATGGTCAAAGATCCAGTCACGGTCTCACCGAGTTTAACCGTGAAAGAGTTGCTGGATGTGATGTATAAGCATAGTTTTTCTGGCGTGCCAGTGGTTGATGATGGGTGTTTGGTAGGGATTGTCACCAGTCGTGATATTCGCTTTGAAACGAATCTTTCTTTGACTGTGTCTGCTGTGATGACGCCTAAAGAACGCTTAGTCACGGTTAGGGAAGGGGCGAGCCGCGAGGAGGTGATACAGTTATTGCATAAACATCGGTTGGAAAAACTATTGGTGGTGAACGATGATTTTTGTCTGAAAGGCCTCGTCACTGTCAAAGATATCCAAAAAGCCAAAGAAAACCCTTACGCTTGCAAAGACCACGCCCAACAACTGCGAGTGGGTGCAGCAGTCGGTACGGGAGAAGGTACCGATGAGCGTGTGGCCAGCTTGGTGGATGCAGGGGTGGATGTGATCATTGTGGATACGGCGCATGGACATTCTCAAGGTGTTTTAGAGCGAGTAGCCTGGATTAAAAAAAATTTTCCGCATATTCAGATCATCGGTGGCAATATCGCCACTGGGCAGGCTGCACTAGATTTAATTGCATGTGGAGCAGATGCCGTCAAAGTTGGCATTGGTCCGGGTTCGATTTGTACCACTAGAGTCGTAACCGGGGTAGGTGTGCCGCAAATTAGCGCCATAGCGGATGTGGTGCAAGCGGTACAAGGTACTGTGCCTGTGATTGCTGACGGGGGGATCCGTTTTTCTGGAGATATTTCAAAGGCACTTGCTGCCGGAGCTTCGACCGTGATGTTGGGTGGTTTGTTTGCGGGCAGTGAGGAGTCCCCTGGGGAAATAGAACTTTACAAAGGCAGAACATACAAAAATTATCGCGGTATGGGATCCATCGGGGCAATGGCGCAAACGCAGGGGTCTAGTGATCGTTATTTTCAGGATATTTTGCAAGGCGCAGAAAAATTAGTGCCAGAGGGCATAGAAGGGCGGGTACCTTACAAAGGCTCTATCCATGCCATCATACATCAACTGCTTGGGGGTTTGCGCTCTTGCATGGGATACACGGGATGCCGTACCATTCGTGAGTTACAACAGCAAGCGGAATTTGTCCGCGTTTCTAGTGCTGCTATGGTGGAGTCGCATGTGCATGATGTCAGCATCACCAAGCAAGCGCCCAATTACCAAATAGATAGTGATAATTAGTTTGAGTCTCTTATGAAAGAAATACAACAAGACCTGATTGTGATCTTGGATTTTGGTTCTCAATATACCCAGTTGATCGGCAGGGG
>DAIOSQ010000133.1:0-4637 GCA_036752465.1 Legionellaceae bacterium | reverse complement strand
TGTGTGTCTGCTTGGATCATTGGCCCTACCAAAGGACTGATGGTGGCGGCGCAAGATGGTTCATTGCCCGCGCGGTTTGGCCAAACCAATCGCTTTGGTGCCCCTTGGCTCATTTTACTGATCCAAGGGGTGGTTTTTACCGTATTAACGAGTGCATTCTTGTTATTTGACTCAATAAACGTGGGCTATTGGCTGTTAAGTGATTTATGCGACCAAATGGCCTTGATGGTCTATGTTTGCATGTTTGCCGCCGCGATCCGCTTGCGTCATCGCAATCCTAATCACCGCGGGGCATATCGCATTCCTGGTGGCAATTGGGTGATGTGGCTGATAGCTGGCAGCGGCTTGCTGTGTTGTGCTGCAACCATATTGATAGGCTTTGTTCCTCCGGCAAGCATTCCTATAAGCAATCAGCTCTATTTTCAAGCTTTTTTGATCGGCGGCTTGGCGTTGCTCATCGCATTACCCTGGATGTTATTAACAAGACACCATCGTCAGACCTAGCGTGCTGGCCTACTTAGCAGCACGCTGGGCAGGTACCATAAATATTTAACGCGTGCCCGGTCATTTTGAATTTGGCTTGTTCAGCGATAAGTTTTTGTCGCAACTCAATGATTTCATCCACAAATTCCTCAATATGACCACACTCAACACAGACCAAATGGTCGTGATGCTCTTTATGGCTCAACTCAAATACCGAATGGGTGCCTTCAAAATTAAGTCGGCGAATAAGCCCGGTGGTCTCAAATTGCGTCAAAACACGATAAACTGTGGCCAAACCAATATCTTCGCCCATCTCTAATAGGGCTTTATACACGTCCTCCGCGCTTAAATGATGCCGTGTTGATTCGGTCAGAATCTGCAGGACTTTCAAGCGTGGCATGGTGATCTTTAGCCCTACATCTTTTAATTGTTGACTCTCTTCCACAAAGACTCCTTTATGATTTAGTCAAGATTTATACGTAAAGTGGGTCTTCATGAGCCTAACGTGCCATTGACCACATGACACGAGCTCAGCAAATTTCACAAGAATACAGCTTTTGCATGGGTTTGCAAGTGTCGCCCGTCGTTGAGTTGACAAATAGTCAACTGGCGGCAAAAATAAATTATACGCTTCAATCGATTGCAACCGAGGTGACTGATCATGAACTATTTTGCGGATGTATGGGTATGTCGCGCAGCCGTGCTGAGCTTGGTGCTGGGATGCAGCACACTGACGCTACCCACGGTGGCTCAGGCGAACAACTTCACCGTCACACCAAGCGGTGATAGCAACGTCACCTTAACACCACCCACCGCCAAAATAATCAAGGCCAACGAACGCGCAACTTTCTTTGTGGTCGCTAAAGGTGGCTATAGCATCTCAAGCACTGTGGGGGGCAGTTGCCCCAGCGGCTATTGGTCTGACAACGCCTATAGTTATACCACAGGCCCTATTAACAGCGATTGTACCGTCAGTTTTTCTGCCACTCCAAATGAATATAATATGCAAACGATGGACAGTACCCCCAGCATGCAATGGCAATAGGTTGCGCAGACATCTGGCCGTGAGCTATGATAGCGTTTTTCTCAACTGATGAGTTTAACATGCAGTTACGAATCATCACGCTGATCTGCCTTGCCCTGCTGGGTACCAGCTGTGCCAATTATGATTTTTCTCGACGCCCAGTTAAGCAAGGTAATTTATTGTCTCCTGCTAGAATTGCACGCTTAAAAATTGGCATGCATAAAGATGACGTGGCCATCTTGATGGGCACCAGTTTGATCAATCCCATGTTCAATCTGGATCGCTGGGACTATGCATACACCACCCGCGTTGGTTCTGGTAAGCTCCAGGTGAAACATTTGGTGCTGTATTTTCATCAGGACGTATTGGCAGAAATCAAACAGTAACCAGCCAGAGGCGGCTCTTATACCCATGCCCACGGCTGCGTCGTGCTTTAGAGGCGTTTGGCACGCGCCCTTCTGCTGGTCTGCGGATCACACAACAGCGGACGGTAAATTTCCACTCTATCCCCAGGGGCTACCAAGGTTTCAGCAGTAACCATTTTAGCAAAAATGCCCAGCGGGCGTGTGGTGATTTCCGGAAAAGTGGCTGCCAACCCTGATAGACGCAGCACATCCGCAACCGACAGTGCAGGTTCCCAGGGCATTTTCACCACCACGGCTTTGCCATCGCTAGGCACATACACCAATTCAACATCCGTCATATATGATTTTGGCTCTGTCACAAAACACATCAACCATTTTATCTGTAATTTGCTCAAATACAGGCCCTAAAAGCATCGAAAACACACGGCCAGCAAAATCAAACTCTAAATCAAACGACACCAAACAGCCCTGTTCTTGCTCATCAAAACGCCAAAATCCTTCCAAATGACTAAAAGGCCCATCCACCAGTCGGATTTCAATCATTTTATTTTTTTGCAGACGATTTTTAGTGGTAAACGACTTGGTCATCCCCGCGGCTTGTATCGTCAAGGTCGCTAGCACCTCATCATCATCCCGATGATGAACTTCACTGGCAGAGAAATACGGCAAAAATTCACCATATTGCTCGATATGGTCGATCAGCTGAAACATTTGCGCGCAAGTATATGGAACCACTCGCGATTTTTTAACGATTGTCATAACTCAGTTTTCTCCAACATTTTTATCTTGCGTATGCAAGGGTATCGTGGTCTGCAACCAATGCCTGAGCGCCTGTAACTCTTCGTTACAAATGGTATGCTCCATGGGATAAGCATGCACCGCTAACTCTAAAAACCCGCGCTGACGAAGCCATTGGATACTTTGTTGAGTCCATTCTGGCTTGACAATAGTATCTCGCGTACCATAACCGATGAACATAGGGGTTGTTTGAGCCAACAAAAATTGGCAGCTTTGTGCCAATGGCAAATAAGCGGATAAAGCAATCACGCCACCCAACGTACGCGGTGTTTGCAACGCGGTCCACAATGCCATAGCACCACCCTGTGAAAACCCGGCCAAATATATTTGTTGTGGTGCCAACCCATCTTGCAGCTGTGCTTGTATCACCTGCTCAATCATCGCTTGTGATGCCAAAATCCCCGCAGAATCCTCGCGTGCGGCCAGCTCAAAGCCGAGGATATCATACCATGCGCGCATGGCCATCCCTTGATTGATGGTAATGGGTCGTTTGTCTGCATTCAAACATACATGACGGATCGGCGATGGCACGGCCAGCTCTCGCGCCAGGCCGCGCATATCTTCAGCATCCGCGCCTAGACCATGCATCCAAATAATACAAGCACTGGCCTTGGCAGCAGGCTCTATGATATTAGGGTTTAACATGGGCCATTTCTCCGCTCCAAGTAATGATCGTCGAATTATCGCCAATGTAAGCCTGATACGCAAGCCAAGGATAGGCAATTGCATCGCTTAGGACACGCCATGGGCCTGTTGCATGATTTGACAACGTCTAAAATTGTTACATACTTCTACTAATACAGAACATCAGTCGAGAGTACTTCCATGACACCAGCAGAAGCCCTAAGCACACTTGGAATAACCCTTCAGGACAACCAGTATTTGACGCCAGAGATGTTTGACAGCGCAATCACAGGTATCAAAAAAAAAGAAGGCTTCCAATCACCATGGCGGAAAAACGAACTGAACCTCGCCAAAGAGTGTTTAATGGCCAATTATTTGACGCTCAATTTTACCAAAGCATTCGAAGTGCTTAATATGCCATTTGATGGCAACACTCTGCCAGCACAAAGGGCGATCGTTTCGGCCAGAAACAAACTAGCTCTAGCATTTCATCCCGACAAAAATACCAAAAGTGTAGCCCATCCTGAGCAAATAAAAACTATAAATACAGCTAAAGACATACTAGATAGCACATATGACCTGCTTAGCCCTAATCCGCGGAGTCTTGAAGAATTGGAATCATTTCTGCTTGAATACCATGGCAACTTCACCGCGGCAACAAAACAATGGAGCCAACAGGCAAAAATAGCAACCTTTGCGCCGGGCATCAACAGCCAAGACAGTGCGCCTGGCTTTATCGCCTGTTTGTGCACTGGCATGCACATCTTACCACTGGACGCATGGCAACAGCTGCTGGCCGGGTTAAGCACCGAACAGGCCTTTGATCAATTCCTTACGCCAGACTGCCAAGCGTTTGTCGCAGTCCTGTCCACCGCGCTGACGATGCAACTGCCGCAACCGACCCCAGCAGAGAATATTTGGGCATTGCTTAAACACCTACCCGAGGCGATGATCATAACATTGGCAAGCAACTCACAAGCAAGCAGCGTTTTAAAAGATGTGACCAAACACGCATTGGCACAGTTTCTAGCGCCAGAATTTTTATCATCCCTCAGTACCGCTGATCAGAAAAAATTACGACAAATCTTACAAAATCCCACCCTGACAAGCCCGGAAAATCTCAGCACGCTGTTGCCAAAGATGCTGGCCCGTGATGGGGTGGCGAGCATCGCGCATTTAGCAGATTTACCAGAAACCTTACGCTGGCAGGTAGATCCAGACTTACGTGCAAGTTGGCGCGATATGCTGAAACAATATATGCGGCTCGAAGCCAGTGTTGATCCAACTAGGCGCAGCGATTTGTTCGCGGCACTTGATGCCGCAAACAGCCTCGAGGAATTTAA
>DAIOSQ010000132.1:2373-4671 GCA_036752465.1 Legionellaceae bacterium | reverse complement strand
CTCGGTCAGTCATGTCTTGCTGTATACGCACCGTTTAATAGATATTTACCTACGGCACTTATGAAGTATTGTCTCTTCTGCAGATCTTAAGCATTTTTTTCTGCAATCCAGGTTTGTATTTGTTCATTCAACAGGGTTAAAGGTATCATCCCTTGTTTTAAGATGTGATCATGAAAATCTTTTATATTAAATTTATTTTTAAGACGCAATTTGGCCTCTTTCCTTAAATGGTCTATTTCGCGCTTTCCAAGCATATAGGCGGTTGCTTGACCCGGATTCATGATATAGCGATCAACTTCCCCTTCGATAATGTACTCACTCAAGGTGCTGTGTTGTTTTAAATAAGTGATGGCTTTTTCACGAGACCAATGCATAATGTGAATACCTGGGTCAACGACCAGTCTTGCTGTTCTTAATGCTTCATTTGATAGCATGCCAATTCGAGCAATATCGTCCGAATAAAGTCCCATTTCATCTGCGAGTCGCTCTACATATAAAGCCCAGCCTTCGCCAAAGCCGGAAATCATAAAATATTGATTGAGGTGTTCACGATTTTTGTTAGTGCTGCCAATAGAAAGCTGAAAGTGGTGACCCGGGATCAATTCATGAAATAATATGGCTTCCTGGTTAGCTCGGCTATGCGTGTTAGGTCGGTATGTATTGATATAATAAATTCCAGGACGAGCGCCGTCTTCACTTGGTGGATAATATTCGCCAGATGCGCCAGTGATGGCACGAAACGGTGGATAAGGTTTAATCTTGAGCGCGCGGATAGAGGTCATTCCAAACCAGGTGGGTACTTTGCCTTTTGCCCTGTTTAATGCCCGCATATTGTAATCCAATATCTCTTGTTCCGAATGAAACAGATATTCAGGTTTTGTTTGCGCAAGCTGGAATATGTCCGCCATGTTGGTTTTGCCAAATTGTTTTTGTCCCAGTGTTGCTACTTCCTGATTTAATTTGAGCATGTGTGCGATTCCAAAGTTATAAATGGCTTTGGGTTCAATAGTTAAAGTGGTTTCCTTTTTTACTTTGGCAAGATAACACGCTGTGCCATTGGGTAACGATGCAACGCCAATTTCTGTTCGAGCATGAGGTAAGTAGTCGTTTTGTAGATAATCAGCATACGTTTGCAACGCAGGATTAATGACAGTTTCGATCAAATGAGCCACTTGTTTTTTAAAGAGTTTGTTGCTATCTCGTCGAGCAAAATCATAATAAGGTGAGTGTTCGGTGTTTGCATCCAACAGAATGAGAACTTGTTTTAAAACAGCTTGCACGGCAGCTTTGGGTGCTGTATACCCTTGTTTTACTCCTACTTTGAGATTATTTATTTCAACGGCAACAAACAAGCCAAAGGATTGCCAACGTTTTAAGGCCAGCGCCCGATTGTGCGGCGTATCTACCGGTTGGTTTTCGGCAATTTGAGTTGTAATGGCAATCCATCCATCAAAAGAGGGATTCACACTCCATAAATAATCTTTACATACGCGACTGGCAACATTGTTTTCGAGTGTTTCTTTTAAAATCCGATAGGTAATGTAAGCATGTGAGTGCGTTAACGCATGGACATCCAGTCGTTTTAAAGCTTCAAGGTAGGTATCCTCTTTAGTTTGCCAAGCCAGGGTTGCTGCAATGGAATGGTCAATAAATTTATCCTGCGCTATATTGGGTCGGCCCCAAAAGATGCCCAATTCTGGCCAATAATCAAAAAGGTCCGTTTCATATTGATTGGTGATGGACTTTAATTGAAGAACTGCTGGATTTGGTGATGCAATTAAGGACTGACAGTATATAACGATGAAGATAGAAAGTAACTTTGCTTGTAACGGCTCGCCCATTATTCTGAGCATAGATAGGGATCTCTTGTGTAACGGGATGACGCGCTTTTTACGCATGGAACGCCTTAAGGTTTCGTAGAGGAACTAGGAATAGCGAACGCACGTGTGCATAGGCTTGCAATAAGGAGCGCTGCTAAGGTCGCAAGAGCCGGCAGTATTCCCGTGAGGTATGTTCCCATCTTATCGATAAGCAACCCTGAAAGCCAAGCGCCCAAAGCCATTCCCAAAATCATGGCAGTGACTATCATACTCATGCCTTCGTTTAGCAGTGCTGTCGGCAGTGTTCGTTCTGTAAGAATTTGTCCTGAAATGGCTGTGGGTGCAATGGCAATCCCTGCTACGAAAAGTGTTAAAGCAAGTGTCACTAAATTGGTCGCGAATATAAAGGGAACCAATGCCAGGACCAATAGTCCAATGCAGCGCATCCATAGCAACGAGGCTTCAATCTTGAAACGGC
>DAIOSQ010000132.1:0-2363 GCA_036752465.1 Legionellaceae bacterium | reverse complement strand
GTGCACCGGTGTGGCCCGCCAGCATGCTACTGAATGCCAAGGTTGCAATTAAACCGCCCGCAGCCGGCCTTAATCCTAATTCATCGGAGCGTGCAACGACAATAATTTCGATCGCACCCGCGCTGATGCCAATACATAACACAGCAGCAAAAATGACTTGTAATCGTGGGATGCTTAGTGCGGATGATTGTTTGGCGCGAATGGTGGCAACGGTTGGTTCTGTTTTAACTTGAGTTGCCAGTGCTAATGCCCCACTCACGTAGGATACCAGACAACAGGCAAGCCCCGCCAAGGGGTGTACTGATGTACATAATAAAGTTGCGATAATGGGCGCGCTGATAAAAACTACTTCATCAATGACTGATTCAAACGCATAGGCTGACTGTAATGTGTCCTGGTAAAGTGACATATCATGCTTTGGAATCACATAAGCCCAGCGAGTTCTTGCCATTGTTCCCGTAGAGAGACGGGAAGCGCCGCAAATCGCTCCTATGGTGCATAAAGCGGCAAATGGTGCATGATACTCCGCACAGGCAATCAATAAAGCGGTTGAGATCAAGTTCACCAGCGCAAACAGGACAAGCATTTTACTTTGGCCATGGCGATCAACTAATCGACCACTAAAAGGCGCGCACAAAGCCATGCCTATCATGGTTGCGGCAGCCACGGCTCCAGCGCTTGTATACGATCCCATCAGCTTTGACAATGGCAGGATAATTGCGAGGCCTATCATACCTGCGGGAAGTCGGCCGAGAAGTGCTGCCATGCTAAATTTGAAAGATCCTGGAATAGAAAATAATTTTCTATAAGAATGACGCAAAATGAATTACTCCTTCCATCCACAGGTTAGTCCATGTTCATAGGGTAAATCAGTCGATGTGCTGACACGAACAAACCCGACCTCAGTGAGCCAGCGCTCCCAGTCTTTGGCCGGATATGCCATACCCTGACCACTGGCAAGTACATTTAAATACAGTGAGAGTCTTGCAGAATAAAGACCACGTCGTTCATCATCCGAAACATTATATCCATAGAGCAATATTTTTCCGCCTTTGGGTAGTGCAGCAAATGCTTTTGCCAGCAAAAAAAGAATTTGTTCTGCGGAGAAAATTTCCAGCACGTGGCTGAAGAGAATGGCATCGGCATCTTGAGGAAACGCATCTGCAAATAAATCACCCGGATGTAGTTGAATACGTTCACCTATATCACTGTTTACAGACCGCTCTGCAACCTCAGTGACACACGGTAAGTCAAAGATGGTGATGTTTATATTCGGATAAAGTGCTGCAAGCTTGGATGCTGTTGTGCCATCGTTTCCGCCGATATCTAGCAGATGATTAATTGTGGCAAACTCAGGGCTATCAATAAGCCCATTGATTGAGCGGAGTGTAAACGCACTCATGGCCTTGTGAAATATAGTTTGTCGCGCTTTATCATGCGCAAGGCGTTGGTAAAGCGTGGGTTCTGTGCCTTTGAATGCGCTGAGCGCCGTATGATTGGTGCCTTCGCGCAAGGCCGTTGTCATGTGCGCGAATGCTGGATAGTAAATGTTCTGCCAGCCAACTAAAATATCGCGCCAGCTATCTTCACCATCAGACGTAAGCAATTCCTCAGCGACAGACGAATTTTTATATTGTCCTTCGACTATGTCAATAAGTTCGGTTGCACAAAGCGCTTGCAGGAGTGGTCTTAATTTGTCGCGCTTGAGTTGAGTAAAAGCAGCAATATCAGCAAAACTGGTGGCAGAACTTTGAGATAAAAATGAGAAAATTCTAAATTCAAGGCCGGCGACCACTGCGTTAAATAAGGCTGGGCCATTGACAATAAGCTCAAATCGTTCGCGAACTCTTTCCATGTCGCAAGACACATTATGCATGACTGAACCTCTCTTTAATAAGTATTTTGTTTTGGATAATGTAGTGGAAAAAACGGACCAATCGTTCGATGCCTTCCTCAATCTCGGTCTCTGTTAAATAACTGCAAGACAATCTGAGCTCCTGAGAGCCTTTTTTATTTAAATAAAATGGCGACATGGGTGTCCAAAGTACCCCAAACTCGGCAGCGCAAACCTCAAGCAATGCCAGATCGGCTGGGATGGGAATCTTTACACGAACAAAGAACCCACCCCTGGGCGTATTCCATTGTATGCCATGATCTCCGTTTGCAGGCATACGACGGTTTAGTGCATCTAGTAGAAGCAGAAGATTATTCCTATATAGCGTCGAACGCTCATGCTCCAATGCGCGTAATGAACCGTTTCGCTCAAGAAGCATTCCACCAATAAGCGCTTGACAGATGGGGGAGGTATTGACGGTCACCATACTTTTAATGGTAGCAAGATCTTTTGCTTCTACTAGATGCAC
>DAIOSQ010000131.1:0-4746 GCA_036752465.1 Legionellaceae bacterium | reverse complement strand
GGTGCCATGCAGCAGCCACTGACCACCTGGGTTTTTTTAAAACAAGGTAAAATTCCTATAAAAAAAACCATGATCATCAGTTTAGGTGGCTGTATCGGCGTATTGCTAACCCTACCTATGTTCAAATGGTTGACGGTCACCTGGCTGCATAGCTTATTGCTGGTCATTCTGCTGTACAACATCACGTCAATAGCCCGTGCCTACATCCAACAAAAAAGACCACTTGCGTACGGCCAAGCGATTGCCTAGTAGCCGCAGTAGGTACTGCTAACATAGGTAGCGCGCGAAAGCGCCTACAAGCATTGATAGGTTAGCAGCATTTGATAGCCGTCCACCAGGTCTTGGTTTGCTTGCGCCATGTTAGCGTGAGGCTGCGGCAACATAACACGCAACCATGCCGTTAGTAGAATCCCGCTCATCAGCAACATGTTGGGTGCATCGGTTGCTGACTGGCTGGCAACTAAGCCCAACAAAGCTGTGACCACAACCACGCCTGCCATTGCTTTATGGGTGGTGTCATCCAGCGTACGCCAACCATCAAGTAACCAATCCTGGGTGGTGAGGGCTTGTTGTTGCCTGCGTGCATTATTTATAAGTTTTAATGCATGCGCATAATATCGCGGTCTGTAGCCATCTCCTTGCCAAAAATTGAAGAAGTTGCTCCTATCCAATGCTTTGCGTAAGTGTTTTAACAAAACATCAGCCTCTAAACGATAGTGCAGCAGCAGCGACAACATGGAAAAAACCGCAGGCTTTGGCTGCTTGGCTGTTAACGCATTGAGCATACAATCAGCAGGCGTTTCACCGCTTAAAAACAGCACATTGATCGGCTTGCCGCGGGATAAATAGGTCGCAACAAATGCTTCATCCAGATCATCAAGCGCTTGCCTAAGTTGCGCGGTGAGTAACTGCTCTAAGTGTTTGGCCAGCTGCTGATGGCCACGCTGCCACGCCAACTCGATTGCATCTAGGTTAAGTATATTTTTTTCGGTTAGTATCTGGGCATTTGGATAATGGTCTAACAGAGTCTCCACAAACGTTAACTTTTGGGACTCATCAACTGCGGCTAAAACCACTTCGTGTAAGATGTTATGCCCAGCGCTGCTACGCCATTGGCTGATGATAGACCATTCGACGTCAGCTAACAGCGCGGCATGAATCGGCAATTCCTTCACCAGCATAGATAGTAGAATAACCTGTATCGCCAGATATTCTTTCTGCTGTAACGCATGCAGCAATTGTGCTTGGATGAGTGTGGCATGCGCACCATTGTCTAGACAATATTGGATGTGATCGGGCATGCATTGCTGCAATGCATGCTGTAAACAACTATCCTTTTCTGCCGGGCTATACGCGGCAAACAGTTTGGTTAGTTCAGGTAAAAAGCCTAGCTGCGGCAGCTGCGCATGCGCTCTCCAGTTGTACAAAACATTGCGCTTTATATTTTGCTGCGCAGATATGAGATTTTCTGCCAGATTATCCAGGGATTTCTGCAAATGTTCTAGCAGCTCATTGTGCAGTTGCGGCGCAAGTATTTGGGTTGCGGCCATAGGTTCACGCATGGCGCATCTCATCTCAAGCCGGATATTTTTAGGACCATCTAGATGTCCGTACCGAACGTTATGATCAGCGTAAGGCGAAGGTAGATAAGGCGCGCTGACCACTGCTAGCGGGCATTGATTGTCTACCAGAAATGACCAATAGTGCGATAATTGTTGCATGCTTGTGTTTGCATCCGCATTGTCCGAGTCAGACATCAAAGTTAAGGCAGATATTTTTTCCAAGGTATCATCCCAAAAAGGGATCTTCTGTTGCGGCGTGATGCGATACGCTTGTGCCGAGCGATACTCCGCCAACAGCTGCTTCATTTGTTGGAATGCACCATCAGATGCTAACAACAGTTGTGGTTCAATTATTGAGCAATATTTAGACAAGAACAACAGGGCAGTGTTGCGAAGCTGCATTTCAACATGCAGCAGCGCGCTTAAAAACTCCAATCGATGTAGCCATTCGGCCACATAATGTGCAGAATACGCACGACCACCCGAGCGCTGTGCCAACAACAACGCCACGCATCTAAAGGTCAAAGTCAACGCATCATCTTCGCGATCTGCGTCTAACCAATTTTCAAATTCATCCACGCTGATTTGCTGATAAGCAGGTCGATTAAATTCATCATGGATGACACACTTGATTGTCGCCTCGCTAAAAACCATACTTAACGTGTTTATACCAGGAGAGTAGTCAGGCGCATGCAATAATTCAGCTGGGATGATACGCGGGGTATAACCATTGCATAACAACATCGATTTTTGCTGCAGCGTCGCCGTCAGCAATGCTGTGATAGCTTGACGGATGCTAGCCAGCAGCGCCAACATTTCAGTGGCTTTTGTAGCAGACGCATGGAGCACTAATTTTCCATGGTAATATTTAGATGCTTTGATCAGCAATTGTCGTACGTCTTGCACCATTACATGTTCTTTTTCAGACCATTCTACTTGGCTAGCATAGCGGGCTATGAGCGTCTGTAGAAATTTTTTAATGCCATATTTTGTCGCGCCATCTTGCCATAAAAAAGCCGCCAAATGGGTCATGATATCATCAGCAAGATTGACAAACTGTGGGTGGGTTGGCTGGGAAAAGCTTGTGTCTGTGTTACGTCGCATGAACAGTCTCGAGTTAAGGTTAAATGAGCATAGCTGCGGTAATTATGCGCTTTATTATGTGTTACAATAACATTTACTGTAACCAATTATGACATGATGATACGATGCAAGCAAAACTAGAATGCATGCAAGCGCTTTGTGCGCAACTGCAAGCCAGGATCACAACCTCTAACAGCATTATTCCTAGAACAGAGTTACCAGGGTATACCGTGACCGATATTCCGCGACTGAAACAAAAATACGGCCACGTACGCTTTGCAGAGTACGAACGCTACAGTCACCTCCTAAACCATCTGCGAGCCCAGACATCCGATCTAACGGATCGCTTACACCTACCTTGCCCCAGGACAGCAGCGCTGCTGGCGATTACTCATTTTGGTATGGGTGAATGTCATGAGATATCCACAGCGATTTTCTTTGAATTGCTCAAGCAAGGTTACCATGACTGTGCGATGGTGTGCATCCAAAGCGATCCTTATCAAAGCACCATTCATCCAAGACCATTTTTGCATCTGTTTGTATTGGTAGGTGCGGGGATCGCAAGTAAACTTCGCAACGGTTGTGATTTTTCTGCTATCGATGAGTTGGCCGAGGATGTGATTATTATGGATGGTTTACTGAATCATGTGGGCCGCGCCAATCAATATCGCAGCGCACAGCACACGTATTTGCAGCAATTCAATTACAATAAAATCCATGCATTGGACCTGGCTACCCAACAGCATGTGCAAAATCTACCAATCATTAGCCAGTCAGTTCAAATATTGATTGACGCCTTGGCTAAACAGGCGATCCGTCCGTTTAAGGTCATTGCCCAAAATCCTTGTCATGAAACCGCTTTGCTCAGTTTTTTAAATGCCAAATCGGGTCTAAAATTCCATGGATACACGGATGCGTCATGCAAAGTGGATGCGGTCTCAGAGATACACAGCGCTGCAGAAAAAGACCTTGCTCTGCGCATACAAGCACGATTACATACCGGTTTCTTCAAAGAAGATGCGGACAAAACATTTTTTATCATCCCCGAGATTAATGTGGACGATGACATCATGCATCTGCCGCGCACTATCCAACATTTTTATCGGTAATTTTCATAGATTGGTTGGACAACACCCTGCCTAAATTGCCCCCATTGTGAAATGCGGGCAATTTGGTGCAGAGGTGTCATATAGAGCACACCGGTTTGATCATGCACACCCAGGGCCGGAAACAAGAGCAATTGATTGAGCTGCGAAGTCAAGGCATAACTATCCAAACCGAGCGCATACAACCGATTGTAGCTATTTAACTGTTCTGGCCAGTATGGGTTGTGATACGTTTGATGATTAAAAACCCACGGCATATCGCAAAATATGACCCCATCTAGGTCGCGGTCTTTTTGCCGATCAAGGTTGCCGGCATAGACGGCAGAGGTTGCGTATACTGGAATATCGCCGACATAATAGTATTTTAAAAGTGGTACAATTTGGCGTGCTTTGGCTGGGTAAGCCAATAAAAAAATCACATCAAAGTCTTGTCGGTGTGGCGGAACACTGGCGAGATAAGATTCGCCAGCAGATTTTTTTGTTGGTTTTCTGCGCATATCACGGACGTTTATATGTAAAAATTCACGCATACGGGTGGTCAAATCATCCTCAGCGCCATAACGCAAGCTGTCCACAACTTGCCCGCCCTGGCTGCGCCACTGGTTTGCAAAGGAAGCCAGCACGTCATCGCCCCATGTGCCTGAGGGGGCAATCACCAGCACCCGACTATAGCCATATTTATGCGCTCTGACCGCTACCTGGCGCGCTTCCGTGTTAGGTGAGAGGCCAAATTGATAGGCATTATCTTGGGTTCTGCGATCCAAATCGTTCAGCAGCAAGGTGGTAACCGGGTGATTGCTGGCAGCGACTTTGGCAACATCGGCCTTGCTCAATGGGCCTATGACAAACTCAGCATTGTCTTCCAGCGCTTGTTGATACAAGCTGAGGATATTGGCACTGTTGGTATCATACACCCTGATGGTGGTATATTTGGCGCGCGGGCTTGCATCCGATGCTGCCATAAATCCGTCTTAATGGCTCTGCCTGGGCCTGCC
>DAIOSQ010000130.1:0-4793 GCA_036752465.1 Legionellaceae bacterium | reverse complement strand
AAAAGCCACAGCAAATCTTTTTTTGTTTACAATTTGCTTATTTGGACTTATAATGTTGCAATAAATTTGCACGAGGATCATCAAATGGAGCTAGACTGGAATTTACGTTGCTTCAACGAAGCGAATACAATCGGCTTCTGTACCCCTTATATCGGCTTCTATAGCCCGGATGATCCTTCAGCAGAAAATTATCTGCTACATGATCTCGCCCATACTCTGGCAGATTGCGGCTGCGCGATTGTAGATTTTTTTGAATCCTTTAAAGATTTTATGCTGGTTAGTTATCCACTTGTTTTACTTTTTCTGGCGTTAAACTCTCCTTTATTGCTGGCACTCTCCCTACCCATTGCCACACAATTGCTGGCCTACAATACACTTTTCATGGCGATAGCGGTGTTTATGGCTGCGCCAAGCGTCATCTCGTTGGCGCACACACTGCTGCACTTTTGCGATATACTGCTTTCACCCGCCCTTGACCTGCTTGCCATCACGAGCAATCTTTTGGCGACGGCGGTGGCAAATATGCCATCCGTTGACTGCTTTGAATTTTCATTTGGATAGTAAAGGCAGAACCAAAATATGTTCACCATTCAGCATCTGCATCCCGAGGCTTCTTAGCCACAGAAACCAGAGATCTTGCAGCATGCCAGGAGTTTGATACGTGTATATAACAGACCCAGATATAGTATCTGAACCACGCAACGCTTACCCAAGCCATAAACAGCTCAAGCTCTGGGCTAAAACCACCTATCATTGGATGAGCAAGCTATTGCTGCCCGGCGGTCTCATCACCTTAGGCTTTGCGCCGTTTCATCTGCCCGGCCTATTGTTGTTGAGCTTGGCCTGGTTCTTTACCCAATTGTCTGACCAGAAAACACAAACACAACCATTTCTGGCAGGTTATATCTATGGGATCGGCTATTTTGGCTGTGGTATCTCGTGGGTATACGTAAGTATGCAACAGTTTGGTCATCTGCACCCCATCCTCGCCTTTGGCTGTACTGCACTGTTTGTGCTATATCTGGCCTGCTTTCCAGCATTGACCAGCTGGCTGTATTGCAAACTGCGTCAACCGCTGCATAAATTACTCGCTTGCGCATTATTTGCCGCCCTCTGGGGCTTGAGCGAATATTTACGCGCCGTCTGTTTGGGTGGGTTCCCTTGGTTGCTGGTGGGCGTGAGTCAAATAGATACCCCGCTGCACTACTTATTTCCACTGATTGGCGTGTATGGCGTGAGCGTGATCACCGTATTTGCGGCCGCCATGCTGAGCAGCAGTTTTGCGAGCAAACAACACAAATATCTTGGCAGCGCCTTGTTTGTGATCATTATCCTGACCCCGAAATTACTACAGCATCATACGTGGACCACCGTTGATCGCCAGCATCCACATTCGGTCGCCATTGTCCAGGCAAATTTGTCGATGCGAGACAAATGGGATGAGACAATATTTTGGGATTTATTGACTTACTATCAGCAAAAAATTCAGCAATTGATCGGTGTGGCTGAGCTGATTGTCTTGCCGGAGTCAGCGATTCCTGTGCCAGGGCATTATATCAGCGACATCTTAGACGACTTAGCCACCCACGCCAAACAGCACAACAGCGCGATCCTGCTGGGCATTCCTTACCCCACCTCAGCAGATGAAACCTACTATTACAATACCATGACCAGCCTTGGCTACGCCCAAGGTAGCTATTACAAACAACAATTGGTACCGTTCGGAGAGTATATTCCGCCACGATTCAGCACATTGTCGAAGTGGCTAGCGGTACCTATGAACAATTTGAAACCAGGCTCTGCCCGGCAAGCGCCCATAACAATACATGGCCAGCCGATCGCCAGTTTGATTTGTTACGAACTTGCCTACCCTGAACTGTTGCGCCAACAGATGCCTGCCGCCCAATGGATTGTCTCCATCAGCGATGATGGTTGGTTTGGTCATTCGTTGGCTATCTATCAGCACCTACAAATGTCGCAAGTGTTGTCAAGCTTAACCGGCAGATATCAAGTGGTCGCGAATAATGATGGCTTATCCGCGATTATCAATGATACCGGAGACATTGTTGACGCCTTACCGGCATTTCAAGCGGGGCAACTAAACAATCAACTGTATGCCGCAAGTGGCCACACCCCGTGGAGTTATCTAGGCGATAAACCGGTACTGCTGGTATGTCTGTTATGTTTGGCTATTGCCGGTTTGCTGACGTTGCGCAACAATGGTGTTACACTTAAAAGGTGAATCATCATTGTGAGAAACACCATGCATCAACATATTTTACACGCCACCGACCTTCATGAACATCACTATGACATGTGTCGAAAAGCCGGCGAGCTTGCGCACAAGCTAGGGGCTACCTTGTATGTATTGCACGTCATCGAGCCGCCGATGAGCTTGCAAATCGCGCAAGGACTGGGCTTTGCCGAAATGACTGTACCAGATATCGAAGCAGCAAAAGCAGTTATGGCTGTGTTGGGAGAGTCCTTACAGATCGCGCAAGAACATCAATTCGTTGAGGTGGGTTCGATCAATCGAATTGTTCTGAGCAAAGCTCGAGAATTGGGATGTGATATGATTATTATTGGCAAACATATTGAAAACAAATTGTTGCCTGCGCTACTTGATAGTTCTGCTCACGAAATTATCGAAGATGTGACCTGTGATTTGCTGATACTACAACCCTAGTATGATTTTAAAAAGCAGGTTGCCTGAATTTAACTAAGGCAACCTACTCAAAGATAAATTAAGAACCAACTGTGGCATCGGTGGTGCTGTCAGACTTCATATCTGCATCTTCAGCGGCTTTTTTGTGCGCTTTGTGATGATGCTTGTGGTGGTGTTTGTGGTGATGTTTGTGATGGTGTTTGTGATGCACAGCTTCTTTTTTCATTTCATGTTTCACAGGGGCAGCTGGTTGTTCAGCAGGCTTGTACATATCATCTAAGTTATGACAGCCGGTGACCAATGCTAAACTTGCAGTCGCAACACCCACAGCGATTAATCCTTTTACGTAATTCACGGTATATTCTCCTCAAGATGAAAAAAATCATTTCCTAACACCATAAAATATGAAGCCAATCACAGCAATTGTCAATTAGTATCTGCGAACAATCGTACTATTGTACAAATGCAGCCGTATGCATCATACTTATGCTCACATCTTCAGCGCAGGAAGCCGCCATGAACAGCAAAAATACAACTGCATCATCCGCCAGTGCCGACGACACCCCTAACCCAACCAACCCTGATCCGTACACCCTAGAACAAGCGATTCAAACCGCACTGCGCGAAGGTAAAGACTTTATCCAAGCACTCTGCCAGATCCCCAAAACCCTCGAACGCGAAACACACGATGAGCTTGACGGTCAGGTACAAGATTGGCTGGCCAAAGTACGACAACACCCTGTCAAAGCAGTGCTCATTGCCGGCGGTATTGGTTACCTGTGGTCATCCTGGCGAACCAAACATAAATGACGCTTATCCAGACCATCATCGCAACCCTCAGCACATTTTTGCGCGCACAAAAAACCTATGTACACCTGGTCAAGCTTGAAGCACAGTTAGCCACGCTAAGTCTGCTGCCGCTCACCAAGTTGCTGCTGCTGGCACTGGTGGTTTTGCTGAGTATCTGGCTCAATTTTCTGCTGCTATTGGCATATGCCATCTACCATTGGGTGCACAATCCGCTGTGGGTACTTGCCATTTTGTTGTTGCTACAGTGTTTGTTCCTATCCCTGCTGATGGGCTGCGGCAGTCATTATTTGCAAAAAATGACGTTCGTGCGTTCGCGCCATTATCTGAAACAATTCCGAGGCACCGATGAAGCAACGCAAAATCCTTGAAGTGGCCATCTCTCAGACCGCTGAGCATATGCAGCAAGCATTGCAGCACCATGCAGAATGCAAAAGTAAGCTAGCAGATGCTTGGCAGAGCAGACCTATGTGCGTACTGATCCTGCTGTTGGTGGCCTTTGGCTTGGGCTGGGCTATACAACACTTGCCCACTGCCCAGCAACCCCAACCATGGCTACAAACCATGTTGTTCCTGCTGCGCTATATAGAATTTAGCGCACATTAACCAAAGCCGGTATACAACTGATCACATCCGAAGCCATCAGGCCGCGCTCACCGCGACGGTTTGCGGCCAGATCACCCGCCTTGGCATGCACCAATACCGCCAAACAGGCAGCTGCAGCCAGAGGGATTTGTTGTGCTATAAACGAAGCGATGATACCCGTGAGTACATCGCCCATACCCGCTGTGGCCATACCCGGGTTACCTGCCAAACATTGATAAATCTGATCATCGGTAGTGCGCACCAAAGTCCCCGCACCTTTGAGTATGACCACGCCCCCCAAACGTTGGCTTAATTGGCTAATGGCATGTTGGCGGTGATGTTGTATCAATGTGACAGAGGTCGCGAGCAATCTCGCTGCTTCACCAGGGTGAGGGGTCACCACATGATCGTCACCTTGCAAGGTTAGATGATGCGCAGCGATTAAGTTTAATGCATCCGCATCGTACAGTACCGCTTTGTCTGAGCAAGCGAGCACCGCCTTGAGCAACGCCAAACTCCATGCCGTAGTAGCCAAGCCAGGACCAATCACCACCGCAGTAGCCTCAGCCAGCAAAGGACTCAACGCATTGGCATCGGGTACTGCATGACACATCAATTCTGGGCAGTTAAGATTAATAAAGCGCGCATGCTCAGGATGCGTTGCAACCGTAACACTGCCCGCACCGGCCCGCATGGCTGCCAGGGCTGACAGCAGCACAGCACCCGAGTAGCCAGG
>DAIOSQ010000129.1:0-4810 GCA_036752465.1 Legionellaceae bacterium | reverse complement strand
ACCACTTGTTGAAATAACTTTATTTACTGGCTTGTCTCAAGATGAAATAATTCAACTTAAAAATGAATTGTAATTTTTTTGTTTTTTAATAATTCGCTACATACAGGCATAAGCTAGCTGAGCATGGCTTGACTAAAAGCCACACGCGATTCAATCGCTACATTGCCTTTGATCGCATGGTGCGCCTCAATTTGCCGATAACGTAACAGCGCGCCTTCGCGATTGGCAATTTGGATATTGAGTCCTGGACGTGCGTTGAGTTCTAGCATCAACGGTCCGAATGCTTGATCTAAAACAATATCCACGCCCAAATAGCCAAGCCCAGTTAATTCAAAGCAACTGGCAGCAATGGTTAGTATGTCATGCCAATAAGGCACCTGGATGCCAACTGTAGGCTGTAAGGTGTCCGGATGATAATCAATAGCGTCATTATGAAACACCCCGCCCAACGTAACACCGGTGGCCAAATGGATGCCAACACCGATAGCGCCTTGATGAAGATTAGCCTTACCGCCAGACAGCCTGGTAGGTAAGCGTACCATTGCCATCGCTGGGTAACCCAATAACGTGATGATACGAATATCCGGTACCCCTTCGTAGCTAACCGCAGCAAACACCGGATCGATAATCACTCGGCGCTCAATGATCGCATAATCTGGATGGCCGCCGAGACTATAAGCACCGGATAATAAACAAGATAAATGATAAGATATGTCTTGGGAGGTCAATAATTTGCCATTGATTTGTCTATAGCGACCAAATACCCGATCGGTAATCACTAAAATACCATCCCCGCCTGCACCATGCGCTGGTTTAATAACAAAATCACTATAAGGCGCCATCAAAGCATCGAATTGCTTGATTTGGTGTTCTGTCTCAATGGTTTGATACAAGGTAGGCACGGCAATACCAGCTTTTATAGCCAATTGTTTGGTTTTTAATTTATCATCAACCAATGGGTAACGTTTGCGCTGATTGTAACGCAGAACATAATCACTGTTGCGTCGATTGATGCTCAGGATACCGTGCTTATGCAGTTTGTGGTAAATATGTAACATTATTTTACCTTGGTAAGAACATTAAAACGAAATAATTCCAACAAGCGGTAGCCACGATATTGACCAAACCATAAAATAAAACCCAGCATCACCAATAATAGTTCAGGAAAAGCAAAGATCAGATACTGCATGGGTTGATAATTCATTGCGCCATACGCAATCACTGCGGCAACAATGCTTCCCACGCCGGCCTTAATGGCCTCTTTCGCGCCTCGCTCGTCCCAGGTGATGCACATACGCTCGATGGTCATGGTCAAGATAACCATTGGAAAAAGCGCGACCGATAAACCACTGTACAAGCCGAGATTCTGGCACAGCACACTAATAAAAATCATCAGCAAAATGACCACTGTGAGAATTGCCGCCAGTCTAGGCACCAATAGCAAACGCAACTGATCCAAGTAAAATCTCACCAACAAGCCCAAAGATACAATGAGCGTGAAGAGGATGATACCCCAAATCACATGAGTTTCCCGAAATGCCATGGCGATCAACACCGGCATAAACGTACCAAAAGTACACAGACCAATAAAGTTTCTTAAGACCAAAATAATAAATGCACCAATCGGCACTGTCAGTAGAATTTTATATGCCTCCTGCACGTGTACCGGTAATTGCAGCAGAGAAAAACGCATCAGTTGCGAGTCAGTCTGCAAGCCTCTGGTTTTAGCAATAATCAATGCATTGATAGGCGTTGGCGATACGCTAAGAGAAAATTGTGCTTTTTTACCGCCGATCACATCAAACATAGGCTCAAGACCGTATTGCCAAACCAAAAAATCTTTTGGTAATCCAACAGCTGCCGTTTCAGGATTCACGTAAAACCATTCTTTGCCATTATAGGCGGCCAAAAATAGTTTAAATTCCGCTTTGTTTTTCTGCGCAAGATAAATGCCTTGCACGGGCATTGCATTCACTTTGTCTTGATTTAAGAGCAAAATGGCAGCATTGACCAAATTAACATCCGAGAATTCGGTCCCAACCAATAATTTGGCATTGCCATCTTTTTTGTTAAGCTCTTTGATAATACTTTGCACAAATGTGGGTATGTCAGCAGATAATTCTCTCGCTTGCTTAATAATGGTATCGACTGCGTTTGCTTTATTTTCTTCTAAATGTATATGTTTTGTTGGATGCGGCTTTGCTAAATCATTCTCATGGTTATCAATTTCGCGAAAAATTGCCCGGTAATATATAGATTGGTCACCACTGCTTTTGCGCAATGTCCACAGCGCTCGCCGGTTGAAGCCGGACAGACTATTGGTCACGCCGTATTTCTGCGATATAAAGTACTCATCGAGAATAGCAAAATGAGGCGGCATGTAAGGAATTGAAAAACTTGCTTTCACTGGCCTGTTTTTTTCTGCGACAAAGCGCAGATTGGCTTCCACCATCCAGCTGTTGACACTTTCTGTATCACTTAATGGCACGTCTAGCAATAGATGCCTATAGAAAAAAATCCCCAAACCTACCACAAACAGCCCAAAAATCAGGGTGTAGAGATGTTTATTTCTGCTGTTCATGCTGGACTCTTTGACATGGCTTTCGCGACGGTGTATTTCAAACTTGGATCAACGATTCCGTGGAAAGCAATAATGGCTTCTCGCCCAAGCAACAAGGGATAAATAAAGCGCTTACGATTGGTCAAATTGACTCGAATCATCCGATCTTCCTGACCTAATTTAATATGCATCAAGACCACCGGCCTGGGAATAGATTTTTTCTTAATTTTTTTGCCAGCAACGCTTAATTCGCCAGCACGAGATTTGATATTGACTTGGCCGATATACTCACATTTAAACAAAAAGTCTCCCTCACGACTAGGGACAATAAAACTCAAATAGGGTTTACCATCGACAACGACTTCTTGAATATGGGTAGCATTAAGTGACGCCGATTTTGCCCCCGTATCTAATTTAGCAGATAGCAACAAATCATGGTCGACCAACGTTGCTTTTTCTATGTAACCATATATTTTTTTTTCATTCTGAGCCATCACATGCCCCGCCCATACCGTACAAAATATAAACAAAATACCCACAAAACGCATGCATGACTCCCCATGGTTATCTTAAATCATAGATCGTATCAGGTTTAAGAGCCATCGCCCAGCCATCCGTGACAAATACAATTTCCATTTGGGTTTAGGTTTGTGATATATTGATTAGTTAGCAGTGCTTATTTTGTGCCAAATAAAGTCAAATTGAAAATTTACTTGCCTTTCTGAGTATTGCCCCATATAATGGCAGTCATCTTCAGCGGCTTACCTGTGACAAATAATGCCTGCGAATACTACTGATAGCGATTGGTTTTATTACGAAACGGTTAGCGCCTACCTCAGCACGTCATGTCGCGCCCTCCACAACAGCGCCGCCACCCTAGGAAAATATCTACACGAAGACAGGTCCGTCTACGCTCTTTTTGGGGCGCTAGATGGCTTGAGCATGTCATATAGTACCACCAAGTACAGCTTCGACATGTGGACCTCACGCTATTACCCCGACATCAATGCGGGTGATGATATGCATTTCTGGATGCTAACCCCGGAAGGCGTTCTAACCATGATCATCGAAACCATTATGATGATAACCGTCTCTACCTACGCCAATATGATCGATGATGACGAGTTGCATGCACTTGAATTTTACCAAGTGGCACTGGAGAAGAGCGCCGAAACAAAGCAGTTGGCTTTGTCCCTAGAAAATGGCGTAATCCACTGTGTAACACAAAACAAAAGAAACCAAACGGAACAATTTGTCATTCAAGATTGTCACCTAGATTCTGACGCTGAGGCAATTAAATGCATCATCGCGAGCGGCGATTTATCCGCGTTAACCGAAACGCATAAACAAAAAATTGGCCACGCCACCACCTATAGAAACGATGTGCGCACCCGTTACGAATTTTATATCCGTTGGCGTCAGCTACGGGATGCCTTAAAAGGCTTAAAAAATGCGTATAAAGGGCTGCGCGTAACCCTGTGGGCCGCCGGCTTATTAACCAAGGAAGTCGGGCAAGATTGGTTGGTGCCCAGCGCACTCATCTTAGGGGTGTTGTCAGCAAGCAACCGTATTTGGTACCGCTCCATGAAAGACGCGCGCAAGAAATTTCAAGCATATAACAAGAATTTAGCCGAAATTATTAAGAAGAAAAACGAACTCAGTGCGCAAGAGGAAGCGTCCTATTTGCAGAAAATACGCTCCCACAGTGCTGATATACAGCATTGGGGATTAGCCTCCCAAGCCTTTGGTGGGGTCATCGACGGCTTATATCTGTACATGGGGGTGTTAACGCTCGCACCCTTAACAGCATGGGCGTTTTCCTATGTCGCCCTGGTTTCCGCGCTCTTTGTAACGCTTTGTATCTTCACCCGCGTATACGGTGAATATGAGTACCAACGCAAGCTCGCCAGCTCCGAACAATTAGTTAAAATACAGCTTTACTGCCTGCGAGAAAAAACCATTTTTAAAGAGGCTAACGACGCTTTAGAAGAATCGTCACTGGTCTCAGACGAATTGTCAGCATCTTTATCGACATACGTCAATAAATTTGAAGCAGCGTACGCTGAATATCTTAAGCAAAATGAACACTCGTGGTGGCTAACAGGCTTATCTGGTCTCAGAGATGGTTTGCTGGTTGGCAGTGCTATTGGCAACCTCTTATTTGCGGTTTCAACGGTGCTATCGATGCTATCTGTAGCGACCTGTCCAGCATGGCTAGTGCTTGCGTTTGTCTCCTTTAGCCTGGGGTTG
>DAIOSQ010000128.1:0-5011 GCA_036752465.1 Legionellaceae bacterium | reverse complement strand
GCATACCTGAGCTGATCATGCCGGTGAAAGATGGGGTTAATTAACCGCTTACAAAATGTCGATTAAAATCCATAGATTGATGCAGGATTCGAATAATAACAATTCCATAATCCGTTATTATTTAGAAAAATAACATGAGATCCTATGTTGAATGCGCGCAAATCCTGACGGATATAATCACACTTACGAGAAATCAAAGGATCATCTGCAAGATATTGAAAGCTTGATTCAATAGCTGCAATATAATCTTCTGTTCTTTGAAGACCAAATTCACGAACACTGTATAAATAGATGGCTTCCAGATCGTTTTATAGTGGATGGGTATTGTTTGCTGGTTGGAGTCAGTCTAAAATGGACTGATGAAGAAAATGTGTTCTGGCATGTGTCCTTGTGATTCCCAACAACTTTATGTGTCGTGCTGCGCACCTTTCATCGCTGGTAAAAAAAATCCCAAGACACCAGAAGCGCTCATGCGTTCCCGCTACACCGCCTATACATTAGCCAATATTGACTATATCAAAGAGACTATGCGTGGCAGTGCTTTGACTGGGTTTGATGAAACAGCAGCAAAACGTTGGGCCTTAAAGGTCAATTGGATTAAGCTCAAGGTTCTAAAAGTTGTCCTTGTCCACGCAAGCACGGGGTATGTGGAATTTGAGGCAAGTTTTGTCGACGGGTCTCGTTTAAAAGTAATACACGAATACAGTGAGTTCAGCTTTGCACAGGGCCGGTGGTATTATATTGGTGGGGTACATTATCCCACAGCACATGCTGAACAAATGATTTCTCGGGGTATGAATTGTCCTTGTGGTAGCCAACGTAAATTTAAAAATTGCCATGGGTAACCCATACGTAGGCAGTACACAAGATCTTGTTCGTGATTGTGGCAGGAGCATTTTAAAGGGAGGCAGTCATGGCAGTGAGGCAAGTCATTAAAATGGGCAATCCAGGCTTGGTCATGCCTGCTGCTAAAGTGAGTGCAGCTAATGATGCAACTTTGCAACAAATTATTGACGATATGTGTGATACCATGACAGCAAGCCATGCTGTTGGGATCACTGCGCCGCAGATTGGCCACTCTTTACGAGTCATTATGTTTGGTTCTACCGCCCATATGCAGTACCCAGCGCAAAAACCGATCCCATTTACCGTACTGATTAATCCAATCATCGAGGTGCTCTCACACACAACGTATGAAGCGTGGGAAGGTTGTTTGAGTGTCCCGGGGTTACGTGGTTTGGTGGCCAGATACCACAAAATTTGCTACCACGGTTATGATATCGAGGGTCAAAAGCTTGTCCGGATTGCTGAAGGCTTGCATGCCAGGGTGGTACAGCATGGGTGTGATCATTTGGATGGCATAGTCTACCCGATGCGGATTAAAAAAATGCAGAAATTCGGTTTTGTCGATGAATTGCCCACACAGCTTAACTCGGACCTGATTTGCTGCGGTATTTTTTGATGGTGTACATCCGCCTGTGATGGATATAATAATGTCCTTTATGTCTTTTTTGTAGACAATAAAGGCACAGTGGTAGGCTGGTTGATAGGTAGATGTGGATATGAAATATGTTATATCATGGCTGATTATGATGGGTTGTATCCAAGGACAACTAGCTATGGCAGCAGAGGTAAGTTTACGCGATAAAATTGGCCAAATGTTGATTATGGGTTTCGCAGGTACAACAGTTGATAGTCATGCTGCTGTGGTACAGTCGATAGCTCAAGACAATCTTGGCGGCGTCATTTTGTTTGATTATGATTATCAAACCAAAAGCTTTGATAAAAATATTGCAAGCCCGCAACAAGTGCATCAATTGACGACTGATTTACAGCGGTTTACCCACCTAGCCAATCAGCGTTACCAGCGACCGCAACTGCCGCTGTTAATTGCCGTGGATTATGAGGGTGGACAGGTTAATCGTTTAAAAGAAGCTTATGGGTTTCCGGCGACGGTATCTGCAGCCGAAGTCGGTCTTATGAGTGAGGGCGAGGCCCATACCGTTGCCAGTAGCATGGCGTTGACCTTAAACGAAGCAGGCATTAATTTAAATTTTGCGCCTATGCTGGATGTTAACGTGAATGCAGATAATCCGGTCATCGGTAAATTGCAGCGTAGTTTTTCCGCTAACCCCAGCGAGGTTGCACGGTACGCCAGGATATATGCGCAAAATTTTCTTTCCCATGGTATCCACTGTGCGTATAAACATTTCCCAGGGCACGGCAGTGCCGATGCCGATTCGCATGTAGGGTTTGTGGACGTCACGCACACCTGGCAGTCCTATGAATTAGAGCCCTATGCAGCGTTACTTAATGAGGCAGAGCTATCTTGTGGCATGGTGATGACAGCACATATTATCAACCGCCAATTGGATGACTCGGGTTTGCCCGCGACATTATCCCGGCAAATACTTACCGGCATGTTGCGTCAGCAATTACATTTTGATGGAGTTATTATTACTGATGATATGCAAATGAAGGCCATTAGTGATCATTATGGACTCGCAGAGGCTATCATACTGGCGATCAATGCGGGTGCTGATATGTTTATTTTTGGCAATCAATTAACCGATACCCCGGTCAAAGCAAGCGCAATAATTGACATCATCGCCGAGGCAGTCAACGCAGGTGATATCAGTCAGAGCCAGATCGGGGAAGCGTATCGCCGCATCATCACGTTTAAACACGTGATAACGCCACAATAGTCACACATAGTCTGGAGTTAGCATGTGACCATAGATCTTGCCGGCTTTGCGGTACATTTGGTGCGTAAGCCGATTAAAAATCTCCATGTGCGGATTGATCAGCAGGGTGATGTCAGGATCAGTGCCCCCATGCGATGTCCTGTGCAGTATATCGAGCAGTTTTTGCAGCGCAAACAGGCCTGGATAATCGCCCACCAAGCACGCTTACGCCAGTTGCGGGATGCTGTTGACTCGATGCCATCCGTTGAGCAACAGGCTTTTTTAGGTCAATCCTATGCGGTGGTGATGCACGAACATGCCACCCATACGGCAGTGGTTCTGGAGGGTAAACAGTTATGCTGTTATGTGCAACAAGCAGCGAGCGTTGCATTAAAGCAAGCGTTATTAACGCAATGGCAGCGGCAACAGATGGCAGCATTATTGCCAGATGTGTTGGCAAAGTGGCAAGTTATCATTGGCGTACAAATCAATGACTGGTGTATCCGTGCCATGAAAACACGCTGGGGTAGCTGTCACACGATCAAAAAACGCATCTGTTTGAATTTGTATCTCATCGAAAAGCCATTGGTTTGTTTAGAGTACGTGGTGGTGCATGAGCTGGTGCATCTGCTAGAGCCCAGCCATAATCAGCACTTTTATGCCTTGATGAGTCAATTTATGCCCGAGTGGCGACAACACAATAAACTACTTAAACAATATGGCCCACCAGCTAACGTGGTTAAAGAGATTGTGTGAATATATATTTTTAAAGATGATCATGCTAAGTTGATACTTAAAATTATGTTTCGCCTCTAACGCTAACTCGTGAATATCAGCTTAAAGCAAAAAATATCGGCATCCTTAGGTAATCTGCTCGAATGGTATGATTTTGCGTTGTACGGGTATTTTGCGGACACGTTAGGACGCCTGTTCTTTCCTCAATTGGGCAAAAACGGCTTGTTGGCCAGCTTTGGGGTGTTTGCGGTTGGTTTTTTATCACGCCCGCTTGGTGCGCTGGTTTTTGGGGCTATAGGCGATCGATTTGGGCGCAAACCGGTCTTGCTGCTGGTTTTTCCTATGATGTTTTTCGCCACGGCGGCAATAGGACTTTTACCCACGTATACTGAGGTAGGATGGGTCGCCCCTGCTCTTTTAATTCTGACGAGAATTTTTCAAGGCATGTCAGTCGGTGGACAATACACGGCATCGATTACTTATATTGCTGAATTCGTAACGGATAAACATAGCAGGTCGCTTGCGATATGTTACCCATGGATATTTTCTAACATCGGCTTTATGTTAGCTTCCGTGGTGTGTTACGTTTATATGAGTTTTTTTGAAAAGAATGTACCTGAGTTTTGGCAATGGCGATTGCCCTTTTTAACCAGTATCGTGAGCTTTCTTTTTATGTTTTGGCGTTCGGTCAATTTACCCGAAACACCGGGTTTTTTAAAGAGTCAGCAACACAACGAGATCATCAAAAAACCGAATCCTTTGCTAAGTATCGTGCACTTTCCAAGATCTTTTGTCTGCTGCGTGGCTTTGGTTGCCTCGATGTTTGTCAATTATTATGTGCTATTTGTTTTTTTGATTACCTATTTGCCGTTGCACCATGAGCTTTCCTCCAAACATGCTATTCTCATCAATGGATTAGCCTTGATTCTACAAACCATAGTTATGCCCATTCCTGCGCTGTTCTCGAGGAAGTGGGGGCAGAAAAAAATTTTTTATGGTGCGTCTCTGCTGACGGCATGCTTGGTATACCCAAGTTTTATGTTGTTTAAGTTACATCAAGTCTGGATTAGTTTGGCGGTTTTGAGCGTATTGGGCATGATTTCCACCGGCTTTTATATCGCCTGTTCCATAGTTATGATTGAGGCTTTTCCATTGAAATACCGTTTAAGCGGTACTGCTATTAGTTATAATACTGCCGCGGCTCTTTTCGGTGGCACCGCCCCTATGATCACGGCACTGCTTGTATCCTATACAGGCGATCTGTTGGCCCCAGGATATTACGTGATCTTCTGGAGTCTCATCGGCATGGTTGGCATGTTCTTTATCCAGCCAGTACCTGATCATTAAGCAATCGATTGGGTGAGGTAAGTAGGTCTGATTGACATTGGCTAAGCTGGTGGTAACATGAAGTACACTCAAGATCCTGCAGTCCTAGGGCAATCAAGCAGCTGGCTTGCTAATAAAAACATCGGTCGTACGGGTTAACTATAATAGACTATCTCATGAACATAACATTTTTCCGCCCCCCACACACCACGAACCCACGTTTCATACGAGTCATACAAGTTTCCAGTTCTTTAGCCGAGATAGAT
>DAIOSQ010000127.1:0-5025 GCA_036752465.1 Legionellaceae bacterium | reverse complement strand
AACAGTAAAATTACTGTCGTTAGATCAAGTACTGGCAGCGGCACAAGCGGCGAAAGCCAACGGCGCGACACGGTTTTGCATGGGCGCTGCCTGGCGTCAGCCACCTGTTAGCCAACGACCGCAACTTGTCGCTATGATCAAAGCAGTCAAAGCCTTAGGTTTAGAAACCTGTATGACCCTGGGTATGTTGCGTGAGGAAGATGCAATAGCACTCAAAGATGCTGGATTAGATTATTACAATCATAATTTAGATACATCGGCCGAGTATTATGAGCGTATTGTCTCTACGCGAAGTTATCAAGATCGTCTGGATACCATTGCGCAGGTTAAGAGCGCTGGAATAAAAGTCTGTTGTGGGGGGATTCTCGGTCTGGGTGAAAACCGGGCGGATCGGATCAACTTGCTGTTGACCTTGGCGAATTTAGACCCACCACCAGAGAGTGTCCCAATTAATCAATTCATGCCAGTCCTGGGTACGCCTTTGGCTGATACCCCGCCTATCGATGGTATAGAGTTGGTTAGGGCCGTCGCGACTGCGCGTATCACCATGCCCAGCAGTATGGTACGCCTGACTGCAGGTCGCACCGCGATGAGCGAGGAATTGCAAGCGCTGTGCTTTTTTGCTGGGGCAAATTCGGTATTTATCGGTGAAGTGTTGTTAACCGAACCAAATCCACAGTTTGATCAAGATCAACAATTCTTTGCGAAACTTGGTTTAACTTTCGAGTCAGCCACGGTTTAAGTCAAGATGATCACGCAGCGATTGCAAGCACATGTGGACACATTGAAACAAAAAGGCCTGTATCGACAGCGACAACTGGTGTCGAAAACAGGGCCTTGTGTCCAGTTTAGTAGCAATGATTATCTGTCCTTGAGTAATCATCACCCCATAAAACGAGCGTACCAAGCCGGTTTTATGCAGTATCCTGCTGGCAGTGGTGGGTCCATGCTGGTGTGTGGTTATCATCCCATTCATAAAATCCTAGAAGACACTGTGGCTGAAGCATTACATGCAGACGCTGCTCTGTTATTTTCCTCAGGGTACGCCGCCAACCTGAGTGTGATGCGCTTGTTAAATACAGTCAACATACATATCGTGCTTGATAAAAGCATGCATGCTTCCGTGTATGATGGGTTGCCTGCCGCAAGGACCGCCTATACCCGCTTTGCTCCGCATGATGTGAATGATTTGTCAAAAAAACTAACACAAGTGCCAGCTGATGCCATCATTCTCACGGAGGGTATCTTTAGCATGAGTGGCCATATTCCGCCGATCCGCGCGATGGCGGCACTTGGTCACCCGTTGATTGTAGATGAAGCACACGCCTTTGGAGTTTTAGGTAGAGAGGGACTGGGTGCGGTGCATGCTGCTGGCTTACAGCCAAAACAAGTACCGCTGCGGGTGATTCCTCTGGGTAAGGCATGTGCGGCGTCTGGGGCGTTGGTGGTGGGAGATGGTGTGTGGATTGATGCTTTGCTGCAAACTGCGCGTGCTTATATATACTCAACTGCGCTCAGTCCAGCATTGGTTTATGGAATTTTGCAAACGATCGAGTACTTGCGGCAAGCAGAGTACCGTCGGACAAAGCTGTGGCAATTAATTGGCTATTTTAACCAAAAAATCGCAGACTCACCCTATCAATGGCAGAGATCGTCTGCGCCGATTCAGCAATTGCAGCTAGGTTGCCCGCAGCAAGCGTTAAGCATGGCAGAGTATTTGCGCAAGCGCGGTATAATCTGTAAACCGATGCGTAGCCCAACGGTTAGCAAGCAAGCAACCGGGTTGCGTATCATACTGAATTATGCACATGAGTGTGCAGATATTGATAACTTAATTGGCAGCATACATGCATATACATCTTGTTAAGGTTGGTCAGGGCGCGCCATTGGTGTTGCTACATGGCTTTGGTTTTGATGGCCGGATATTTGCGCCGTTGATCGATAAGTTGTCGGCACGTTATACCTTATATTTCGTTGACTTACCTGGTTTTGGCCAAACAGTTGGTATGTCGTGGCACGCTTTTGTCACCCAATTGCGGCAGCAATTACCGGATTCATATGCCATGCTGGGCTGGTCTATGGGGGGGCTTTGGGCGACGCGTTTGCTTGCAGAGGGTTTGCCGATCAGTCATTTGATTCACGTGTGCTCATCGCCTTGTTTTGTCGCCAAAGCAGGTTGGGCTGGGCTTCAAGAGAAGCAGTTGCAACAGTTTTGCCAAGAAATTCAGGTACGGCCAGAGAAAACATTACGCCAGTTTATTGCCGCACAGACGCATCAGACAGGGCCAGCGCAAACTGGCGCTGACACCAGCAGCTATGTGCAACACTTGCCAAGTGCTATCGCGCAACCAGAAGGGCTGCAAATGGGCTTAGACTCTTTGTTGCAGTGGGATTTGCGCGCTGTGTTGCCCACCATCAACGTGCCAACCTGCTACATATTTGGTGGCTTGGATCGCATTGTATCGCAACGCGTGTATCACGGGATGATCACGCAATATCCCGAATTTAGTTATGTGCTATTCAAACGCGCCGCTCATACGCCTTTCCTGTCACACACAGATGCGTTTGTGGCGAGCGTATGCGAATTTTTAACGTAACTGCAGGGCAGATTTGCGCAGAATTTTGGCAATATTTTGAGGGTATCTATGCAACGCTATTTTATCATTGGCACCGACACCGATTGTGGCAAAACCTACGTGACTTGCCAACTAATTCGCTATTTTTTGCAACAAAGCCAACGGGTATTGGCCATAAAACCGGTTGCCAGTGGTTGCCTATGGCAAGATGCGCTGTTGTGTAGTGAAGATTATTTGCAATTTCGCGCACTTTTGCCCCAGCAACCGCTGCAATCCCCGGGGTATCGCTTTGCCGAGGCAGCGGCGCCGCATATTCTTGCCGAGCGTGCCAACCAAGTGATGAGCGTGCCGCAGATTTTGCAATGGTGTACAGCCGATGAGACCGACCGTTTGTTGATCGAAAGCGCGGGTGGTTTAATGATGCCTATTAATCGGCAGCACACCTGGCTTGATGTGTTACAACACTTATCAGCACAAGTTATTTTAGTGGTGGGGGTGCGCTTAGGCGCCATCAATCATACCTTGTTGACAGCGCATGCCTTGCAAACCTTTAACATCCCATGTTTGGGTTGGATTGCCAATTGTTTATACCCTGACATGGCGTATATCGAGGAAAACATTGACATCATCCGCGCCAAACTACCCTACCCAAAGCTGGCAACGGTGTGGCATCATGGCCAGCTGACGGAAATCCACCCCATTTTGGGCTCGTCCTAAGAACAATGCTCTATCCGGTATGCATTTATTTTGTCCTCATAGCTGCCAAAAAGAGTTGCTGTGATCATAAAAAATCTGCCATAGAAGCTCACAGGTTTGTGCTGAAGCGGTGTGTCTTTTGTTTGAGTTTCCTGCATCGCAAAAGGCAATGCTCAACACGACAGTTTGTCAACTACGGTGAGCAAAAAATACCGAGAAAAGCTTGAAGATTCAATGCGGAGTGACTGTGAAGTAGATGGCAACTGTGTTTTTCAGGATCATGCGCACTCATCCATTATGGCCGCATGGTATAGAGTGCAAGCGGCTTTGCGTTACGAACTAATTTAGGTATGCTAGGGATGAACTCAATTGCGGGAAGGACCTCTCATGAAACTTATCACAGAATTCATTGCAAACTGTCGGCATGACGATTTGGATAAGCAATATGTCAACACCCTAGATCAGCTACAACTATTCTTAATAGCTCATGCCGAAAACCCTGCTTTATCTGCTGCTGTAAGCTATTTAGCTGCAACATGGCAAAATTTCAGGCATAAATTTGAACTCAGTGCCGAGTTAATGCTGGCCAGTACGCGCTTATAGTGTCATACGGACCAGGTTTTAGATTATTTTTCCTCCTTAAAATTGCGCAATAAAGCCATATATCTGCAAGTGTTGACAAAAATTAGAGAAGATTTTCTAGTTGATAGTAGAAACTTGAGCTTGCATGCGCATCATATCGATGCGGTCGTGCGCATGATTGAATCGCAGAAACAACTGCCATCGGCGATTTTAAGTGAGTTGCGCGCTTATCTTGACGCGCATCATACTCAACTTAAAATAAAAATCCAGGCGCTGCGTATTGTTCATTTGCCAGATATTGCGCGTCAAGCAACTACACAACACTTATTGCACCATACGCTGCAGCATGCTGCTGAAATGAAGGTGCGAGCGATGCATCTGCTGACCGAGGTGTTGGGATTGTTCACGGATAACAAACCGGATAGTTATTTTTTATATCATATTATTCGTTTTACTATAGAGTGTCATGATCACTCGCAACAGGAAAAAGGGCGTTTTGCCAGCGTTGAAGAAGAAACAGCTGATCGGATAGCGCGCTGGTTGCTCGCGACAGTTTTTAATGACCCGCCACCCGAGCCGATAGTAAATCTGCTGCAATTTATTGTCAATTATATTGTCATTTTAGGTACCACGATGGTATATAGCCCAATTGCGACACTTGACTTATTTGAATTATTTGGTGTGTTTGAGGATGCTGAAACAGCGCTTGCACCTAAAGGGCAGGATAGTAGCAATGCCAATTTTTTAGCGCAATTGAAAGTCGTTACTGTCATCACGGGTATATGTGATAAATGTCCGGCTGCAATTTATGAGCTGGTCAAACATCAAATGCAGGTCGTAAATTCTGAGCATGCGTTAAAAAATTCATTTGTTTTGAGTTCCGTGGTATATCCATCCCGACAGTCGGCAGAAAATACGAGGTTCCCAACATTGTTATCTAGCGAACATGCCGAACAAAGTTTGGTCTTGGATGATTTTTTTGCGCAATTGCAGCCATACCATGTTATCACTGGCGAATCCGCGGAATATTTGCAGAAATTAAATATCCAAGCTTTTTTGATGGCGATAGTGCCGCACATCTGCATGCGCATCGAACTATGTTTTAGAACGAATCCAGAGGCAGCGCAAATACTCATCGATTTTATCACGGCATGTCAAAACATGCACGGCA
>DAIOSQ010000126.1:0-5059 GCA_036752465.1 Legionellaceae bacterium | reverse complement strand
GAATTAGATGAATTTTGTGAACGTGTTGTGCATGAACTGGGTTGGCCTTTATTTGTCAAACCGTGCTCGTTAGGTTCTAGTGTAGGAATCCATAAAGTTATGGATATGACGGCATTGCAGTTGGCCATTGCCGATGCTGGTCGTTATGACCATACGGTTTTAGTGGAAGCCTATATACAAGGGCGGGAGATCGAGTTGGCCGTGCTGGAAAATACTGCGATGCTCCAAAAACCTAGGGTCACAGTACCTGGCGAAATTGCGGTCAAGCATCAGGATGGTTTTTATTCGTATGCTGCCAAATATCTAGAAAGTGAACACACAGATTTGATAGTTCCTGCCAAGCTTGATGACGCGTTGCTGCACCGCTTGCAAACAACGGCGCAAGAAATCTTTCTGCGCTTAAAATGTCGCGGATTGGCGCGCATTGATTTTTTTGTGGATGAGGCAACCGCAAGTATTTATTTCAATGAAATCAACACCCTGCCAGGGTTTACCTCGATCAGTATGTATCCTAAACTGTGGCAGGCCAGTGGCTTGGAATATAAAGAATTACTAGATACCTTGATAACTTTGGCGATTAATCATCATCAGCGTAAGCAACAACTAGTGACTCATTATTTGTAAGTGGCCAGAACCAGCGCCAAGGATGCGGTTATGAGTATCGACATTGCAAGAATCAGATCTGGCTCACTGTTGTTGATACTGTGCTTATGTGCAATCTTGCTGAGTGGGCATCTGCTATATTTATTTTTGGCAGATAAAGACCGATTTCCTATCAATACTATTAAAATTGTGGCTAACTATGAATATATCAGTAGAAAACAGTTGGAGTCAGTATTGTCGTTATACGCGAATGATAGTTATTTTACCTTGCCAACGAGCCGTTTAAAAAAATCACTTTCTGCATTAGAATGGAGTGATGGCGTTGACATTGAAAAAATTTGGCCCGATAGTTTAAAAATAGTGGTCAAAGAAAAATCGCCAGTCGCGCTGTGGAATGCTGAATTAATGACTGCAGATGGGCATGTGTTTCCGGGCGCAGCAGATAATCTTGACCATTCGTTGCCTAGATTATCAGGCCCGGTGGCACAGCAGACTGAAGTCTTACAAAATTATCAAAAACTGAGTAACCTATTAACAAGATATGGTTTGCAAGCATCGGAATTGCAATTGCGTGACAATCAAGCATGGGAATTAACGTTGACCAGCGGTGTTGTCTTGAAATTAGGAAAGCGCGATATTGAGCAGCGCCTGGCACATTTTTGTAAAGCATATATCGGCGTGTTTGCAGAAAAACAGGATCAGTTGGTCAGTGTTGATATGCGTTATGCACATGGCATGGCGGTGCTTTGGAAACAACAAGCGGGAAAATAATGGCTAAAAAAAATGAAAGAAATATAATCACGGGCTTAGATATAGGCACCTCGAAGGTTGTCGCCTTGATAGGCGAGAAAAATGTGGATGGCGTCATTGAAATTATTGGTGTGGGTGCTACTGTCTCACGCGGTTTAAAGCGCGGTGTGGTGGTGGATATTGAAGCAACGGTACAGTCTATTCAACGGGCCGTGCAAGAAGCGGAATTAATGGCCGGTTGTGAAGTACATACTGTTTATGCTGGCATTGCCGGCAGCCATATTCGTAGTTTGAACTCGCATGGTATTGTTGCTATTCGCGATAAAGAGGTCTCAAAAGCAGATGTCGAACGCGTATTGGATGCTGCCAAAGCAGTAGCCATTCCCGCGGATCAAAAAATTCTACATGTCTTGCCACAAGAATTTATCATTGATAGCCAAGGGTCTATTCGTGAACCGGTAGGGATGTCTGGGGTACGTTTAGAAGCACGAGTTCATATTGTCACCGGTGCGGTCAGTGCCGCGCAAAATATAGTTAAATGTGTACGCCGGTGCGCGCTAGAAGTCCATGATGTCATTCTCGAACAGTTGGCTTCTAGTCATGCAGTATTAACCGAGGATGAAAAAGAGCTAGGCGTTTGTTTGATTGATATTGGCGGTGGTACCACAGATATCGCAGTATTTTACGAAGGCGCTATCCAATATACTGCGGTTATACCGATTGCCGGTGATCAAGTGACCAATGATATTGCTATGGCACTGCGCACACCAACCAAAGCTGCTGAAGCCATCAAAATTGGCCATGGCTGCGCCCTAGCTGAATTGGCCAGCACATCACAAATGCTCGAAGTATTGAGCGTGAATGAACGAGCTGGGCGGAAAATTTCTGCCAAAGTGCTCGCTGAAGTGGTCAGTGCACGTTATGAAGAATTATTTAACCTGGTGCGTAACGAATTAAAACGCAATCAATTGGATGAGCATATCGCTGCTGGTATCGTGATTACTGGTGGAGCATCGGCGGTACATGGTGCCATTGAGCTGGCGGAAGCCTGCTTTGAAATGCCGGTGCGACATGGTCGAGCGCAACATGTCGGTGGTTTGGTGGAGGTCGCAGCAAATCCGGCTTTTGCCACTGCAGTTGGATTATTGTTGCATGGCTTTCAACAACAGCATGAAGGTGGTTATAATGTACCCGTGTTGAGCGATTCAGCCAGCGGTATGTGGATAAAAATGAGGAAGTGGTTCCACGGCAATTTTTAATTTGGAATGTAACGACTCATAGGGTGATGTTGACGCTTGGTGAGCAGTTACCTTATCCTAACTCGAAAGAAGAGGTGTAGTAATGTCAGAAATAAAGGAAAATCAACTAGAAAATGCAGTCATCAAAGTCGTTGGCGTTGGGGGCGGTGGCGGTAATGCGGTCGAGCATATGGTGGCGGAAAGTATCGATGGGGTTGAATTTATTTGTGCCAATACAGATGCCCAGGCATTAAAAAACTCTAAAGCGCAAGTTTTGGTCCAGTTAGGTGAAGAGCTTACTAAGGGCTTAGGCGCTGGAGCCAACCCACAAATCGGTAAAGAAGCTGCTGAAGAGGACCGTGAGCATATCCGCGAATTGTTGCAAGGAGCGGATATGATTTTTATTACTGCCGGTATGGGAGGCGGTACCGGTACCGGTGCAGCGCCAGTATTTGCTGAAATTGCCAAAGAGTTGGGTATACTAACTGTGGCGGTGGTCACCAAGCCTTTTTCCTTTGAAGGTAAGCAAAGAGCATTGTCCGCGGAAGAGGGCATCAAGCGTCTGGCAGAGCATGTCGATTCACTCATTACCATACCCAACAATAAATTATTAAGTGTGCTCGGTAAAAATATCACCTTACTGAATGCTTTCAAGGCGGCTAACAATGTTTTACTGGGAGCCGTAAAAGGGATTGCGGACCTAATCACACGACCAGGGCTCATTAATGTCGATTTTGCGGATGTTCGCACGGTGATGTCGGAAATGGGGATGGCTATGATGGGCACGGGTAGTGCCACAGGAGAGCAGCGTGCTAGGCGTGCTGCTGAAGCAGCCATTGCTTCCCCCTTGCTTGAAGATGTTAATTTTTCCGGTGCACGTGGCATATTGGTTAACATTACTGCCGGTATAGATATGTCCATTGGTGAGTTTGAAGAAGTGGGCGATGTGGTTAAAGAGTTTATATCTGATGATGCAACCGTGGTCGTGGGTACTGTGATTGATCCGGAAATGACTGGAGAAATGCGCGTCACGGTGATTGTTACCGGATTAGGTGACACCAAAGTGCGATCAACTTCGCAGCACGCCAGTGCCCCGAAAACACGGTTGCCCGAGGCGAGGCGTGGCGATGGGTCTTTAGATTATCAACAACTTGAGCGACCTTCAGTGATCAGAAAACAAGCGGTGACCACGGCCATTAAACAAGGCAATGAGGCTATCCCAGATGTCGACTATTTAGATATTCCGGCATTTTTGCGTAGACAGGAAGAAGCATAGGTTAAGTGCCTAAGTGCTGCTGTTTCTGTCTAGCATCGTTACAAGCTTGTTGCATTTGCTATATAGATTCGCCTAGCAGCAGCACCCGTGCGCTAACTTTAGGGACTTTGCCTAGATTAAATATGAAAATATTGTTAACATTTGCGATGTTTGTTCAAGATGAACCAAGTGTTGAGGTGAATGTGAGACACTTAAATTTAAGGTAGAAGCCAAGTGAGTGTTGACTCCATAAGACAGCGAACCCCCAAAACAGTTATTCAGGCTACAGGCGTAGGGCTGCACTCCGGTGACCCGGTACTCCTGACACTAAGACCAGCCCCTATCAATACTGGCATTATATTCCGCCGGACCGATTTGCAGCCGGTGGTTGAAATCCCTGCTTCATATGAATACGTCTCAGAAACCATGCTCTGTACCACCCTGCAGCGCCAAGGTGTGAAGGTAGCCACAGTTGAGCATTTATTGTCAGCATTGGCTGGGCTGGGTATTGATAACGCTTATGTGGACATCAATGCCTCCGAAATCCCAATTATGGATGGCAGCGCCGCACCTTTTGTGTTTTTAATCCAATCAGCGGGTATTTGTGAGCAAAACGCTTTAAAGCGTTTTATTCGCATCCAAAAACCAGTTCGAATTGAAAACAAAGAAAAGTATGTGCAATTGTTGCCATATAGCGGTCATAAAATTTCTTTTAAAATTGATTTTGATCATCCGGTGTTCAATGATAAACCGCAACAAGCCATATTTGATTTTTCAACCACTTCTTATGTTAAAAGTGTTTCACGCGCCAGAACATTTGGCTTCATGTCTGATTATGAAAAATTGCGGCAATGTGATTTGGCCAAAGGAGGCAGTTTAGATAATGCCGTAGTGGTCGATGATTATCGTATTCTTAATGAGGGCGGCTTGCGCTTTGAAGATGAGTTTGTCAAACATAAGGTGTTGGACGCAATTGGTGATTTGTATTTGCTTGGTTCGAGTCTGATTGGCGCGTTTGAAGGTTATAAGTCTGGCCATGAGCTCAATCATCACTTGATGAGAAAGTTGATGGCGCAGCAAGATGCCTGGGAATATGTTACCTTTGATGCGGCAAAACAGCCGCCGGTAGTGTTTCAGTGGGCTGCGGTCGAGGCATAATTAAGCTGCTCTGACCTGTGGCTGCAGCAGCTTCTGTGATTAACACAACTCAGCT
>DAIOSQ010000125.1:0-5075 GCA_036752465.1 Legionellaceae bacterium | reverse complement strand
TGTCTGTCGAGTCGACCATACGCTGCACTGAAATTGGCTACCCTACTTAAAATCTGCTTGGTTTGTTCGTGTGGCGTAGTGTGTTTATATTGGCTGCCTTGTATCCAAAAAAGCACCTGGCGAAATTCGAGTAAAGAAATATGACCTGACTGCAAAAATAAGTCACTGTCAACGTTGTATTTTTTGGCATCACCCGCATCCAGTTTATATTTAGCAAGATCAGCTAGGGTACGATTCCTTTTTGCTACTGCGTTTTTTAGTTGCGTAAAATTCATAAAAACACCAGAAAGAACCTGTATGTTGGTACGTAATAGTATAGCTCGATACATCAAGTTGTACAGCAAGGCTAAAAATTCAAGCCTAATTTTAACCATAACAAAGCTCCATTTGACCCTTGTCTTGTGCTATGCTTTGTAAAAAAATAAAAGGAGCTTATATGAAGTTCGGTAAAAATACACTCAATACCAAAGCAGCATTGTCCGTAGATGATAAAGTATATACTTTCTACAGTCTTGCCGCGGCAGAGAGCTCTCATTTTCCAGGGTTACATCGCTTGCCTTACTCCTTAAAAGTATTGTTAGAAAACTTATTGCGATTTGAGGATGGCAATACCGTAACCACGCAGGACATTACAGCACTGGCCAAATGGTTGGATAACAAAACATCACAACATGAAATTGCCTATCGTCCTGCGCGCGTACTCATGCAAGACTTTACCGGCGTCCCAGCAATCGTTGATCTGGCTGCGATGCGGTCGGCATTGGCAGAGATGGGCGGCAATCCGGGAAAAATATCGCCTCTGTCACCAGTCGATCTTGTTATCGACCACTCGGTCATGGTTGACAGTTACGGCTCCCAAGACGCCCTGAAGCACAACACATCGCTGGAAATGCAGCGCAATCATCAACGATATGAATTCTTACGCTGGGGACAACAAGCATTTGCTAATTTTCGTGTCGTGCCGCCCGGTACCGGCATTTGCCACCAAGTCAATTTAGAGTATTTAGCCAAAGCCGTTTGGTCAGCTAAGCACGACGGCATACTATACGCCTACCCAGACACTTTAGTCGGTACTGATTCCCACACCACGATGATTAATGCCTTGGGCGTGCTGGGTTGGGGAGTCGGCGGCATTGAGGCTGAAGCCGCTATGCTAGGGCAACCGGTGTCTATGCTCATCCCAGAAGTCATTGGGTTTAAACTAACCGGTAAATTACAAGAAGGCATCACGGCGACTGACCTAGTCCTGACAGTCACCCAAATGTTGCGTAAAAAAGGCGTGGTTGGCAAATTTGTTGAGTTTTATGGCCCTGGCCTGGCTGAACTGGCCTTAGCAGATAGGGCTACTATCTCGAATATGGCACCAGAATACGGTGCCACATGTGGGTTTTTTCCGATTGACCGCGAAACCATACGCTATATGGAACTAACCGGCCGCGATGCGCACGACCTCAAGTTAATAGAAGCCTATAGCAAAGCGCAAGGACTTTGGTACGATAAAGATGCCAGCGATCCTGTGTTCACCGATACTATAGCACTTGATTTAAGTCAAGTTGAACCCTCACTGGCTGGCCCGAAACGACCCCAAGACAAAGTCAACTTGCATACCTTATCCAGTGAGTTTACCAAGTTTTTACAAGAAAATGGTAAAGCATCCGAAAGCAATACCGCATTTCCTGTAAACAACTCAAACTACAGTTTGCATCACGGAGATGTGGTGATTGCTGCCATCACCAGCTGCACCAATACTTCGAACCCAAGTGTGCTGATGGCCGCTGGGCTATTGGCCAAAAAAGCCTGTGAGAAAGGCTTGCAACGTAAACCGTGGGTTAAATCTTCATTGGCACCCGGATCTAAAGTGGTAACCGATTACTTAAAGCACGCCCAATTACAAACGTATCTCGATAGCTTGGGTTTTAATTTAGTAGGGTATGGCTGCACAACTTGTATCGGCAATTCCGGTCCGTTGCTGCAAGATATTGCTGATACCATCAGTGCGCATGATATGGTGGTTTGTGCAGTGCTCTCAGGTAATCGAAACTTTGAAGGTCGCGTACATCCGCAAGTCCGCGCCAACTGGCTAGCGTCACCACCACTGGTAGTCGCTTACGCGCTATGCGGAACCACCCAAATTGATCTTAGCCGTGATCCCATCGGTCATGACCAACACGGTCAAGCGGTCTATTTAAAAGATATTTGGCCGTCACAGCAGGAAATAGCCGCTGCAGTCGCATTGGTCGAGCAAAATATGTTTCGCAAACAATATAGCCATGTGTTTGAGGGCGATGAGGCTTGGCAAGCCATACAGGTCTCCCCCAGCGAAACATATCCATGGGATGCCGCTTCTACCTATATCCAACATCCGCCGTTCTTTCAAAAGTTAGCGGCAACCCCTGGCGCGATAGAACCCATCCAGCAAGCGCATATCTTGGCTTTGTTTGGCGACTCAATTACCACCGATCATATTTCCCCTGCTGGCTCGATCAAAGTCAGTTCTCCTGCTGGATTATATTTGAAAGCGAAAGGAGTTGCTGAGGCTGATTTCAACTCCTACGGCTCCAGACGTGGCAATCACGAAGTCATGATGCGAGGAACTTTTGCCAACATTCGCATTCGTAACGAAATGACTCCAGAGATTGAAGGTGGTGTCACCGTTCACATCCCTACCAGCCAAGTGATGCCCATCTTTGATGCCGCCATGTTGTACCAACAAGAACAGCTACCCTTGGTGATCTTCGCCGGCAAAGAATACGGCACGGGCTCTTCGCGCGACTGGGCGGCCAAAGGCACATATCTGCTAGGGGTAAAAGCAGTTATAGCTGAGAGTTTTGAGCGCATCCACCGTTCTAATCTGGTCGGGATGGGCATCTTGCCTTTACAATTCCAAGACCAAGTCACGCGTCACTCTTTACAATTGACCGGTAAAGAACGCATCAGCATTGCGCTGAATGACAAGCTACAACCGCAGGATATCATTCAGTTAACCATCAGCCAAGAGGATGGCAAGCAAACCACCATCTCACTGTTATGCCGCATTGATACCGGCAATGAACTTAATTATTACCGACACGGTGGTATTTTACAGTATGTGTTGCGGCAGCTTAAATAGCAGCTATTCGCTGAGCAGAACATGCCATAGTCAGCAGGGTTTTTCGCTGCTTGAGTTAACGGCTGTGATCACCATCATGGCCATTTTGAGCTTAGCCGCATTACCTGGTATGCAGCATGTTTTCATCCGGCTACACCGCGTCGAGGGACAGCTGGCGCTGCTTGACCTAGCGGTTCGCATGGAACAGTATTATCTGCTGCACGGCAGTTATCAACAAGCCTCCATCGCTAGCGGACAAGCAAATGATCTGCTCACGACTGCGCAAACCGCTGGAGGGTGGTATCTTCTGTCCATAAGCAAAGCGACCCTGCATGAATATGTCTTACAAGCCAGAGCACGCTTTACCGACCAAGATTGTCCGATACTCACCTACGATCAGCAAGGTAGCAAAAGCGCTATCCCGGCAATACAATCGCAAGCATGTTGGGCGTGACAACAATCACCCGCGCTAAAATCGGCTTTTTGTAGGTTTTACGCTTGTGCATGTTTTCAGTTGAAGTATATAATCGTAAACCTAAATTTGGCAGTTGAATCTACTTTGAGTCGCTACTGCTCTGACTTTTCACTAAGCCGCACAACAAGTACCAGAGTTAGGAAGACATGATTGAATTATTAAAGGTCAACAAAGCATATGGCAACCATATGGTGTTGCAAGATGTTAATTTGTTTATCCAAGAAGGAGAAATATTTGGTATTATCGGTAAGAGTGGCGCTGGTAAATCTACTCTGCTGCGTTGTATCAATCACCTGGAAACACCGTCTGCTGGATCAATTCTGATCGATCAAGAAGACATCGTCGCGCTAAAAAGAGCTGAATTGCGCCGCACCCGCCATAAAATCGCCATGATATTCCAACAGTTTAACCTGCTAAATTCAAAGACAGTTTACGAAAATATTGCGCTGCCAATGCACATACAGCGGATTCCAAAAGCTGACATTGCACAAAAAATTGGCGAGTTGCTGCAATTGGTCGAATTAACTGAAAAAAAAGACACGTACCCATTGCATCTGAGTGGCGGCCAAAAGCAACGGGTAGCTATCGCCAGAGCATTGACTTGTGCCCCAAAAATTCTTTTGTGTGATGAAGCAACTTCATCGTTGGATCCTGAGACCACAGCATCCATCTTGCTGCTGTTAAAAAAAATTAATCAGCTCTATGGCATAACCATTGTGCTGATCACGCATGAAATGGATGTGGTGAAGCAAATATGTCATCGCGTGGCCTTCATGGAGCAGGGTAAAATCATCGAGATAACTGATCTTGCTGCGGTCTTCAGGCAAAAAGACAGCATTATTCGGCGCATGTTATATGCTGAGCTCAGTCCTAAGCTGCCCGCTTGGATCCAATCACTGCTCACCCAGGAACCGAATGATCAACCATTATTGCGCCTGCTGTTTGAAGGCGACAAAGCCACAGCACCTTGTATTAGCCAGATCAGTCGTAGTTTGCAAATAGATATCAGTATTATGTTAGCAAACCTTGATAGCACAGAGTTTGGCATGTGTGGGGTGTTGATTATCACCATTACAGCGCAAACGCACTTATTGCAGCAATTTATTAAACAATGTGAATATTTTAATATAACCGCGGAGATTTTAGGCTATGTTACTGCTGCTGAATGATCTGGCAACCGCTACCTTAGAAACCTTATATATGGTTTTTGCTAGCACAGCACTGGCGGCCTTGCTTGGTTTGCCCTTAGGAACTCTACTATTTGCTAGCGGCAAAATTCATAGCAACCGCATGATAAATGCTTGCATAGCAAGCCTCATCAATTTCAGCCGCTCAATTCCTTTTATTATCTTACTTGTAGCATTGATTCCACTGACTCGTTGGCTTATAGGGACGTCTATTGGTATACACGCTGCTATTGTACCGCTCACCTTGGGCGCCACACCTTTTTTTGCACGCTTGGTCAGCAATGTATACGAGGGGTTGCCACATGGCTTAGTCGAAACTGGCCAC
>DAIOSQ010000124.1:0-5102 GCA_036752465.1 Legionellaceae bacterium | reverse complement strand
GGGGTGTTTTCTGAGATTGTCGCAACGTTCAGCCAAAAGAAACTTTTTGGCTACACGACCATGGTATGGGCCATCGCCATTATTACCTTACTATCGTTTCTGGTTTGGTTGCATCACTTCTTCACCATGGGTGCTGGAGCAGATGTAAATTCATTTTTTGGTTTGACGACCATGATCATAGCCATACCAACGGGGGTTAAAGTATTTAATTGGCTATTTACGATGTACAAAGGCCGTATCATCATGGGTACGCCTATGCTCTGGGTCGCTGCTTTCTTCACAACATTTGCCATTGGTGGGATGACAGGTGTCATGATGGCAGTACCCCCTGTCGATTTTCAAACACATAATAGCGTGTTTCTGATAGCACACTTTCATAATGTTATTATAGGTGGTGTACTGTTTGGTTATTTCGCTGGTGTTATCTACTGGTTTCCAAAAGTTTTTGGCTTTCGCTTGGATGAAAAATGGGGGAAAAGGGCCTTTTATTTCTGGGTCGCTGGATTTTACTGCGCCTTTATGCCGCTCTATGTCTTGGGCTTGGATGGTTTTGCGCGTCGAACCGGTCATTATGAAAACCTGATGTATCAACCCTACCTGGTGTTTGCAGCTTTTGGCGCCTTATTGATCTTGTTAGGTATAACCTCGCAAATTATACAATTAGTTGTCAGCATCAAAAACCGCGAGTCGCTTGCTGATGTCACGGGTGACCCATGGAATGGTCGTACTTTAGAGTGGTCGACATCATCGCCTGCGCCGTTGTATAACTTTGCAAAATTACCGACAGTAGCCGATCTTGATCAATTCTGGCTGGATAAAGAGCATAACGCGGGCATAGCGCATGTCCCACCAAGCGAAATCCAGTATGAACCTATCCATATGCCCAAAAATACTGCTGTCGGCTTCATAACGGCTGTGTTTGCTGGCATAACCGGATTTGCACTCATTTGGCACATGTTTATTCCTGGAGTGATAGGATTTGTAGGCGCAATTGCTACAGTCATTGCGCGTACTTTTTCAAATGACATTGACTACTATATAGATGCCGAAACAGTTAAAAGAACTGAATTGGCTCACGCTGGGGAGCTTGTATAATGTACAATAATGCAAATGCGGCAATAGTGCATCATCACGACACGGATTCAACCGATGTCTTTGGTTTTTGGTTATACATATTGACAGATTGTATTTTGTTCGGGTGCTTGTTTGCCACTTTTTTGGTGCTTAATGGGCCAGGACATCCAGGTCCAGCGCTAAAAAGTCATATTAATTTGCATGATGTGCTGATAGAAACATTCCTTTTGTTGTTTTCTAATTTTGCTTTTTGTCAGGCCTTCTTGAGCTTATACCAAGAAAAAATACACAAGGTTCAACTGTGGCTTGGGATAACATTCTTATTGGGTGCTGGCTTCATCATGTATGAAGTGTCCGAGTTCATGCACATGGCTAATGAGGGATTTCGTTGGGATGTCAGTGGAGCAATTTCTTCCTTTTTCTCCTTGGTAGGCACTCATGGGTTGCACGTAACCTTTGGTCTGTTGTGGATCTTGATCTTAATGATCCAGATGCCCTTTATTCGCAGCCATCAAATAAAGATTCGCCGTATGACTTATCTGGGTTTGTTTTGGAACTTTCTAGATATTGTCTGGATTTTTGTTTTCACGATCGTATACTTGATGGGAGCCATTTAAAATGGAAGAGCATACCTCAAATCACTCCGACTTCGGAACGGGTGAAAAAAAACTGGGCATGTACGTCATTGGTTTTGTATGTTGTACAATCCTTACTTTGTTTTCTTTCTGGGCAGTTGTCGCGCAAAGGTTTTCTAGGTCGGAAGTGTTGGCCATTATCTTCGTTGCGGCTATTCTTCAATTTTTTGTGCAAGTGGTTTGTTTTCTCAGGCTTAGCAATAAAACAGAGCAAGGAAAAATGAATATCATGACTTTCCTATTTACTGCTGTGATCTTAGTGTCTATTCTTCTTGGCTCGTTACTGATTATGTGGAATTTAGATTATAATATGATGAATTAGGAAATATAGAAGTGTACCCGTCGTGCTACATGGAGCTTCTGCGGACATAGTATCCATTCACCACGTTTTTGAATTTATATCAGTCAATATGGACATAATATGTTTTTTGGGTGAGCGCGGTGAATGATTATCCGGCGTATAATAATTGGACAGTTTTAATTTAAGGAAGAATACAAGGATGTCATCCGAAGATCGTTGCCCCATTGGCCTAAAATCAGTAAAACCCTCAATTCGTAAGCATGTAAAAAACTCTGATTGGTGGCCTTCTCAACTTAATTTGCAAGTTCTAAAAAACCAGACGAATTGTTGTCATCCACTGGGCAAGGATTTTGATTATGCGAAAGCATTTAACAGCCTAGATTTACATGCTGTAATTGCTGATCTCAAACATCTCATGACCGATTCTCAAGATTGGTGGCCAGCGGACTATGGACATTATGGACCTTTATTTATCCGCATGGCTTGGCATAGCGCAGGGACCTATCGTATTCACGATGGACGCGGTGGAGCTAGGGAAGGAGCACAACGATTTGCGCCACTCAACAGCTGGCCGGACAATATCAGCCTAGACAAAGCCAGGCGTTTGCTTTGGCCGATCAAACAAAAGTATGGACAAAAGTTATCGTGGGCGGACTTAATTGTTCTCTCAGGTACTGTGGCGCTTGAATCCATGGGCTTGGAAACCTGCGGTTTTTCTGGTGGACGTGAGGATCTCTGGGAACCGGATGATAACACGGACTGGGGCCCGGAAACTAAATGGTTGCAGGATGCTCGGCACGATGCAGCTAGTCAACTCACCAAGCCGCTGGCGGCGACACAGCTGGGTCTTATTTACGTCAATCCAGAGGGACCTGACGGCAAACCTGACCCACTTGCTGCTGCAAAAGATATCAGGCAAACATTTGCCCGTATGGCTATGAATGATGAAGAAACGGTAGCACTTATCGCCGGTGGACACACTTTTGGGAAAGCACATGGCGCTGCTTGTCCTAGCAAATATCTCGGTCCTGAGCCTGAGGCGGCTGATATTACTGCTCAGGGATTAGGCTGGCAAAATAGTTTTCGTAGTGGCCATGCAGAAGATACTATTACGAGTGGATTAGAGGGATCGTGGACCACAAACCCGATACAATGGGACTCCAATTATTTAGAAAACCTGCTTGACTATACCTGGGAGCTTAGCAGCAGTCCGGCAGGTGCGTACCAGTGGGCGCCAAAGGAAGCCGCTGCGGCTCGAACAGTACCAGATGCTCATGATGCTCAGCAAAAGCATGCTCCTATGATGTTCACGACCGATATTGCGTTGCTTATGGATCCTGCCTACGCCAAAATTGTCAGGCGCTATCGGGAAAATCCCGAAGAATTTGCGCAAGCCTTTGCCAAAGCTTGGTATAAATTGACGCACCGCGATATGGGACCAAAGAGTCGCTACTTAGGCCCTCTTGTGCCGACTGAAACCTGGCTATGGCAAGATCCGATTCCCGTACTTGATCATCCTTTGATAAATGCCGCAGATATCAGCCATCTCAAGGCTAAGGTGCTCGCGACTGGAATAGCCGTCTCACAGTTGATCACGCTAGCATGGGCGTCTGCCAGCTCATTTCGCAACAGCGATAAGCGTGGTGGTGCAAACGGAGCACGAATTCGCTTGGCGCCACAGAAAGACTGGCAGGTTAATCAATCCTGTCTTGGTGGTGACATTTTAACTAAGTTGGAGCTTGTCCAGACAGATTTTAATGTCGCGCAGACCAGTAATAAGAGAGTTTCTCTTGCGGACTTGATAGTTTTGGCAGGTTGTGCTGCCCTTGAGGTGGCCATCCAGCGCGCTGGTTTCGTACAAAAGGTCGATTTTCATCCAGGTCGAATGGACGCCTTACAAGCAGACACTGATCTCCATTCTTTTGCTGTCTTGGAGCCTATTGCTGATGGTTTTCGTAATTATTTAAAACCCGGATCAGATCGTAGCGAAACAGAGTTGTTAGTGGACCGAGCCAGTCAACTTGCGTTGAGTGCCACAGAAATGACGGTTTTGATTGGGGGTATGCGTGTGCTCAACACCAACTATAATCAAGCACAACATGGGGTGTTTACCACACGACCCGAAACGCTAACGAATGATTTCTTTTTGCACTTACTTGATATGAACATACAATGGCGGAGATCGACTACCACGGAAGGTTTTTTTGAGGGATGCCATGTCTCTGGCGAACTGCTGTGGACAGCAACAGCCGTCGATCTTATCTTTGGTGCCAATGCGCAATTGCGTGCCCTGTCCGAGTTTTATGCTTCTAGAGACAGCCAAGAAGTTTTTATAAAACACTTTGTGCTTGCGTGGAATAAGGTTATGAATCTTGATCGGAATTAATTCTCAAAATCATAGCCTTTGTTAAATAAATTACTGATAACGAAGATACATGCAGCAGTAAAAGCCAGAATCATGTTCACGCTACTGATGATACTAACATCAGCATTTTCGTGGAAACTCCAGCGAAAGCCACTGATCAAATACACCAGAGGGTTAAACATGGAAATTTTTTGCCATATGGGTGGCAGCATATCGATAGAATAAAAACTACCCGCAAGAAAAGTCAGCGGTGTAACGATCAGCATGGGTATCAGCGTTAGTTTTTCAAGGCTGTCAGCACACAGGCCAATAATGAAGCCCAGTAAGCTGAACGCAATGCTGGTCATGATTAAAAAAAACATCATCCACATAGGGTGTTTGATTTGGATGGGTACCAAAAACAAAGCAGTCCAAAGTATCAACAAACCGATGAATACAGCTTTTGTCGCTGATGCTGCTACGTATGCTGACATAATTTCTAGCAAGGACAGAGGAGCTGTGATTATTTCATAAATTACACCTGTTGCACGTGGTAAGTAAATACTGAAGGAGGCATTTGCTATACTTTGTTCTAGCACAGTCAACATGATTTGACCGGGAATAATAAAAGCGGCATAAGAGATGTGATTAATGGGCTGCATGTGCGACCCAAGGATCCGGCCAAAAATCACAATATATAATATATTGGTAAGCAAAGGGGCTGCGATGTTGTGTATCAGTGTGCGAA
>DAIOSQ010000123.1:0-5119 GCA_036752465.1 Legionellaceae bacterium | reverse complement strand
TTCGATCGGCTCAGTTGGTCCACCAGCAGAACTACTGTTGGCGTACGACAGATCAAATGAAGCATCGGTCATCCAGGGGCGTGGCATCAGTGACCAGCGTGCACCACGTTTAAAATACTCCGTGAACACGGGTTTCAAGTATTGAGTTTCAAAATAACGTGAACGGATCATGGGCGCCGTTTCTATGATCTCATTGCCAACAATCAACGCAATATCCCGGACATTCAGTGGAGGTACCACCGAGGCTTGCCATGCAGGGGTCTGAACATGGGTGGTTTTTTTATCAAGATGCATGGGTCGGTATACCTTGACAGATAATTGTTCCAATGTGTGTACAATCCCTTCGAGATCTTGATTCAATTCTTCAACATAACGCTGTTTAATGGGCAAAGTCGCTTGCTTTTTTTGGTTATCTTGCACATCTCCTGGTGTGCTAAGACGAGGATAATACCATTCTGTGCGTGCAATATTGTCGTGAAAAAATAAATCAAAGGACAGTTCCCGTTCGTGTGACGTATAGTTTTGCGCAGAACCAACTATCACTTCTCTAAGCTGTGACCATTCGTCAAAGCTGTTCAACTTCATAAGTTTCTCCAATCTCAGGTTAATATTTCAACAACTCTTGGAGATACTTTGTGAAGTTGCTCCTCAAGTTTTAAGGCTGCTGGCATGTCTTCTGCAACAATGGTGTAACTGATGACCTGACGAGCTGGGATAAATGTTCCTGTAAGGACTACGCCGGTTTTTGTTACAGAATTATAAGCAAGTCCAGATTTATGGAGCATGTTAACGGCGTCTTGAAAAGAACGCGCACTCCATCCACGACGCTCTAGTAAAATACGCTTTTGCATCCACTCTTTTCCTACAATCATTTCGCCAACAACGGAGTAGATGTGCGTAGAGCCGGTAATTCTTCCGTTATATTCGCTGAACATGACCCGACCATCAGGCGTTACAATGGCATCAGCACTGAGATTTCCACGATAACCGATGGCATGAACGGCACTGCTCAAGCGATGACCTTGGTCCACAATTTCAGCAATAGTCGTTGGTGAAAGCTCAAGCGGAGGAACAACCTGTCCGTCAGCGATAGGGCGTGCTAACATTTCCCCAATTCCGGCAAATGTGACGCCGTTATCTGCTAAATTATACTCCGCAAAAATCGCTATACTACCCGGGAAATAGCGTTCGATGATCACGGAGTGATGTCCATCTGTCGTGAGCCAATTCCAGTTTTCAGTTAAGTAGTTTTTGATGTCGGCTTGATTTTTTAGTACAAGGCCACGTCTGCCGCCATTTGGAAGTGTGCCTTCGACAGGACTCAATACTTCATTCCCGCGGCAGCCTTGCGCAAAGTCTTTTTTCACAATCACTGGGACATTTTGGAGCAGAAGCATGTCTGTGATAATGGCTCCAGCTTCAGCGAGCGATTGTGTGACAAAACCCTCAGGGATAGGTGCGCCAGTGCCGGCTGCGATTGCTCTAAAGATAGATTTACTGTTTGCAATCATTCCGCCACCTTGGCTTGCGAAAGGAGCTCCCGGAACCGTGTGTTCCAATCCTAATGTTCGTGCGAGTGTAACAACGGATGCATCAGGAGTTAATGGCAGTACAGCATTCAATTGCCTATTTCCCAGGGCTTCGCTTACTGCATGTTGCAGTGCTGTATGTGTGATTCTATCTGGGCTTAAGTTATGTGCTTCACCCATCGGTGCCACAATCACTTGTAAAGAGTCATAATTTACACCGATAAGATCTGCAATATATTCAAGGTGGCCTCTATCTGGTGCCAGAGGTACAACCAGAATGTCTTCATCTTTTATATGCCAGAGAATTCGCAATGACCATAATGCAAGACCTTTACTAAAATCAGCGGTTTGTCCAAAGGACTGTTCGGGGTAATCATTGGCAATCAGTAGCCTTGGCATAAGGTGTAACTCCGTTAATGTGGTGACTACTATTTTTGCGAAAAAATACTCCCAAAGCCTGTATCTTTAATACAGCTTGATTGCTCGCGACGATGGCAACTGCGTTGTGCAGGATAATATTTCATCACATTGTGAAGGTCAATCATGTCATACAGTTGTTCTTGTTTTTTTTGGTATGATAAAATATCGAGCTCAATGAAATACGGATAGAGCAAGATGCAAGATAACAATCGTGAGCAGTGTCCATTTAACTCAAGGGCGCTTCTTACAGATAGACTCCACCCTTTTGATCCACCTGCGAAGTTGATTGAATTAAGTCAAGAAAAAGCAGTGCATCGTCTTGTTTATCCAGATGGTCATCTTGGTTGGCTTGTGACAAGTTATGCGGCTGTGCGAAAAGTTCTTACCGACCCTCGTTTTAGTGCTCGTTCAGAGTTTAAACGAGCTCCGGTATTGCGGCCAGGAGTTGATCCTTTTTATGGGCAACCGGCATTACCAGGTTGGTTGGTGGATATGGATCCTCCCGATCATAGTCGTTATAGAAAAGCACTTTCTAAACTGCTTTCAATGAAGCGAATGAAAGCTTTAAAACCACGTATTGAGCAAATTGTTCATGAACACTTAGACGCAATGGCAAGCATGGGCTCACCGCTCGATTTGGTTGAATGTTTTGCTTTACCAGTTCCATCCCTCATGATTTGTGAGCTTCTGGGGGTCCCATATGAAGAACGCCGCGAGTTTCAACACAACAGCGCCATTCTTTTTAGTTTAGAAGTGAGTGCGCTTGAAGCCAGTAAAGCAATGGCATATTTAACCCAGTTTCTGGGTGATTTGGTTCGCCATAAACGACAATGTCCAGCTAAGGATCTGTTGAGTGAGTTGATTGCGTTGGATCAGTTTAATGATGAAGAACTTACAGGAGTTGGCGTGCTTTTACTAACCGCAGGGCATGAGACAACTGCGAATATGCTTGCTTTAGGTGTTTTTGCTTTATTGTCTCATCCTCAAGAATTGCAATTACTTCGAGAGGATGCAAATCTTATTGATGGTGCGGTTGAGGAGCTGTTACGCTATTTAACCATCTTTCATTTTGGAGTACCGCGTACGCCGCTTGAAGATGTGGAATTGGAAGGAGTTTTGATCAAAGCAGGTGAAAGTGTTACGTTATCATTATCTGCTGCGAATCGAGATCCTTCGCAGTTTGAAGCGGCTCAGACACTGAACATCCGCAGGCCTGCCCAAGGGCATTTTGCATTTGGGTTTGGGATTCATTATTGCATGGGCATAAATCTGGCGCGTTTAGAAATGCAGGTCGCGTACCTAGCCCTTTTTCACCGTTTTCCGACATTACACTCAATTGTTGATCCTGCGGCAATTCAGTTGAATACTGACGCAGGTCTTTATGGCGTACATCACTTACCTGTTGCATGGTAGGGGGGTGTTAAAGCGGAGAATAAACAGCACTATTTATTTGCCCTACTGCATGTTTGTTGGAATAAGGGGGGGCTGAGTTGCTTCGGAAAAAAAAGGAAAACCATCCCTTTTGATGCATGTCTGGCACCATGAGATTGCTAGATTCTGCTTGTATATTGTTTTCAACAGCTTGTTCGGGCTCTTCATGGTTCTCCAACAGAGGAAGTAATGAGCACACAGTTTCTGGTTTTGATGTTTCTAAAACCAATTGAAATTTATTGAATAATAATTTTCTCTTATAAACCGGGTCGGAAAAGACTTGGGCTGCTACATCATTTTCCATATCTAAAAGATTCATACTGGTTGCTGACATTTTAAAAATAATGGTTCCTATGCAGACAAGACAAAGCAAAATATCACGTAAACCACTTTGAGCCAATAAGTCTAATATAATTTGAGCACGGCTGGTAAATGCACCACTAACCAAACATAAACCAATGGCTACTGTTGTAATGGTTATTTGCGGATTGGCATTAAACGCCGGACTGCTACTTTGTACGTCAGCAAGGTAATTGCAAGTCAGTTCATAAAGTGCGGTCAAGACGGCTACAGCAAACAAATACTCGAGAAAAAATGCTGGAAAAGTGGTGGTTACAGCAATAAATCCCGCTAAAAAACTGTTGAGATTCAGCAAGTTTTGCATATCTGAGTAAACAAGATATATACAAATGATTTCCCAGGATAATGGTAAAAGAAAACCTAGAGCATTCTTAATAATATAAATCGTCTGATCCGATGGAAGAGACAAAGCATTTTTCCTTTTTAACTTTGGATTGGCAATCGCAATCGCCTGCTTAAATTCATCGATGATGGTTTGGTTGATTGGCGTTGATACAACAGCTCTATCGCTTAGACCGTAATAGAGTTTTTCAATGAGCAGCTCACGTGCTCTATAGACATCCTGTTTTTCTTTGTATAAATGTTGATCAATATAAATTTTTCTGAAGAATTGATTCAAACTTGCTGTATTTGTTGAAATATCAAAGAATAACGATAAAGGTAACATCCAGAGTGGATTATATTTGAGCGTGACTAAGGCACCAGGTAACGCAGATAAGACACCAACAGCCACAGAGCTGATAGTAATTGCTAATTCGATCGATTTGTTTTCGTTCGTTGAGTTGTCTATGAGTTGCCAATAGGTCATATAATTCCTTACCGACCAAACACTGACCGATCCTATCGCAATATAAACACTGGCACCTAAAAAGTAGCTAAGTGTAGCATTCGAAGTAAATCGCATCGCTGGAAGTACATAAGGAAGGCCTGCATTGATAGCAATTAAATAAATGCCTCCTTTTAATAAAGTAATTCCCCAATGATCGGGTGTTTCATATACAAATGTAGACCGATATTCTGCTGCTAACCGTGTAAGAATTTCAGAGAATTCAATAGCTTGGGATGTTGCCTGATTCGCAGGCTCAAGAGGATGATTCATTGAGGAATCCAATGACTTTTTGGGCATATTGCAAACATATATTGCTTATAAAAAATGACGTTTGATTAAAAAGTTACGCATTATAAGCTTGGTTTTATACATTAAGCAATCAGGGCAACAATGCAAGAAATTCGCAAGGTGCAATCGTAAATATATTAAACATTTTGAATTTTTTTATGCTTGCATGTGGCGAATTGTTAAAAAAAATTACAATTTATTTTTAAATTGAATTATTTCATCTTGAGACAAGCCAGTAAATAAAGTTATTTCAACAAGTGGT
>DAIOSQ010000122.1:0-5128 GCA_036752465.1 Legionellaceae bacterium | reverse complement strand
GCTTATATTGAAAACTCTGTTTTGCTAACATGGGGACGTTATGGTGGCTATTGATACAGTTTTGCAGACATTGCGCTCTCGCTTACAAGGTGAATCTATCGATGATTCGGCCATGACCACGGCCATGGTTGGGTATACGCGCGAAGGGCTGTTATTTGAAAAAGATTTTTTTACTACGAAACTCTGTGAGCTTACCGCTGCGCAACAACAAATGGTGGATGCTATTGTAGCAGCTGTTGCAGTCAGTCCGCCGCAATCGTTGCGATTCAAGTCGGCCCCCCTGACTATAAAACAGTTTTTGGATGAATTGCATGCACTCAAGCCAGACAATGCCGCGATCAACTTGCAGTTAACTTTGATCAATCAAAGACAGCAGGGTTTACGGCGTAAATGGTGGCTATTGGGGGCGGTTTCGTCACTGATGCTGTGTATTCCGGTGTCTGTCCTGGTGCAGATCATGCCGTTTATGGACGCTTTATTGGGTATTTTGTCGTTGATTCCAGTTTTTGGAGCGGCATTTACGGTTGGTTTGGCTGGATATTCGGTGTATCAATTTTTGCGCAATCCACATATTAGTTTCGCGCAACGTTTTTTTGATAATACCTTTTTTTTATTGAGTAAAGCGCTGCAACTTGTCGGGTATAGTTTGTTGATTGCTGGTATGTTGAGTTCATCTTATTTGGTGGCGGGATTATTTGTCGGTGCGGAGCTGGTGCTTCTGGCAAAAGAAGCAATTAATTTATTTGATTTGTATCAAAAAAAGCAACATTTGCAAGCCAAAGATCTTGATCAAAAGCCACTGCTGATTCGAGCTGAGCATGATTTTAGCAAGGAAAGAAATAAGATCGTCATTGATATTTTGGTTTCTTTGGCTTTGGCCGCAACCATTGGGGTGATGTGCTTTTTCACTGGCGGGATGATAATTCCTGTGGCATGTTTGGTAGCAATTGGGGTGATTTATGTCAGCCAACATTATGCAAAGCAATATAACGAGAAGGTTATGGACAAGCAGTTGCAAAAAGATTTTGCGAACTTTGATCTGGAGTATACAAACACAGTGCAAAATGCCCCTGACCTGACTCTAGCAGCAGAGCATACCGGCGTCCCAGATACTCCGAAGCTGAAGCAAACGGGTGTCATTAGCGCTTTGTCTAGAGAAAAAAGGGCAAACAAAACCTTGCCGCCTTTGACGGAGGAACTCTCCGGCTCAGCAAACATCCCACGACCACCACGGCAACATTAGGGTGGGTTGTCAAGTAATCGCTCGGGGTCTCGAGAATATTACACGTCGGCTAAATTGCCCTTGCTCTCGAGCCAGGCGCGGCGTTCGGAGGCTCTTTTTTTTGCCAGCATCATATCCATCAGTTGCCATGTGGCGGGTTCATCTTCTAGGGTCAGTTGCACCAGCCGGCGGGTGTTGGGATCCATGGTGGTTTCGCGTAGTTGCATAGGGTTCATCTCACCCAAGCCTTTAAAGCGTTGCACATGGATGGTTTGTTTATTTTTCTGACCTAACTGAGCTAAGTACTGCGTTTTCTCGGCTTCGTCCAATGCGTAGTACACTTGTTTCCCAGCATCGATGCGATACAGCGGTGGCATGGCGACAAATATATGCCCCTGTTTGACTAAGGTTTTGAAATGTTTAACAAACAATGCACAAATGAGGGTCGCAATATGCGCACCATCCGAATCTGCATCTGCTAAGATACAGATTTTGCCGTAACGCAAACCGGACAAATCATCTGAGCCTGGATCAACCCCTATCGCTACAGAAATATCGTGAATTTCCTGTGAAGCGAGTACGTGATCTGAGTCGACTTCCCAAGAATTTAAAATTTTGCCGCGTAGTGGCAAAATTGCTTGAAAATCTTTGCTTCTGGCCTGTTTGGCAGAGCCACCTGCAGAATCCCCTTCTACCAGAAACAACTCGGATTGCCGTAAGTCTTGTTGCAAACAATCTGCAAGCTTTCCGGGCAGAGCGGGGCCATGATGAACCTTTTTGCGCGATACTTGCTTGGCCTGCCGCGTACGCTTTTGCGCACGTTCAATTGCCATAGTGGCAATAGCCTCACCTTGCGTACGATGTTCATTTAACCACAAGGCAAAAGCATCTTTGATCGCACCGCTGACAAAAGATGCTGTTTGACGGGAGCTTAGTCTTTCTTTGGTTTGACCTGCAAATTGTGGTTCTTTCATTTTTACCGATAAGACATATTGGCAAGACTCAAACAAATCATCCGCATGCAGTTTGATGCCACGAGGGATTAAATTACGCAATTCGCAGAACAGCGACAGTGCCTCAAATAATCCGGCACGTAAGCCATTGACATGTGTGCCACCGCCAATGGTAGGAATCAGATTGACATAACTTTCGTTGATGGCGCTGCCCGGTTGCAGCGACCACACGATAGCCCACTCCAGCATGCCATCTGCTTGTTGCAAACTGCCGGTGAACGGCGCATCCGGCAGATAATCATCGGATAAAGCAAGCTGTAAATAATTACTGATGCCATCCTCATAACACCATGTGGTTTCTTCTTGCGTCACTTGATTAATCAAGGTTAATGTCAGACCAGAGCACAATACGGCCTTGGCACGTAACGTGTGCATTAATTGTTTGACGGCAATTTTAGGGTTGTCAAAATAGCTGACATTGGGCCAAAAACGGATCGTTGTACCGGTCTCACGTTTTTTTATGACGCCAATTTCGCGCAATTCTTCGCTTGTATGGCCGTCTTTGAAGGATATCTGATAGATGATGCCATTGCGTTTGATGGTGGCGATAAGTTGCGTGGAAAGGGCGTTGACCACAGAAACTCCTACACCATGCAGGCCACCAGAGAATTGATAGGTTTGATCCGAGAATTTTCCACCAGCATGCAAGCGGGTCATAATGACCTCGACCCCGCTAATGCCTAGTTGTGGATGGATATCAACGGGCATGCCGCGGCCATTGTCTGCAACTTCTATCGAACCATCTTCATACAAGGTGACGATAATCGTACTGGCAAAACCCGCCAGTGCTTCATCTACGCTATTATCAATAACTTCCTGTACCAAATGATTTGGTCTGGTGGTGTCGGTGTACATACCAGGTCTTCGTTGCACGGGCTCTAAGCCGTTTAAAACTTCAATTGCTTGCGCGGTATAGGTTTGCGACATGAGATGGAAACTCCTTTAGCTGGCAGCTGGTGTCAACAGATTCTAAGCCCTATCGACTACAATAGGTGGGAATTTATCTGCATAGTTGACTTGTTTTTTACTCAACTCCAGGGCGATGTCTAGGGCTAGCTGCGTGAAGAGTCCATGCATAGGTCCAGGTCCACGTGCACTGCTGGGTAAACCCTCGTCGCAATGTTGCCCTAAGGCTTTATCTAAAGGCAACTTGGCGAAGATTGGACACGCATACTGCTGCGATAATTGCGCTACCCCATCACCACTAAAAATTGCTTCCGTATGGCCACATTGACTGCAGCTATGTTGAGACATATTTTCTACCAGGCCGAGGACGTCAATGTGCGTGGTGCGAAACATTTGTAACGCTTTTTCCGCGTCAATAGTGGCCAGAGGCTGTGGCGTGGTGACAATAATCGCTCCGGCAAGTGGGATTTTTTGTACCAGGCTTAATTGGATATCTCCGGTGCCTGGTGGTAAATCAACTACCAAATAGTCTAATCCATCCCAAGCCGTGATGTTTAGCATTTGAATTAATGATTTAGCGAGCATGGGCCCCCGCCAGATCAATGGTTTTTCATGTTGCGCTAAGTAACCAATTGACATCGCCTGAATGCCATATTTCTCAATCGGCAGTACCTTGTCTTGCTCGAAGCGCATGGTCGATACCGGGCCTAGCATCAGTGGGATACTTGGACCATAAATATCTGCGTCTAGCAGACCAACCCGCGCGCCTAATTGCGCCATAGCGATGGCTAAATTGACAGCTACTGTCGATTTACCAACCCCGCCTTTACCAGAAGCTACGGCAATGATATTTTTCACACCACGCAGGGATTGACCAGGCATTTGGGTTAGGTATGCGGGTATGTTGGTTTGCAGCACCAAATGTACCTCAACATCAGGATATGCAGCCTGAATGACTGCCAGCAATTGCGCGTGCAAGCCATCCGCATAGCTGGCTATGGGAAAACCGAAAATTAGGGTGATCTCGAGCCTGGCGCGCAGGGTTGTTATGTGCTGACGGACCGAGACTGCAGGAGAAAACCGTGTAAAAAAAAGTTGCAATTGTTGTTGAATAATGGTGTTAAGGTGCTCTTGATTCATGGCTATGGGCGTACTGTGAATGGACATTCATGATAACCGATCACTGCAATTGATACTAGAGCGTAGCGAGTTGTGCTTGATATGGCCAGGACACCCAGCGCGCCGTTTGCAAATAATAAATGCCGCAATAAATAGGTTGTGTGCCATGGATAAAGGCCTGCGCATAGCGGTTAAGTTGCTGGCGATGGTCGCTATCCTGTTCAGTCAATTCGTGTCCGGTTTTAAAATCAATAATCCAGCGCTTATTATCGTCAATAAAAGTGCGATCAATGATGCGCGTGATAATTTGACCTTGATCTGCAAGCAGATACGCAAACTCGTTGTGTTCATCGGTATGCGGTGCCATGATCCATTGTCCGATTTCATTGGCAAATAATAGCTTTATTTGCATTTTAATTTGTGTCATGGCTGCGGCCAAATCTTCAGCTGGCAGGCCACTTTCGGTGAGTGCCCGTGTGCACATCTGCCATGGAATGTTAGGGTAGGTTGCGTGCTGAGTGGCTAGCCATTGCAATAATTGATGCGTGGCAATGCCGATCAGGCGTGCCTGATTAACTTGCGGTACGCATAGTTTCGCGGTTACCGGTTTTGCTGGGGGTGGCGCCGACAGGTTTTGATAAAATGCCAGTGGTAAACGATAGAGCGGGGTGAGCTGGCCTGCTGGTACAGAGCTGTTGGTTGTGAGCTGCGTGAACGGCTGTTGCTTGAGCATGTCGCGAAACGAGCCTTGCTGACCTTTGGGGCGTTGGTCTAGAAGATATAAACGTGATTTGGCACGGGTCACCGCGACATATAACAAACGTTGCTGCTCATAGCTATTTTTGGCTTGATCAAGGCGGGTCATGTA
>DAIOSQ010000121.1:0-5141 GCA_036752465.1 Legionellaceae bacterium | reverse complement strand
AACCCATATAAATAAAATGCACCATGATAGGGACCTGGCATCAACAGTCGTATCTGCTTGGGTTGCTTTTCGATGGTACGGAGCAATAGGGCATCCGTATTGCGCGGTGGAGTTAATTGCTTGAGCAGGTCCGCAGCTAAAGAGACGTGCTTTTCTTCCAGTGCTAATTCGATGCGTTTGCCGATTAAAGTTGTACTGATTTCATGATTTTGTAGCATCTGACGATACAAAATAGCACAACCGGCCGGCAAGGTGTGTCCAGATAGCAGCAGTTGGTTGGCCATATGGATTGCTTGTGCGCGCTGATTAAGTTGATAGAGTGCGAGAGACTGATAGCATTGCAACGCTATATCTGGTGAATGGCGATAAAATTTTGAAAATCTCTGCCAATCTTTATTCCAAGCCAATTGATATAGCCATTTCTCACGCAGTTTTTGCGTGAGTGGTGAAGGTGCATCAATAAAAGCGATAAAGTCAGGATTGATGTTGCTTGGTAGATGCTCACTCCATCGACTATACGTTGCGAATTTATCTAGGTAATTGTTATCAGCATGGGTGACAGGATTTGTTAGGAGTAGGCAAACAATTATCAGCGTGCAACAGAGGGTTTTCATGCAGCCTCGTCCTAAACCTGAGTGGCAAGCTGCTGTAGCACGTCAATATTTTTTTTATACTCTTTATCCTGGAATATGGCATGACCGGCGACAAAATCGCTTGCACCTGCAGCGCTGAGCGCAGCAATGTTGGTTGCATTGACACCGCCATCCACCGCAATGCGCAGGTGTGGGTATAGTTGGCGTATTTGATTAATTTTAGGGATCACATAAGGAATTAACGTCTGCCCACCAAATCCCGGATTGACCGTCATGATCAGCACGTAATCTAATGTTTGCGCGCAGTAGGTTAAGCAATCCAGGGACGTATGCGGATTAAGCGCCAGGCCTGCAAGACAATTATGATCCTTAATCAGTTGTATGCTTCTATCTACATGCACTGTTGCATCGGGGTGAAAAGCAATCTGTTGCGCGTATGGGGCGAATTGAGTAATCAACGGGTCGATGGGGGTCACCATTAGATGAATATCTAACGCAATTTGCAATTGGGTTTTGATACTTTGCGCAAGCATCGGCCCAAACGTAAGATTGGGTACGTAATGATTATCCATCACATCAATATGCAATAATTGACTACCGGCATCGATCAAATGGTTGATCTCTTCATGTAAGTACAGCAAGTTAGCTGCCAATAATGATGGTAAAATTCGGATATCTTGCGTGCTACACGGCATGAAAAATCCCAGTAAACATAAAATTGATACTGGCTATTTCCACCCGAGTTTGAGTTATAGGGGTTTTGCTGAGTGTTGAGAACAAACGTCCGTCCATGGAAAACCAAGAAAAATCATCTAAAAAGAAGTTGAAGCCAACGATCGCCTGACCCGCTACACTAGATAAATTGTTATCTGGGGCGGTGTATGTTTTGCCAGTTATTGTGCTACAGGTTTCACTCAGTGTGCTGTTGATGCATGAGAATGATAAAGAATTGATAACATATGCGTAGCCAACCCCAACTCCGACATAAGGGGCAAAATTTGACCGCGGATTGTTGGGTAAAAAATCATAGAAGGCATTGAAAATGCCTGCTATGGTTGTGGTGCTGCCTTTGAGACTGAGATTAATTGTATTACCGGATGGCGTGGTTACAGTTTTACTCCCAGTCACAGTATATTGAATATTATTGCTACTAAAATCAAGCGAGCTGTATGGGGCATTGTTATATAGGAATTGGCCCTCAAAGCGACATTTATCACAGCGAAAGCCAACAGAAACCCCAACATCTGCTAGAACGCTATACTTGAGCGTGCCATTAGTTGACAAGACAACATTTGTGCCATTAACAGTCGCGGGGTAAGTGGTTGTTCGATTAACCTTAGGCGTGTACGAAGGGCCTAGCATGATTCCGCCGTACCAACCAGATACCGCATTAAGTGCCAGCGCCTGGTGGTGCATCAAACACAAAATGGCGAATAAACATTTGCGATATATTTGCATGTTATATCCCTATTTATAACTGCTCTCATCAAAGCGATATGTCACGCCAAGACTGGCTAAGTTGGCCTGAAAGGACTTGCCAATATTCGACAGTTGTGGTGTGGCCACATATCGATATGCTGCTGTCAATGAGTAATTTTCGACGAAGTGAATAGCGATACCCGCGCTGCCCTGATAAGCAAACGTATAATTATTCAAATGTAATTGTGTGGCTATGTTTGGCCCGGTAGCGTTAAAATTATTGCTGAGCCAGCCATACCCTATACCGCCGCCTAAAAATGGTTGCACCCCCTGTACAAGCGGATGAAAATCATAATATAGGTTAGCCATAGCAAAAACAGCGCTATTATATCCAGACACGCCTGTTTGTGAAACCTGATTTATTTTTAAGCCGGTTAGATTGGTATTTAGGTAGGTGATTTCACCTTCATAGCGCATAGGTGTGCTTTTATATCCAATGGCGCCACCCACATCATAACCTGCATTATATACCGCGTTACTGCGGGTTAAGGACTGGTAGGTGGCGTATATATTATTGGGTGTATCGGCGTAACCCGCGAATACGGTGCTATATAAACCATCAATTGCTGTTGCAGCAGCACAAGCCAGTTGTGACACCAGCAGGGTTACTGTGCCTACTTTAAATCGCATGACATTCCTTGGTACTTTACTATCTCTCCATGTTATCGTGTTACGCTGATTTTGCAACAATGAATTGTGTCTTTTTAGCCATGGAACATCTTAGCGACAAAACCTGAAACGATGCAACATTTTAAAAAATCAAGTCAATCTAATAGAGCCACGATGAAATCTCCTCTTGGAAGCACGGGTATGTGCTGTTGTATTAATTAGCTTATGGCGCACAAAATGATGGGTGTTTTAATTTCACGACTTTGCTCTACTGGAGCTGTTGGCGTATGATGAAAGACAGAGTTTGCGCCTGGAGAAAGTATCCCTCTATTCTGTTCCAGGAAGTTCTCGGTCGCTAACTGGTGGTCAATTATTTCTCTGGTTGTGAATAAAACGCGCCCCGAGCTATCCGTGATTTCAATCTCAATTTCATCCCCTGGCTGAACGGTGATTGACTCCAGTGCTTCTAATTGATTGGATTGCGTCATGCTTTTTTTAGAAACAACCTCTGTGGTTGATTTGTCTATTTTTTGTTGGACCAGTACGCGTGTGGTAAACAACTCTCTACACGCCGCCCAATTTTGCAACTGGTCATGTCGGGCCATTACGTCTTGTAATGCGGCAGTCGTTTCAACGATCAGCTGAGAACCAAATATTTGCGTCATTTTTTGTAAAACGTGTGGTTGCTGCAGAAAACTAATGATAAAAAATTTATTTCTAACAGTTTTTTCTGGAGACAAGCTATCTAATTCTTGACTCAACGCTTGGTGATCACGGTCTGTATCTTCTCCATCGGTAAATAATAAGACATTATTTTGATCATCTGCAAATTCACGGATTTTTTGGAGACATGCCTTGGCAATATTTGTTGAACTGCCGCCAGTAATTGTTCGGATTGCCGAGGCTAATCTACCATTGCATAGATCAGTTGCTTCAAATGGTGTGGGGCTCAGTGGCTTATAGTTGCTATCAAAGAGATTAATGAATAATTTTGCTCTGGGTTCGAATTGAAATAATATCTGCGCAAAATTCAGCAGACTGTTTTTGGCAGTTTCAATCCTTTCTCCTAGCATACTCTCAGAACGATCCAAAATAAAATGATAATTGGCCGGTATAGTTGGTTGTTCAGCTATCATATAAGGCGTCACCTTAATCGAACCATCTTCTTGATGCTCTTTGGACAAGAGCAATCGATTTTTTGGCAAAAAGTGATTATTTAAAAATATAATAGGTGCTTCTCCATGGCCTTTGTGTACCAAAAAAATGCTTGGTTGAAGCGCAGATATTAACTCATATAGCTTGATACCCAATTGAGTAGACGATACCGCCAAATGTGGATGTTCTAGTCTTGTATAAAGACCAGCAATGGTTGGGGATCGGCTACTAACCGTCAACTGTCCCGATTCAAGATCAAAGTTTACAAAGTCAAATTCAAATAAAGTGTTGAGTAAAACTGCGCAAGCTGTTTGGTCCGCTTCATTATCTGTACCGGCTTTCTGGATTAGATCTGCTAAAGCTTTTTGTAATGAGATGATTTGCAGCGGCAGATTGGTACCACAAGTTTGATTGATTTTTCCCACGAGTTGCTGAAATTCAGGTGAATTGACTTCTAGATCACTTCTTACAAGCTCTAATGCAAACCAATCGCCTTGATTAGCGATCCGAGCAAAATTTCTTCTGATACCGTTGACAGCAAAAAAACTTTCTAGAGCTTTGCCGCGTAACTCATGGTTAGATAGATCATAGCAATGTTGCGTCATGTATTTTTTCCTGGTTAAGTGCCTAAAAATTGGATGCTACCTCAGAATTTAACTGTTTACAACAAAATCGGTTGATATAAAAAACGCACCTGCTATCGTCGGGTGCCATCAAGCTGTATTTAAGATACAGCTTGATGGCCTTTCAGGTTTACGGGCGGTAACTAAAGAGATACTCTGCTAGGTTGGCAGACAGTTATTTGAGGTATAGTGTATTTGTGTCGCAAGATACATTCAATATGCTCGCTGATTGCTTCCTGATAGCCTGACAAAGCAATCTAGATTTAAAAAATGAGGGCTATTTTATCCAGGGGTTGCTTTTTTAGGTACAATGACAGCTACACTGATATTTTTGGATGGTTGTAATGCTCAAAGCAGCACTTGCGAACATGGAAGCAATTTTCTCACCCAAGGTTCTGGCTGATGGCAGATTGCTGCAATCCACTGGACAAGTTCTAACAGTGCGTTTGAGTGATGGGTTGCTTAAAGCAAGAGTAAAAGATCACACCAACCACATATATGATGTTTTTTTAGATCTGAAAGCTTGGCCTGCTGCTGCTTCCCGCTGTGGTTGTATAACCAGCCAATATTGTGCGCATGCGGTTGCTTGTTTGTTGGAGTTGAATAGTCAAGACGGCTCCCCAATACAGCCTTACATTAAAAAGTCTCTGACGAGTTCGCAAGCCTCGCCCATGGATTTATT
>DAIOSQ010000120.1:0-5210 GCA_036752465.1 Legionellaceae bacterium | reverse complement strand
CAGGCCCCAATTCAGAAAAGCGCCGACATGATTCACATCCACTGCCTTTAAAAAAGCACACTCATCGAGTTGCGCGAGTGGCTGCAGTGTTGTTGCAATGATTTTGTCTTCAGAATCAAAGTAGATAAATACATCTAGCGCATCATTTAATCTAGTGCCCTTCGGTACCACTTGCTTGGGCAATAGAATTTCTCCGAAATTTTTACCATCTAGATATATCCCAAACGGGACCTCTTTTAGCACGGTTAAGGTATTAAATTGTCCTATTTTAATCATGATTATCGCTTGCTCATTAGATAAAATCACGCTAATCTGCAAGGACAATAAGGATAATGACCCAGCAAAAAGTTCGCTATGTGAGGCATTTATTTTAGCATAATACTGGCGAAGTAGGTGAGATTATTCTATCGAAGCACGCTTGGTAGTTTTCTGGCTTCTAGGATACACGCGGATATGTTATTGCACTTGAAAACGGAGCAGAAAGAATGGATAAGATTAAATCGCTATTTACTGTAACAGCCACGGCAACTGGTGGTCGCAACGGACATAGTCAAACAACTGACGGTTCTGTCAAGGTTGATTTGTCACTTCCTCAAGCGATGGGTGGCCACGAAAAACCTAATACCACCACGCCAGAGCACCTCTTTGCGGCAGGATATGCAGCATGCTTTGGCGGTGCACTCGATTTCGTAGCTAAACAACATAAAAAAAATGCGACCCAAGCAGTCATTACCTGTAGTGTCGCAATTGGTCCACGCGAAAAATCCGGTTTTGGACTGGCGGTCATGTTCAAAATTGAGGATCCGCTTTTGCCACAACATGAGCTGGAGACTTTGGTGCAAGAAGCGCATGAAGTGGTTTGCCCTTATTCCCATGCGACACGTGGTAATATTGCTGTTGAATTCGTAGTCATAGGATGTCCGGAATAGCTATGCCGGTCCAAGCACAAATCAACGATTTTCACTTGGATGAGCGCTTACGTGCAAGTACTTTCAACCTTGTCGATTGGCCATTGTCGCGCGTCTTGTTAAAAAATAATGCTGACTATCCCTGGTGTATTCTGGTACCACGCCAACCGGAAAAAACCGAAATCACAGAGTTGCGTCAATCGGATCGCTATCAATTGATGGAAGAAATACATCAACTTTCGCTGATCATGCAACATATGTTTATGCCAGATAAACTTAACATAGGCAGTCTAGGCAACATAGTAGCTCAAATGCATATACATGTGTTGGCACGTTTTAAACATGACCCTGTATGGCCGCATGGGATTTGGCAGTCTGCCGCACCAGAAAAATCATATGTAGCAGCAGACCATTTGATTGCGGCCTTAGTTGAACAGTTGAGCGCTGTGCTATTTTGACGGGCTTGTGTGCATTTATGTGATGCTGCTGGCACAGAGCAGTGATGCTCAGTCGTCATAAACAGCTTATTGATTGGTTTAAAATGTCAAGCCGGCATCAAAATAGTCACTCCAGGCTAATGGGTCTTCTGTTATGTTGTCGAAAGAACTACCGCCAGTCTGTTCTATGATGCGAGGTTCGAGGTTTCGCGCGTTTTGTGACCTTTTTAAACTGGACATGTATCTAAGATCAGAAGATTGGCTAGAGCTAATTTCTGTACTTGAGTCACAGGATGCGATTAGTTTAGGGTTGCTATAAACTTTCAAACCTGGCGGAAGCTTCCCTTCCTTGAGTATTTCTATTTTGTTTTTATCTAATTTGCGTTTATTTGTTTCAGGTTGGTCGACTGCATTTGTGCCGCAGCAGCCTTTAAAAAATCTAAACATCATTCATTAACCTTTCTGGTTTTAAATTGATCGCCACGATAGCAACATAAGCTTAAGGATTTATGAGGAACGCCTAATAAGATCCTGACACAGAGCATGGCCTTAACCATTTGCACACATGGGGTCTGTGCTAATATATGGTTAAATATTTGCTACTGTTGATAGTCAAATTCATGCTATTATATTTGGATAATTCATTATCTAGGGCATTGCGGCATGGCCATAAAACCAGTGGTTAAAATGGGTAATCAACAATTGGCATCGCCTTCGATGATGGTCAGTGATTTGACGGATACGATGTTGCAAGCTGTAATTGGTGATATGATCGACACCATGCAGGCAGAAAAAGGCGTAGGCATAGCTGCTCCACAAATTGGGCAAAATCTACGAATTGTCTTGTTTGGATTTGAGGGTAGCCCCCGCTATCCTAATGAAGCAGCGATTCCATTGACAATTTTAATCAACCCGGAAATCACCATTCTTTCAGATGAGATGGTTGATGGCTGGGAAGGTTGCTTGAGTGTCCCAGGATTACGCGGTTTGGTACCACGGTATCGAAAAATTCAATACCAGGGATACGATGCAAAAGGAAATTTTTTTAGCCGAATCGCTGAAGATTTTCATGCCCGAGTTGTCCAGCATGAATGTGACCATTTGGATGGTATTTTGTACCCAAGGCGGATTAAAGATCTCCAGTATTTTGGTTTTGAAGACGAACTTTCGGATATTATTTGGCAAAATTAGAGAAAATAAATGAAAAAAAGCTTACAACCAACCAAAAATTACGTATTATCTGATTTAGATGAACTAGTCGAGTCTATTCATGAGCTCCATACCAAAATTGCTGAGATGCGCGCGAGAAAGCAAGCCCTTGCTATGAATGTTTCGCCCGTTGCAGTGAAAATTGCACTGTTTTACTGTCAAACCCCACTCTCACTAGAAGTAGGAGACATCAGCGTTGCTGACGATCTTCTTCCCCCGCTAACCTTTAGTGACAGTGAACCATCACCCTGTGAACACCATCAATATGGCAAGTATCGAGCACGCTTGCATGTTCCGCTTACTCTACTGCGTACAGAAAATTTATATGGGCGCAGTCCTGTAAAGAAGCCCTCCAAGCACTCTCCCAAAAAATCTCCTCATCAAACTGGGCCATATTGTTGCATAGGACCTGCTTGGCCATAATAGAGCAGAAGAATCGCTTTACCCGCTCGCGACGATGGCAACTGCGTTTTTCAGGAGAATCAAGCCTGCATCCGCTGCCGGTAATACGGGGCATTTAATGGATGCGGTGCATCAGGAAAAACCAAAGGTTGTCATAATATTCTGGTTGGGTTTATGATTTGAAGCGAGTATAGCTGTTGCTAACAATAAACCTGCTTTGACGGCGCAGCTGAAGAAAAATGCAGGCGTTAATATCACAGCAATCGGGGGGAACACGATACCAAACACTGCCGCAGTAAGTGCACTGGATACAATAGAGCTTGTAGCTACTGCAGCCACGGTACACAGCCCCCAAATTTGCATTAAATCTTTATGATTTTCCCTGTATGCATCTAAGAACATCAGTACGCAGGGCAGGGTAAGACAAAAATTTAAAGTTAAATTCGTGAGACTGCTTAAAAGATTGAAGCCCATTTGCATGCTAAATGGATCGCTGCCAAATTGTGAAATAAAATCGTTTATGTTTTGCTCTATCATAATTTAATCCTTATTTGTCAATTAATTTTACATAAAAAACAGTTTATATGCAAAATATTTAGTACCACCATCATACTCGAGTTTCTCGTGATGTAATCGATCCCACTTCAGGATGCTCACGATTAAGTTATGCAATTGGCTGCTTCTGCAATAGATAAGGTCTGTTGGTTATTTGCGCTGATGAAGTGTAAACAGCATGGTGTTGTTGGTGTTGGCTAATCCTCTGTGGATACTAATTTCTTATGTTTGGCTGATTGATGTCGCTCGATGAGATCGATATCGTTATACCGATCGGTAATTGCGCTTGAGCTATGTCCTGCATCATCACGAACGTGTGCCACCGGTCGCCCTCGCAGGTTGATGTCATCTGAAATACCGGTATGGCGCAACCAATGTACCGTTGCTGATTCAAAGCTATCGGCTTCGGTTGAAAAACCTGTGTTTCTTAAAACAAGCATTGTTTGATCAAAGCAGTCTTGTACTAAACGCCGAATGTGCCTTCCACTGCTCATGGAACCTTTGCCTTTTTCCTTAGGCAGCAATGGGCTTTGATCATTGATCGAGGGAAGGGGGGTTAATTGCATACTTAGACGATATCGTTTCAGGGCGGCAAGCATATCATCAGGGACTGCGATATCTCGCATTTTATTCCCCTTTCCTACCGTTTTAAACCACCAACACCCCAGGCTATCTTGATAAAAATGCCGCATTTCCGGTGTCCAACGATCACTGGCGCATAGTTCTGAGATGCGTAAGTACAATAAATACAGCGCAGAAATAATAAATAAGGTCCGTTCGTGCTTGTCAGGTGCATCCTTTGCCATATGTTTAACCGTATCAAGACATGTTTGCCATTGCTTTTCACTTAAGCGCATCACTTGTGCTTGATGTTGTTGCTTTTGGATATACTTGCTTTTCTGCTTGATGAGCGCAATGGGGTTAGTTGATACTTTTTCTTCTAAAGCCAAATAATTATAAAAGCTGCTGAGTACTGTAAAAATCTCACGGGTAGCTTTTTGCGATAATTGGTAGTTTTTTTTCTCTGGCTTTAGTCCATTTTTATGATCGGCCTTGCTGACAGTCACCACGAAAGGGCGCCACTCAGGATTGGGAATGCGATTCCCATTGTGGGTAATAAAACGTGATACTTTTTTGCTTCCAATCCAAGCCTTAGGCGGATCCAGACAAAATTGAATATAATTTTCTACATCTTGTCGCTTTAAATCAAGAACTGATTTTTTATCAACCAACCAAGCCCATTGAATTAATCGTTCTATTTCACGACGGTATGATTCGAATGTGGCATTGTTGTTATCATATTGTTTTAAAAAATCCAAACAAATAATCAGGTCATTCGGCGCAAATGATGGCGCTGCAAATGTTTGCCAGTCTTTTTCTTTAAGATGTTGGCGGGTGTCTATGAGTGCTTTTGGCATTGGACAATGTACCATAATGGATGCTCCAAATAACCCTAAAAATTTTACGCACGGCTTGCGCAGGGCACTGTTCTACTTTGTACAGTCACATATGCTTACCCACCATATCCTTTAAACTCGCGTTGGATGAATTGGGATTGTTTTGCTAAAGTCACGTCTATCAGTACTCATTATATCGAGGTTTTTTTACCTGGTGAAGGTGCAGGTTGCCATGTTTCAGTACTATAGTTTGCTAGAATATCGATCGCAACGTGATGGTCTGGATCCAGCAACAAAGGATT
>DAIOSQ010000119.1:0-5249 GCA_036752465.1 Legionellaceae bacterium | reverse complement strand
CAAGTTTAACGCGTGTACCGTATGTAATTCTTCCGCGCTGAAGATCCCTTGAAACAAAATACACGCGGTGCGACTGCCCAGTTGTCGGATGACGCTTGCTTCTTCGGTGCAGGCCACCCCAAATGCCTCCACGTGCCCTTCAAGTACTGGCACCACCGCTGCCAAACCACAGCCATAGGCGTTGGCTTTGACCATAGCAATGATTGTGCGGCCGGGAGCCAGTTGCCGGACGCGGGTGACATTATGCAGCAGAGCCGTTTGGTTTATATGTACGCGCGTCGGTCGCGCCATGGCGGTTACTCCCCTTGATACCCAGTAAAGGCCAAATCTTCAAACCGTGTATATTTGCCCAAGAACGCAACTCGAATACGCCCTATGGGGCCGTTACGTTGTTTCGCGACGATTATTTCTGCGCACCCTTTGTCTGGACTGTCCTCATTATACACTTCATCACGATAAATAAAACATATTACGTCCGCATCTTGTTCAATTGCGCCGGATTCGCGCAAGTCGGACATCACCGGCCGTTTGTCTTGGCGTTGTTCTAGGCTACGATTTAACTGCGATAAGGCGATGACCGGCACTTGCAATTCTTTGGCCAGGGATTTGAGGCTGCGCGAGATTTCTGAAATTTCCGCGGTGCGGTTATCGGCTTTGAAGCCCGGGACTTTCATCAATTGCAAATAATCCACCACTATCATCGCCAATTGTCCATGTTCTTTGGCTAAGCGTCGCGCGCGCGCGCGCATTTCTTGTGGGCTTAGTGCTGGGGCATCATCGATGAACAGTGGTGCTTCCGAGAGCATGTGCACGGCTGACGTGACTCTGGGCCAATCGTCGTCGTCTAATTTACCGGTACGAATGCGATGTTGATCGATGCGGCCTAGGGATGACATCATCCGCATGGCTAAGGAGTCAGCCGGCATTTCCATAGAAAATACCAAAACCGGCTTGTTGCCTTTGATCGCCGCGTGCTCGGCCATATTCATCACTAGCGTGGTTTTACCCATAGACGGCCGACCAGCGACGATGATGAGATCAGATGGTTGCAAGCCGGAAGTCATTTCATCCAAATCTTTCAGTCCGGTCGCGAGACCGGTGATGCTATCGCCACTGTGATATAAGGTATCTATTTTCTCAACCGCGCGTACCAAAATAGATTTGATGGTTTCGGGGCCACCATCTTGCGTGGTTTGTTCGGCGATCGCAAATACTTTGCTTTCAGCAAAGTCTAGCAGATCAGACACTTCGCGCTCACCGGGACTATACGCCGAGTCGGCGATTTCATTCGCCACCTGAATCAATTGTCGCTGCACCGACTTTTCGCGCACGATGTCTGCGTAGGCACTGACGTTGGCGACGCTGGGGGTATTGTTGGCCAATTCAAACAAATACACTTCACCACCGGCGTCGTCTAATTTGCCATGTGATTTGAGGGTATCTAAGACCGTGACCACATCAAACGGCTGACTTTTTTGCGTTAGACTGATGATCGCTTGGTATAATACCCGGTGCTCGGTACGATAAAAATCGCTGGCAGTCAACTTGGTGCTGACTTTATCCCATGCCTGATTATCCAGCATTAAACCGCCAATGATGGACTGTTCCGCCTCCAAGGAATGGGGTGGGCGTTTTAAGACATCTTTTGCTGAATTGCGTGTTTGCTCTGCTATGGCCATAGATTTCGTATGATACCAATAAGGTAAATTAACCTCAGAGTATACCCAATCTAAATTATCTCAACCAGCATATGTCTGCTTATTTACACCAGTAACCAGGCAATATAAGCAGCGATGCCCCAAACCATCAGCGCGGACAACTTATTGATGAGCTGTAACCAACGGCCAGTGGTATCCAGCCTATGTAAAAAATGCCCTACAATGGATAACGCGCAAAACCAAGCCGCGGAAGTCAAAATACAGGCGGCCGTAAAGATCCATTTTTCCTGGCCACTAAATTGCAGTGAACTGGTGCCAATGACCCCGATGGTATCCAACAGCGCATGTGGGTTCAACAAAGAAACCGACGCGGCAAAGAGCATTTGTTTTTTTGCGGGCAGTGGTTTTTTACCCGGCTGCAAGGTGCGCGGCTTGCTATGCCAGGTCACCCAGCCCATGTAGAGCAGAAACAAAAATCCCAGCAGCAAGATGGTGGTTTTTAACCAAGGAATGGCCAATACCACCACGGAAACACCGAAAACAGAGCAAATAATCAGCAAGGCGTCACAGAGTATAGCGGTGAGCACGCTGGGCATGGCATGTAAAAAATGTGGTTGGTTTGCGCCCTGATTAAAAATAAAAAGATTTTGCACACCCAACGGCACAATCAGCCCCAGGGCCAAGAGAACGCCGTACATAAACGCATATAACATACACCAACTCCTTATTCTCGTGATTCAGTGGTATGAGTATACCAGGAAGTTGGCTGAGGATAGCGTTTTGCTTCAGGAGCCACCTCCAGGATTGGGATTGTTTTGATCAGGGTCGTCAAGATTGATATCATGCTCAACTTTAGTTGGATTAGATTTTTCTTTTTCCATTTCTCGATACCCATTTAGTGCTGTTTTATAACTTGTTGCCTGGTGCATGTCGGTTTTTGTCACCGCCCAGGGCTTCATCCGCGAACTCCATCCATTATCCTTTGCAATTTCATTGAATTGCTTGACAAAGAAATTTAATGCTCTTCTAGTTCTATTAAAAAAACTAGGCTCAGATTCAATTGCTATTCGATGAGTGTTAATGGCTGCACTACATTTTGTAACCATAGAATTAAGTGGCTCATTAATCATTTTACCGTTTTTTACGGTTTCGCGGTAAGCTTCTCCAAATTCATTAAGATTTTGATAGAGAGCTTTTGCAAGAGCTGTTCCAGCATCGTAAGCTTTTGGGGGCATAGTGTTTCTATTATCTTTTAGATCCTTTTCTAGTGCATTTAGTAATTGAAATGTCGCTTCTACCTCCTTAAGACTACGACTAGTTCGATACGTTGGAGGCATAATCCCCAAAGAAGACGTGAACCCCGAAGCAAAATTTCTAAACGCATTGTCGCCACTATCGCTACTGAATACCCCGTCTTTACGCGCTCTCAATTCCTCACATGACTCTGAATATTTCTGTTGATTATCCTTGGGCATCTTAGTTCTCACAAGCTAGTGGTTGGTAATATCATTATAGTATGTGTTTTCATCTTTTACCTGGAAATAGTCTCTTCCAATATAAGGCGCCACAGATGATTGCGGCTGGCACGCTTAGCATCGCATACAAAATTTGTTACAGTTGGACTCTGCTGCTGCAAAGTTGCGGTCAATACCAGGTGCACAGTGATGTCATCGAGCATTTGCAATGGGTGTTTTTATCTGGTCCTCCGTCAGTACCCAAGTATCACCAAAATAAAGATGCCAGCCAACCGCACCTACATTACCTAAATCAATGTTTGGAAGAAGGATAGCGAATGTAACGCGGTTGCCGGTATTCAAAGCCTGTTTTATATTATTTACGCCATTCTCAACTTTTCATGGCTTAACCAACAGTTCAAATTGAAGCGGTGGGTTGCCAATTTTTTTGTTAAAAAAGCGATATCGTAGAAAATGTCTTTGTTATTGGATATAAATAAGTAAAAATAGAACGGTGCCAACTGAGAAATGGATCTTGGGCATGCATTAGGAAACATAGTTAGACGACGCGACACTAGTTTGAATCATTGAACAATCGATTTAGCACAATGGAGGTGAATCTCAATGAAGTTTTTCCTGTTAGCACTGTCCCCATGGGTTATTTCAGGCCTGAATCCTCAATCAAACGCAATGAGTCGCTTACGTTTAAGTCGGGGATTTCCTGTGATGAATGAAAAAGTACATCGCCATGATCTTCGGCAATTTGCGAGCTTGGATTCTCACGATCAGCAGCCCGTCGAGCCAATGTCTCAGAAGACGAATGAAGATGCCCTTGGGTTTCCAGAAGGATGGTTGGCGATTGGACTGTCTCAAGAAGTCACCGATAATCCGACAGCGTTTAATCGATTTGGTCTTGCCCTTGTGCTTTGGCGAGACGTAAACGGTCGGCTCAATACATTTGATGATCGCTGCCCACATCGTGCAGCTAAATTGAGCCTCGGACAAATTACTCAGGATAATCTACAAAACGAAAACCACCTTGAATGCCCTTTTCATGGACTTCAGTTTGATAGTGATGGCCTGTGTCAGCTGGATCCTGAAGACAGTCAACCCAAACCCTTTCTTCGGGTACAAAAATACACAACACTTGAAAAAAATGGAACCATTTGGTTGCGAACAGAGTTAAATAATCAATTGCAAACTGATCTAAGCGCGCAGAAGTCCGCTCAGACTGCTATGAGACTTCCAGGCGGATGGTGGGCGATTGGTTTGTCTGAAGAGATTCAAGACAAACCTATTCTGTTTAAACGATTTGGAATCGATCTTGTTTTTTCCAGAGGCGCTGATGGGAAACTCAGTGTATTTAAAAACAGCACTCAACTCACAACACTTGAAAAAAATGAGGTAATTTGGTTGAAGTGGGGGGATGGAGATTACCCAGAACCGGATTATTTTAACGCGCTGGGAAATTATTATAGCTGCTTATTGAAGTTCACATCAAAAGCCTCTTTTAGTTTAAATGTTGAAAATCAACTGGATAATTCGCATGTGGAATTTATTCATCGACATTCTTTTTGGCCAATGGCTAAAAATGTGATGGTGGACAAACAGGTTGTTCAAAAATTAAGTTCGCGAGGCATTCGATGGCATTTTGACGAACCGGCATTTTTTTGGGATTTAGAGTTTCCAAATGTTTGGTCAAATCCACGTTTTGATGATTATGCCATGACGCTGATCTATGCCCCTGTTGATGAAAACACAACGGATCTTTATATTCGATCGCATCGTAAGTTCTTAACACAACCGATTATCAATCAATGGGTCGATTTCACCATTAAAGCACTGTATTATTATATTACGATGGAAGACCAAGCGATTGTTCAGTCTCAACAAGCTAACGGTGCCAGCACACAGCCACAACGAGATAAACTATATCGAAAAGATGATCGAAGTATTCGGTTTTTCCGGTCTTGGGTTTCAGGAGAAAAACCTTTACAAGAACCTCTCTACGACAGACCCCATATCAAATCGCATGATGCTTCAGATGAGGATCCTGAGCAACATGATTTGACATCCTCCCCGCTCTAAAGAACGGGGATTCCTACTGTGCTCAAGCAACAAGTGCTTAAGTCACTTC
>DAIOSQ010000118.1:0-5399 GCA_036752465.1 Legionellaceae bacterium | reverse complement strand
GGACGTTTTCGCATCCATCGCGTATATCGTTTAAGTGACAGCCATATTGACAGTATGCTACTTGCTTTAAGACCTGGGACACTTTTGGTTCGTTCAAAACAAGTTGCTGATTTTTTGCCAAAAGAATTGCAAAAATGGGACATGATTGTGGCGCCTCTCCCAGAAGCAAACAACTTCCCGCAATATGATAAAACAGATCTTGTGTTAACAAGCCCTTACATTGATCTGAATGTACTCTCCGTCAGCCCGGACACAGTCCTGGTCAACGAAGCATGTCCAGAGTTAATTCGTACGCTAGAGCAGCATAAATTCACTGTTGTTCCAGTACGACATCGCCACAGGCGTCTATTTGGCGGCGGATTTCATTGTTTTACACTGGATACCGTGCGAGATGGTGGCTTAGAAGATTATTTGAATTAACAATTGCGCCACACAGGTAGGCGCTTTTCAACAAATGCCTGCGGCCCCTCTTTCGCATCAAGACTCGTTTTGCGTATGTTTTCCTGCGAATAACTTGTAGAGAAAGCTTGCTCAAGTGGCATCGTTATGGATTTAGATGCCATTTCTTGAATGGCTTGGATAGACAGAGGCGCGGCACGCAACATATCTCGCACCCATCCAGCCAAACAGTGATCTAATTCTTCAGCAGAAACTATCTCATTCACTAATCCAAGGGCGAATGCTCTTTGTGCATTGATCACTCGGCCGGTCATTAAGTACCCCATAGCGACCCTGAATGGTATTTGACGCGTTAAACGGAACACGCCGCCAGCACCCGCAATAAGACCCAGTTTAGCTTCTGGCAAAGCAAAGGTGGCGTCAGTTGTGGCAACAATAATGTCACAAGCCATAGCCAATTCAAAACCACCACCAAACGCATATCCCTGAACTTTTGCAATGAGTGGCTTAAATCGATCGAAACGTTCTGTTAAACGAGGCCAACCTGGTTTTCCAAAACTACCAATACTTGATTCTGTAGCAATACCTTTACTTTGTCGTTCAGCAAGTTCTTTTAAATCTTGACCTACAGAAAAAGCCCTATCCCCGCTCCCCGAAAGTACACCAACACGTATGGCTTCGTCCGTTTCAAAATCATTCCAAATCAATGCCAACTCTTCGTGCATCTGAATATCCATTGCATTGAGCGCCTCTGGCCGGTTCAGCGTAATATAAGCAATTTGCCCCTGCTTTTGATAGATCACTCGGGAATTCCCAGTCTTTGTTTTCATGTGGACTCGTTGTTGTATCGGTTTCATTAATTTATAACATGCGTTTAATCTGATTGTAAGAGAAAAGTTTGATGCTTTGTGCGCATTTAATATATAATCCTGAGCCTGAGCCAAGCGTTGGCTAAACAACATTTTATGCTGCAAAAAGGTATTATGGAACACGCATCAGAACCCAGAATTACTGCTGTTGGGAAAGGGCTCTCTTCTAATGCCTACACTCAAAAAGAACTGCTTGATTTATTCAAAATGACAGACCCAAAAGTTTGTTCGCTTTATTTAAACAATTCAATTGAGCATCGTTATTTAACACTGCCCAGTATATCTGAAAATGGTTCCCACGTAGCCGAAACTCAAGGAGAACTTCTAAAAAAACACGCTCGTGTAGGCCTTACAATGGGACGAGATGCCATCCTCAACTGTCTTAAAAATACAGCCGCGAAACGCTCCGATGTACGCCATATTTGTTGTGTGACCTCCACTGGATTACTCACACCAGGATTTAGCGCTTTGCTGATCAAAGATCTTGGTCTCCGTCATGATTGTTCACGACTTGATATTGTTGGTATGGGGTGTAATGCTGGATTAAATGCATTATCTGCCGTCAATGCATGGACTCGAGCAAATCCCGGACAACTTGCAATACTCGTATGCATTGAAACCTGCTCTGCAGCATACGTTTTCGATGGCACCCTACGTACGTCGGTTGTAAATAGCCTTTTTGGTGACGGAGCTGCGGCAATTTCGGTAATAGCATATCCAAACAGCGTGCAACACTCGCTACTTGCACCATCACTTCTGCGTTTCAGAAGCTTGATTGTCCCGGATGCGATTGATGCTATGCGCTATGACTGGGATGAGTCTCATGGAAAATTCAATTTTTTTCTCGCACCAAACGTACCTTATGTCATAGGTGCACATGCACCGCTTGCACTTAAGTGTTTATTGAAAGATACCGGGCTGCATACACATGATATTAAACATTGGTTAATCCACTCTGGCGGCAAGAAAGTAATTGATTCTGTGCGTATCAATCTTGGCTTGACACGTCATGACGTGCGCCATACGATCAATATCCTACGGAATTTTGGCAATGTATCCAGCGGCTCGTTTTTATTTTCATATGAGCAACTCCTTAACGAAAAAACTGTACTGAGTGGTGACTATGGTATCATGATGACCATGGGTCCTGGCTCGACAATCGAAATGGCTTTACTTCACTGGAGTGAGCATTCTAAGGAAAAATAAGTATGCATGACAATACATCACCCCATGAAAACACTGCCTTATTAGAATTGAATATCACGGGATCAACAGGGCTCATCGAGCTCACTGCCCAAGTGAATCAAATTTGCCAGCAAGCAGAAGCGATGCAAGCGATGCTTTGTATCCGTTTAACTGATTGCGCTTTTAATATGAGCGATTTAGCCAACCCCATTCACATTCAAGATGTTAATCGCTGGGAACAGGCAGTCAGGAGAATTGAACGACTGCCAAGCATCGTTATTACAATCGTCTCTGGCACTCTAACAGGGCCTACATTCGATTTGTTTTTAGCTTCTGATTATCGCATAGCACGCAACCATTCGCGCTTTGATATACCGAGCAATCAAGGACAGGTTTGGCCTGGGATGCTGATTCACAGACTGGTGCAACAAATCGGTATGACAAGATGCCGGCAACTCCTCATGGGCACCCATGATCTGACAGTTGAATACGCCCGAACTATTGGACTCATAGACGAAATCTCCGACAATAGTCATCTCATTTCCTCCATCGCAGCACGGTTTTCACCGCTTGCGAGCAAAGAATTTTCCATACGTAGACAATTAATGTTAGAAGCCGCAACCACGTCTTTTGAAGAAGCGCTAGGCACACATCTTGCCGCATGTGATCGAGAACTGCGCAGGCTTTGCGGTTGGAAACCGTTTGATCCACAAGAAGATAATCCATGAACTTTATTATCCAGCACAGCTCTCTGCACAACCTTATTCCAGCTCCAGCCCTAAAAAGTACGCTAGACAAGGACGCCAAAACGCTCGCCCTATACATCGAAGAAGCTGAACAATCGCTGGCGACCCTGCCAGAAAAATTTAAATGTAATGATCAGCAAAAACAGCTCAAGGATCAGATTTTTTACGCTTGTCGAACCCTTCGAAGCCAATTTATAAACCGTCATAGCATAGCCGTGTATGCTCTGTTAACACAGAATTATAGTCAGTACCACCGCCTGGAAGAGCTCGTTTTTCAGGCAGCAGATCACTTTCCAGGGCTTGTACCCACACGCGCACAAATGCGTGTGGAACAAACCCTGATTCAAGCACACAAAGAAGGTCTTGAAATCGATCAAGGCATTTTTTTTCATGGACTTTTTCGTTCACCAAAGATTGGTAACCATCTCCTGGACGCGATGCTTCGTCCATCTATTCGCGCACTCTCGTTGCAAAACCAATTAAAACAAGACAACAGCATTGATCTGGGAAGCGTTTTGTATGAACGGCGTGACCATACGGCTTTTTTGACAATCAATAACCCACACTGTTTAAATGCAGAAAACAATCACTTCGTGGATGATATGGAAACCGCTGTTGATCTGGCATTACTGGATGAGCGAATATACACCTGTGTGTTGCGTGGTGGAGAAATGATACATCCTCGCTATGCAGGCAAGCGTGTGTTTTGCTCTGGGATTAACCTTAAAGACTTAAGTGGTGGAAAAATTTCCTTTGTTAACTTTTTACTCACACGTGAACTCGGTTATATCAGTAAAATAGTGCATGGATTGTTAAAGGATCCCCAGCATCCTATCCTATCATTACGCACCATCCAAAAACCCTGGATTGCAGTCGTTGATTCCTTTGCCATAGGCGGAGGCATGCAGCTGCTTCTAGTCTGCGATAAAGTCATCGCAGCAGAAGATAGCTACTTTTCCCTGCCCGCAGCCCAAGAAGGGATTATCCCAGGAGTTGCCAACTATCGACTTACCCGTACGAGCCACAATCGATTGGCTCGTCAAATCATTCTCTCTGGTCAAAAAATTTTGGCTAATTCAGAAGAAGCGCGCTATTTTTGCGATGAAGTTGTGCCAAGCTCAGCACTCGATGCTGCAATTGAAGCCGCAGTACATGCACTAAGTCAACCCGCCGTCGTCGCAAACCGTCGCATGTTGAATTTCACCGAGGAACCTCGAGTAAACTTTCTTGAATATATGGCAGAATTTGCATACATCCAAGCTGAAAGACTGTATAGCCGCGATGTGCTTCTGAAGGTTGATCATTTTGGACGTGCACAAAAAAGCATAAGTAACGCAAAGGAGCCCTCTTCATGCTCTTAACTAGCGAATTACATGCTTCACTTACAGATCCAGTGCTTGATTCACTCAACTTTTTAAATGAAGTCATTGGACGGTTTCCAGATGCTATCTCATTCGCACCCGGAGCACCTAATCCCGCCCATCTGCAAGACATTGATGTCAATAGATATATTGAGCGCTATGTGCAGTACATCTGTAAGCAAAAAAATATCGATTGTGCTTCTGCGCATCGCCTACTCTACCAATATGGCCCGGCGCAAGGCTTAATTAACGATCTAGTCGCTGCATCGATTCAACAAGATAAAGGATTTAAGGTCCTACCTGAATCAATGGTGATTACTGTCGGCGCCCAAGAAGCAATGCTCATTACGCTTCGCGCACTTTTTCCCACATCAACCGCGCAGCTCGCTGTAGTCAACCCATGTTTTGTGGGCATTCTCGGTGCCGCAAAACTCCTTAATATCGGTGTGATTGGAATTGATGAGTCTGAATATGGCATTGATCTTGAGCAATTGGATCGGCAATGCATGATTGCGCGGCAAAAAAATCAGCCTATTCGCGCACTCTATGTTGCACCTGACTATTCAAACCCTGCTGGAACCGTGCTGACGTTAGACACGCGTTTACAACTCCTTGAGTTGGCGAGACAACACCAATGTATACTCATTGAGGATAATGCTTATGGCTTCACCGCACCTCCAGGCGAAGAAATTCCGACATTAAAAGCACTCGACACAACCAACCAGGTCATCTTCATTGGCACATTTGCGAAAGTTTGTCTGCCTGGCGCACGCGTAGGTTATTTAATAGCAGATCAACTCGTACAAGATCAACAGCAAAAAACTCATATGCTGGCAAAA
>DAIOSQ010000117.1:0-5460 GCA_036752465.1 Legionellaceae bacterium | reverse complement strand
CCCCCACCAAAGAAACCAGATGCTTGGGATTCATACGCTTGAACATTCGTGGTATTGGACGCATAGCCCACGTTATTAAAAAAGGTATCCAAGTCAGCACTCACATCGGCCACAGCCTGCATGGAAAGACTCGCAAGACCAATCATCCACGCAATCCTTTTTTTCATGAATGGCCTCCTTGCTCATAAGCAATAATTTTAGGAACGAGCGCTTGCATTCGCGTATTTAATTCATCACTGCTCATGCTACCGATTGCTACCGGATAAAGTGCGCCAGACGATGGATTCATCACAAAAAGTGCCGGATAGCGAATACTGTTACCTCTAAATGCCGTTTCCACGAGGGATGCACTCGCCGCAATTGTCGTTGGAAATTCAGGCAACGGTTTATCGTCCAACGTACGTGCATCCACGGTGACGCCATGGTTATTTGCCCAGTCTTTTAAAATAGGCGCTTGGTGATGACAATGCGGGCAACTGCTTGCGAAGAAAAACAGAAGCACATGATTTTTGAAAAATGGCGTACTCGCAGGTGTTGTTGCCGTTTGGGAATGATGCGATTCATGCGAGGCAATCTGTTGCGTCAAGGCGTCACGACTCGATTCAGCACTCACCTGACCCATTGATAAAAGTAAACAACTCCATACAATCATCTTTTTCATACTGCTTCTCCTTGAAATTGACGCGCGACCAACATCAAGTGCGCTGTCAACACATCTTGCGTGGTTAATCCATAAGCTACCGGTAATGTTTGATGCGTTTTCGGGTTCACCAATAACACGGCTGGAAAATAACGAACGCGCAAACTATCGGCCTGTCCCAAATCGTGTCGAGAATTCGGTAAGTCAGGCGATGTTGCTCCATCCACACTGATGGGAATGAGTGAAAAATGATGCGTCTTACAAAAATCACGCAAAATTGGGATTTGTTGTTGGTCAATCGGGTTCTTTGCGCGATAGAAAAATAACAAACCGGCATTTTGCGCGAGCGTTCTCAACGTTTTGCGCTGACGCGCATACTCAATAGAATCCTGTAATTTTGTGCCTAAATTTGAAGTAGGGTGCGTCACCGAGAAATCGTATTCGGGGTATTGCAATAACGCTTGTTGGTTGAGTTGCCCATGAAGAGACGCCTCACGTAACCAATAGTCTTGCAGCGCTAAAAATACCCGCTCATCTTCCAGGCTATGTGTGAAGCGTACTTTATGCAGGGCTTCCATGGTGTAAAAATGCAGCACTGCATCTTTATCTGTGTAGCTTAATTGATGAAACGCGACCCCTGCGTGCTTTTGCTGACGTTCTACTTTAGGTACGTTATACCAAAGAAATCCGGCCGGTGTTTCGGCATAAAGGCTCTGCATCATCAAAATAAGGCCTAAGCACAACCATTGTTTAATCATGCGCGCGCCCCTTATCATGCATGGCATTCACGTGCGCCGCATTGGCCACATCCATTGCAGCGTCCTGTGGTACATTTTTTTTACCAACGAGCTCTGCCACCATCTCACTTAAATCAAGCGCTTTAAAATTAATACGCTCAAGTTCCTCTGGCGTGACACCACGACAATCAGGATGCCATACGCTGCCAAATCCAATACCCAACTGCGCAAAACGTCCCTGAATTTGCACAATGCCCGCAAGCTTGGTTGGAAACACACAATACCGATAGCGTGTAGTACTGAATCGATGAGGTTTGTAATGCCCCACATACACCACACGATGTTCACGTTTCGCCAGTTGCAAGATTTGTAATTCACGCGGGCAATTGATAATCCCCTCTAAAAAGCCATCATCCGTACAGCAATCACGTAGACCCCACATGTACTTTTCACATTCCTGCATTGATCCTCTAAAAATGGCTGGTTGTTGGCTTTGGACTTGATTAGCCGCCACTTCTTGCGCCGTACCCGCAACCGCACCTAATCGACTAACCCCTTCATTGATATCATCACTGGTGTCTACGCTACTTACATCACAACTGCCATCAGCACAGCCAACACTAGGCGCACACACCTCTTTATCAGGAAAACAAATTTTGTCGGTGCACTGAAATGTCTTGGACATCACGTCACAATGACTTCCCGTAAACGTCTCACATGTTGATGTTGTATTTGAACAGCCTTGATCAAGCAATGGAGTACACGTCGTTGTCGTATTAGAAAGGCATTGATAGGTTTCTTCATGCCCCCAACATGATCGCGTGACAGGTACGTCTTGAATAATTTTCGTTTGATTGGGTTCCATACAGGTGTTAACACCATCAGGCACACAAAAAGCGCTCTCTTTCACGCGACAATCACTGGCTTCCACGTTATCTTCGTCACTCCAATGCTCAACAACTTGAATACTGATGCCATACAATCCTGGGCTAGTTGAATCATCTATCCCGACCGTTGGTTCGGCGCACGTTGGTTTTTTCACGAGCGTTGCTGGTTTCCCATTCCATACCACGCTCGCTTCAATGTGTTCGCATCGAGGATTTAAATGAATCAATTGTTGTTGGCTACAAAAACTTTTTAGCGCCCCTTCACATGAGGTGAGATTCAGTGGTGGCAAATTTTTTGCAACGATTCGACGTACCTCAGGATGATTCACCCGATTTAAATGCACCACTTTACGACTTTGACAAACCAATGGCGCATAAGCTGATCGCTCCTCACAGATTTTTTCAACGACGTGTTCTTCACAGGGCACGGGTTCTTTATGACATCCTGGTTGAATTGCATTATCAGCTCCCTCTATCAAGCGATCGGCATACGCAAGATCGGCGGATTTTGGGTTGGGTGTGATTTTGGTACGATGTTGTTCCTCTGTAATAACAAATCGTGCAGTGTCCTCTTGATTGAGACGTTCGTTTGCTTCTTGTTGTAATAACTTATCGTTATCACTCGCGTTCGGCTGCAAACTCGATTCACGTGGTGTTGGTGTAAAGTTAGAAATAACATCCTGTGGGTGAAAGGCTTGCATGGATTGCATCGCTTGTGTTCTAGCGGCAATTGCAGTATCCGTCGAAGGATTGGCGTGAGGCGCGCCATGCGCCAATAACAATAGCAATAGCAATAAAAGCGCCTTCATTGCACACCATCCTTGCACTCGCCGTGGCGTTTGATACGATCCAAACCTTCAGCCAGCGACAAAGTTCCATAAATCACATCAAAACAATCACCTTTTGACACCACCAATGCAGGTACTTGATGGATGTTAAAACGTTCAAATGCGGGTGGATCGATTTGTAGCGACATATTGGGTATCTGATTAGATAACGCCATCACTTTTTTCGCAGTTTCCGGCATGGAATTTTGATACAATCCATTTAAAACAGCCGGAATATGTAACCGCTCACACTCTTGTAACGTTTCAATCATCAACGTTTCAGGCATGGAAAAACTCACGAAGACATACGTGTTCGCCATAGAAATAAGCGGCATGCATAAACCCATCAAGATCACCAGAATACGCAATTTTTCTTCCTCCAAACTAAAAACCCATATTGATCGGGTGTATGCGGTTTAATCTTGTTGGTTTCCCAATCCAGCGTCGTATGTCCTGATGGATAACAATGCTTGCCATCCGCCACCTGATTCACCATCTCATAGCGATATCGTGACTTTGGTAGCACGGGTAAATGCAGATCGCGACAAGGTACTTTGCTACTTGAATCGGTAATCAACGGTGGGTCACGATGCAGCTTGTAATTCATGCGCTCAGCTAACAGCAGTGCCGTTTGGACTGGCGACAAGGGTGCATTCACATGTCCTGTTAATGGATAATGACTACCTTGTGCGCCTGCGCACCAAAACAGGCTGTCCATGGGTTGATTGCGCAATGTTGACGATAAACTGTCAGCTGCACAGGAACTAGCAGCCAATGGATTACCAAACAAGGTAGCTTCAGGGTTGAGAACGAAACTCATCTCCGAATCATTCCACGTTGGATCCAATTCGGTTAAGTAAGCAATATCAAAGTCACCGCCTTGCTGACAGCCCGCGCTGGTTATCAAATTGAGCCAAGCAATCAACGGGTATTTGTACCAATGCACATGGAAAAACGCATGGGTTTGACCAAGACCGACGACATGCCGCCCACCCCGACGGCTCTGTGAACCTAAAGGCATGCGATGCCCGCCCAAATTGACCAGACAATACGGCGTATCTGTCACATCAACGAGCGCCATGGGTTCCCAATAACCGATATTCAGTCCCACACGCGAACCTACGGTCGTGGGGCAAACACCGATGGGACTTGCAGCATTGTCCGTATCAGGTAGATGAGAATTCACAACACCTGTTCGTCCAATGGATAATGGAAATAAACACCGCCAGCAAATATCAGTGATGGGATTCACGAAATGTCCTGTGCATTGCGCACCAAAGACCGTACTCGTGATTAAAAATAAAATGCCACCGAGGATGTGCTTCATGATGAACCGTCCTCACCAATTGCGACTTCCATAATACGTAAAGCATTACCTTCACGCGACACCAGTGCGGGCACGCGCCTGATTCCTAATTGATGGCTAATTCGACCTGCTTGATCGAAATAAATGGGATGATTTAATTCCCTCTCCATTTTGCCAATTTCACCACCGGTTAAAATCACTTTAGCATCGAGGTGGTGGACTAACATACGCTTCGCCCAACGCACTTGTGCCACGTCATCCGCATCCAATAATAACCAATGAGGTTGATAGGTTGGCATGCGATCCAATGCGTTCACGCGCGTGCCTTTTGCCCATAACACATGGTCATCCGCATCAAGAATATCTTGAGATAACACGATGGCAGGCGTATACCGATACGTGTTATTTTTGGTAGCACGCCTCAACCCAACTGATGTTGGACGATTAGCATGCTCGGACACGCGCGACACCCACTGTTCTTCAATAACAGCCATCTCGCCTGACTTAACAAGCGCATTGAGACGCGACTCAATCAACAACATAAAACTCAACTCCGAAACGGGAAATGTCTCACCCACCACGCCTAAATTGGCAGCATGAGCAAACTCACATAAAACACCAAGCATCAACGCGGCTGTGAACCGTTTTGTGAACCATTTCGCGCGTATCACTTAAGACTCCGCATATTTGTCGCCACCAGGCTTAAGATGCTCGGCGTTACATCACGACGACCTGCCAGCACAGTTGATGCATCCAAAATAATGACTTGATTCGTCGCAGCATAATCATTCAAAGCGCCTTTTAAGGCCTCCCCAAATCGCGTGGTCTTTTCGGTGAGTTCAACGTCCGTTAAGGTCAATTGACTCACTTGCCCCACAAAACGCGCCACCACCGCTTTTTTATCCACCGTAACGAGCTCAGGTTTTAGAGCATAATGGGTATTCATAAGGCTCCATCCCAACAAGAGGAAAATGCCTAGCCACTGTATGAATACGAACCTTTGGCGCATCATCCTTTCTCCTGCAAGACTTGATGAATCGCATCAGACAGTGTGCTACCTGCC
>DAIOSQ010000116.1:0-5534 GCA_036752465.1 Legionellaceae bacterium | reverse complement strand
CCCGGCTTAAAGAGGGCTTTGAACGTGAGAAGCGTTTTGCCGCAGATGCAGCGCATGAATTACGTACCCCACTCGACGCGCTCAAGGTCCAAGCGCAAGTAGCACTCAATACCCACGACATTGATGAGAAAAATCAAGCATTAGCCAAGCTTATCATAAGCGTCAATCGTGGCGCGCATATTGTTCAGCAATTACTTACAATGAGCAGGCTGTTTACAAATTCAGGCAAGCAAAGTGATATCGAGCATATTGACTTGGCTAAAATTGTGCGAGAAATTATGGCCATGCACGCACCGCAAGCCGTCGACAAAAAAATCCAATTAGAGCTAGATGCCATGCCACAGAGCCTGTATTTTCGAGGAAATCCAACCACCATCAGCATTTTAATAAGCAACCTCATTGACAATGCCATTCGCTATTGCCGTGAAGGAGATGACATTTTAGTGCGCGTTTTTGAGAAAAATAAAAATCTGATTTTAGAAGTCAGCGACACTGGTCCAGGGATACCAAAAGCATTTCGCTCACGAGTTTTTGAGCGATTTTTTCGCGTATTGGGGAATAAAACCCAAGGAAGCGGTCTTGGCTTGTCCATTGTCAAGCAAATATGTGAGTTACATCATGGCAAAGTCACCTTGAAAGCCCCTAAAAAAGGAACTGGTGTGGTTATCAGTGTATTTTTCCCTGCAGATATTTAATACGAGAGCACCCTATGCCCAATCATGCCATGGAGTCCAAACATGATACTCCAAACCAACGTTTCTCCTATACCCTAGTGGTAAAAGAGCATCATTTAGACACCTTTGGCCATGTCAACAATGCAACCTACTTGCAAATACTCGAGGACGCACGCTGGGATTTGCTGCACGAACAAGGTTTTGGCATGGAAGTCATACACAAAACCGGCCTTGGCCCTGTTGTACTCGAGTGTCAAGTAAAATTTTTACAAGAACTGCGCTTGCGTCAAACAATCACCGTAGAATCAAGCATGCTCGCGCTAGAAAAAAAAATAGGTCATATGCAACAAGAAATTTTTAATGCGCAACATATCCTATGCACGCAAGCCACATTTACATTTGGTTTTTTTGATTTGAACAGCAGAAAACTTGTAATGCCCCCGCCAGAGTGGCTGGCTGCGCTGGGTTTGGGCAAAAGTTAGGTATGGCAATCACGATAAGTTTTTAATCTCGCGCAATAACTGTTGTCTGAACTGATGATAATCAACCTCTAGGGCATGCCGGCTACTGGCATGGTAGCGAGCATCTCTTTTGCGTAGTTGTTGCTCGATTTTTTTATGCAAGGATATCGGCTTTGTTATGGAACGTTTCAAGTAACAGCTTGCCAATTTAGCCTGGTGATCAGCTAAAGACCAAATACAACCCTGTGGTTGAAACAACCCAATAAAAAACAAGTGCTCATACTCAGGATGAATCATATTGTGGTACAGAGGAATTTGTTGTTTAGCCTTGAAATCGATCAATTGTGCAGCAAAAAATGGAAAACTGATGTGATAACCGGTTGCATAGATAATCGTGTCGAATGTCTCGGTATGTCCATTGCTAAAGAGCACTTGATTACCCTGATAGCTTGTGATAGCCGGCAATGGAGCAATTTTGCCATGCCTGATAAAATACAACAATTCTGAATTAATGGTTGGGTGCTTGACCAAGGGATTGCTGCTTGGATCGGCCAAATGATATTTGCTGTAACGGCCTTGTAGCATGCGAATCACCCAAGAGGCGAGCCGCGACTTCAAACGCAGTGGTAGCCAGCGTATGATGTGAAAAGCAACATCTGTTGGTTTGCCAAAAATAAACTTTGGTACGATATGCTGTCCGCTTCTATGGCTTATTGAAACTTTTTCAGCTACCCTGGATATTTCAACAGCAATATCACACGCCGAATTGCCGGCACCGACCACCAACACGCGCCGACCAGCAAATATATTTGCTTTTTTATATTGTCGAGCATGCAAAATTTGCCCGTTAAATTGGCCGGGATACTCTGGCCAGAGTGGATCCCAATGATGGCCATTGGCTACAAACAGAACATCATAGTTGCCTACATGTGCACCATCCTTATCCTCAAATATGACCTGCCAACGATTATTATCCGTCTGCTGCACCGCCGTTACCGTGGTACCGAAGCGAATGTGTGGGGTCACTGCATAATGTTGCGCGTACGCTCGAAAATACTGTAATAATTGTTTATGCGACGGGTAATCAGGATAATGTGCCGGCATTGGAAAATCTTCGAACTGTGACAAACGCTTGGAACTGATAATGTGAGTCGTTTCATAAATACTGGAGTGCCCTGCTGTTTCACTGTATAACCAATTACCACCCAAATCATGGTTTTTCTCAAACACGATAATATTTCGAAATCCCGCTTGGAGTAAATTTTTAGCTGTGGTAAGACCGCAAGGCCCAGCTCCTATGATTGCAATGTTTAGATTCACATGTTTCATCGATGCCGCCCAGGTAACTGCTGACACCCTCGGGCTCCGTCCTGCGAGCGATTTGCGTGCCAGCGCGCAGATTGCCCAGGTGGAGTTAAGGCCAAGGTGCTATAAATCTTATCGAACATTAATTGCTGAATGTTGGGATGACCATCTATGCTAAAATGATTAACTTGTATATTGGAACAACTCGTTATATTTAGATTCTCAATCTGAGTACGTTTGGGACTTTCTGCCCGCAAAATTAAGCCACTAAATAAAGGCAAATATGAGGGTTTATATAAGTTCAGCACGGTGGCAACGTTATCAGGTACTGGCATCGGCGCCACCGCATCTATCGTTATGAGCAAGTGCACTGGAATACCGGCACGTTGTAGTTGTCGAGCAACCTTGATCTGTTCGTTCGCACCCAAGGAATGACCGACTAGAATAATCGGGCCCCTAGCTCGACCCTGACGGGTTTGCGCAATAATAAACTCGCTTAAATCGTAAGCTTTGTACCAAACTGTACTGCTGGCGTAGATGCGCTTATCTTGTTTAAGGGTATCTTGCAGATGATTCATACCTTTGCTAAAAATCCCGCCGAGCCCACCTCGCATGGTATAAACTTGCGCGCGGGATGAAGCGATCGTTTGTAAGTATTTTTGTTTGTCTTTGCCATCATTTGCTGCCAAATCAATACAGGCAGTCAAACCAAAACCACAAAGCCAAATAATCAGCAGTCGTCTCAGTTGCATGCGTTCTTCCGTCTGTAAATCACGCTACCATACCATTTTTTCAGGTATCCTGCAGCAAAAATTGCTGCTCGCTATGAGCTAGCGGTGCTATAATCCTGAAAAACGCAATTGCTCAGCCGGATCCAAATTCTGCTATCTCTGCGTGATAGGCCTTTGCCTAAGGTACGCTCGCCTGATATCGTCGGACAGCCGCAGGGCGGTAGGGGTTATCAAGATAACTTGTCAACACACCTTAGGATGCAACATGACGATGAAAGTAGCGGTTATTACAGGTAGCGCACATGGTATTGGTTTGGCTTTAACAAAAACATGCGTACAACAACACATGCATGTGGTCATGGCCGATCGAAACCAACCAACCTTGTTGGCAGAGGCCAAGTTACTGGGCGATGCAGTTTCTCCCATCGCTTGCGATGTCAGTAATCCCGCCGATCTCCAAACACTGGCAAATTTTTGTAACAAAACCTTTGGTAGAGTTGACCTACTCATCAACAACGCTGGCATCATGGGGGAAATAAAACCCGTCTGGCAACTCGATATCACCGCTTTGCAACAGGTACTGGATATCAATGTTTACGGGGTACTACACGGCATACAAGCATTTATGCCTTACTTGCTACAACAGGAACATCCGTCACATATTGTTAATATGTCAAGTATGTTGGGATTATTCAGCACCTCACACATCGCGCCCTATATTCTTTCAAAAAACGCTGTGGTCGCACTTTCAGAGGCATTATACTTTGATTTACAACAAATCAAGGCCTCTATCGACGTCTCAGTTGTTTGCCCATCGTTTGTCAATACCAATTTACTGGCACACTCACCGCTGGCAGAATCTGCCAGCAGAATCAATAAAATGCAACAATGGATGCAGTATGGGTCCGAAACATTGGACGTGGCTAATGATATTATGCACGGTATCGCCAACAAACTTTTTTATATCTTACCCGATAGAAGCATCAAAAATGACGTAGATGCGAGATTACAAGCAGTTCTTGCGCAAAAAGCGCCCTACGAGCATCGTTGGCAAAAGTTATTTAATACTACCGCGACAGCCCCTCAAAATAACGATCCAGATGCTCTGCTGTGACCACAGCCAGTGACTCAGGCAACCAGCACGGTGTTTTATCTTTGTCGATCAACAAGGCACGTACCCCTTCGTAAAAATCATGATCTTGTATAAAATGTTTGACTAGCTGACCGTCCATTTGTAAACACTCAGCCAAACTTAATTGATTTGCTTTGCGTAACTGTTGCAAAGTCACTTTCAGACTCAAGGGCGACTTGCTTTGTAACAACGCTAACGTCTCCCGACACCAGGCTTCATCAGCAATCACAGCCAAGCCTTCGCGTGGTTGGTTGGCCCCGATTGCAGGCCTTTCTGCAGAGTTCGATACTGGATGTGCCCTGCGACTTAAGGCCTGTAAAATATCCTCAATTGTATCAAACTGGAAACAGTGTGCAATCGTATCTTCATAAGGCAATGCTGCGCAACTATTAGTGCTATCCGACTGGAAGCTTCGCAAGCAGCTATCAACCTGAGCAAATGCCGCTGATTCAAGATTAAGATCGGGCAATGCCTCTATCACATCAGCAAATACCGAGTGTGGTATCAGATATTTAACCAAGGCCAGTTGTTTTGCTGCCAAAGCATGTATACGGTTGCCAGTTAATCCTAAGTAAATACCATAATGCCCGCGACAACGTGCCAGTAAAAAACTGGCGCCAATATCGGGGAAAAAACCGATGCTGGTCTCCGGCATCGCAAACATAAAACGCTCACTGGCAACAGGATGGGAACCATGCAACGAAATACCCACGCCTCCTCCCATAGTCATGCCATCCATCAGCGCAATGTAGGGTTTGTTTAATTGCTGTATGCTCAGGTTTAATTGGTACTCATGGTGAAAGAACTCAGCGGCACGCTGCACATTTTCCTGGCCCACCTGATACAACCAGCGCACATCTCCACCGGCACAAAAAGCTTTTTCACTGGCACTGTGGATAACAATAGCATGAATGCTACTATCTGCCCGCCAAGCAGCAAGCGTTGCTTGTAAGTCCTGAATCATGGTCAAACTAAGGGCGTTCAGTGCGGCAACACGATTCAGGGTGATGATTCCCAAATGTTGCTTTACCTGGAAGATAATATCAGCTGCCATATTATCTTCCTTGAAATACCGCTGCACGCTTGGCAAGAAACGCTGCCACACCCTCTCGCTTATCACCACTGGCACACGTTTTTGCAAAATGCACTGCTTCCAAATGCAAAGCATCTGTCAGTGACATATCATATCCATGTTCAATCACTTGTAATACACTGGCGACAGCCAATGGCG
>DAIOSQ010000115.1:0-5658 GCA_036752465.1 Legionellaceae bacterium | reverse complement strand
ATGCGTTTCTATGGAATTTATTCGTGGGGAATTATAAAATGGCTAAAGTCCAGTTAGAGGCATTAGAAATATTATTTCAGCTAACCCGTCGAAAAACTTTTATCTCTATTTCTCCTGATAAATTTAATATAGGAGATTATCAAAAATCAGTCACTGATGAAGAGGTTTGGGTAGCAGAAGCAGAAGGCAATATCGCCGGTTTTATATCCCTATGGCTTCCAGAAAACTTTATACATAATCTATTTATACATCCAAACTGGCAAGGCCGAGGAATCGGTTCGTTGTTATTAAAAAAAGCAGAAGAACGACTATCATTTCCAATTGAGCTCAAAGTAACTACAAATAATTTTCAGGCCCATCTTTTTTATGAAAAACACAGCTGGAATAAAATATGTATTGGAAATAACAACGATGAAGAATATTTTTTATATAGAAAAGATGCGACATGATTGCAAGCATAAAACTTGCGCTTTATGTATGGGTTATTAAAAATACCGACAAAAAATCACCGCCATCGTATCGAACTTTTTGCCCAAGCAGACTGGCGCTCATCAATATTTTTGTGATTATTTAGCCTTTAACCATTTTCCTCTAAATTATCAATCAATCGCTGCAAATAAGATTGTATATGGGTTTGTTCTTCTGTTGATACGGATTGTAATAAAGATTGGTTAAGTTCACCCGCGGCAGCCTTCACCATCGGTTCACAATCTCGGCCCTTATCCGTTAAATAAATATGAAACGCACGTCTATCCGTAGGGCTTGGTTTGCGTTCAATTAATCCATCACGCTCCATTCTATCTAATGTTCTCACAACCGTAGGCTGCTCAACACCTATCGCGCGTTGCAATGCCGTTTGCGTCAATCCATCTTGTTCAAAGAGCTCCATTAAAAAATACGTATAACCATGCGTGATGTGATAAGGCTTCAATAACTGGTTCGCTTTTTTTTCTAATAATCGAGCGGCTTTTTTAATTAACGTTGAGGTGTACATAGACCTTCCTATAAATATAGCTTGCTATATATTAGTAAGCAATTATATAATTGCATCATGCATAGTGAGGATTATACAATGAAACAACTGACTTTATATCAAATTGATGCGTTCGCAACGTCTGTTTTTACCGGCAATCCTGCAGGAGTCTGCTCATTGGACACTTGGCTTACTGATAAACAAATGCAAGCCATTGCTGAAGAAAACAACCTTTCTGAAACCGCATTTATTGTGCCGGAAAATGACCATTACCGGATTCGTTGGTTTACGCCCAATACAGAGGTTGACCTGTGTGGCCATGCAACACTCGCCAGTGCTTTTGTTTTATTTAATCAATTAAAGCATCCTGGCTCGATCATTCTTTTTCAAAGCAACAGTGGCGAGCTACGCGTTTCCAAGCAAAATAACCAATTGCAAATGGATTTTCCAGCGCTGCCCTATCAAAAAATAACACCTACCGATGAGGTGTTACATGCTTTGTCCATTAAACCTAAAGAAATCTATCAAAGTACATTCGATTTACTTTGTATCTTTGAGCGGGAATCTGACGTTAGAAATATCCAACTCGACTTATTGGCCATTAACCTACTGAAATGTCGAGGAGTCATATTATCAGCACCCTCATCAAGTGGAGATGTCTATTCACGTTGCTTTTATCCAGCATGCAATGTGCCGGAAGATCCTGTAACTGGCTCTGCGCATTGTGTTATCGCGCCCTATTGGTGCAATCGATTGAATAAAACCCATATTCATGCAATTCAAGGCTTAAAGCGACAAGGGGCGCTCGAATGCGAGATAAAAGATAATCGTGTGCTACTGACAGGAAGCTGTCATATGTACATGCAAGGCACTATTTTTATACCCAGCAAATAAGGCTCATCATGCAAAAAATAGCGAATTATCAAATACAAGAATGGTTATTCTCCACTGCGAATGGCCATTTTGATATTGATTTAGCGGAAAGTGGTATTCATCCGCATCACATTGATGACATCCAATTCAGTAAAAATTATGATTTAAATTACAGCATCGATGTAGGACAACAAGCGTTGCGTCAACTCATCGCTGAAATGTACCAAGTTGATGCGCAACGAATCGTCATTACAAACGGGAGCCAAGAAGCGCTCTATTTATTTTATCGATCTTTTCTATCTGCGCACGATCATGTGATAACGTTTGTTCCTGGTTGGCAACAATCATGGGAGGTTCCTGCTCACATCGGTTGTGATGTGACGAAGATACATTTAAACCGAGATGATAAGTATCAAATCGATATGGATACCATCATTGATAATTTAAAATCCAACACAAAGCTTATCATTTTAACCAGTCCAAACAACCCGTTAGGAACCCTGATCGAACAAGAGGATCTGAAAGCACTTGCCCGCTTATGTCATGAAAGAGGGATATTTTTACTGAATGATGAAGAGTATCTGACACATTACGCCAATAGCATTGTACATTTAGAAGGACAAACGGCAGCGGTCAGTAGTTTATCTAAAATTTATGGTTATCCTGGGCTTCGGGTAGGCTGGTTTATCGGTGATAACTCTTTAGTCAATGACATGGTCAATTATAAACGCTACACGACGGTCACCAATTCGTCGTTGTGTGAGTATTTAGCCATTGAAGTGCTAAAGACCTATCAAGTGCATATTGATAGTTACCATGCACTGATTAAACAGGGTGAAACTATAGTAAAACAATTCTTGTGCCAATGGCCACAACTGCATTTAATTAATCCACAAAACACGCCCTTTGCATACATTGATATACCAAAAACATGGGACTCTGCCGACTTTTGTCGTCAGTTACTCGATGAATATAAAGTTCTATTGATGCCAGCTGAAGTATTTGGAAGCTCAAATGCCTTTAGAATTTCATTCGCTCGTCCAGAGGATATTTTAAAAGAAGGTATTAACCGAATAGCGAAATTATTAAAAGATTGGGAGGCACGATGAGCATCACATTCCTATCAGCAACCGACGTAAAACAATGCATCACTATGGGGGATGCTATCGATGCAATGGAACATGCTTTTTTGCAGTTGGCGAATCAACAGGTGATCATGCCTTTACGAACGACGGTTGCAATAAAAAACGAACGTGCGACAACCCATATCATGCCGGCTTTCTTTGAACAAGGGCGTCAGCTTGGCATGAAGGTGGTCTCTCTTTTCCCCAATAACATAGAGCACAATTTACCGGCCATTAACGGGGTTATTTTATTATTAGATGCGACAACGGGTGAACCAAAAGCGCTCATGGATGCAAGTTATTTAACTGCATTACGCACTGGCGCCGTCTCAGGCTTAGCGACTCGCATTCTGGCGCGAGAAGATGCAAGTCACGTTGCTATGATTGGATCGGGGGTACAAGCGTTAACTCAGCTGGAGGCCGTAGCACATGTGCGCCCTATTCAACGTGTTTCTGTTTGGTCTCGGTCCCATGAGCATGCGTTAGCATTTGCAAGTCAAATACAGCATCGCTTTGACACACACGCATGTCCTGATATTCATCAGGCAACGTGTGACGCTGATATCATTTGTACCGCGACCAACAGTACAAAGCCTCTTATTCACCTTAAAAATATAAAAAAAGACGCACACATCAATGCGATTGGTTCACACGCAAGAACCATGCATGAAATTGGGCCTGAGATCTTTAAACACGCCACCACAGTTGTTGACCAACATGAAGCGGCAATTGCCGAAGCCGGTGAAATTATTGCAGCCATTGAAGCGGGCCTTCTAGAGGCTGCTTCAGTCTTAGAGTTAGGCTCGCTATTAAAGACAAAAGAGTCTAAATTAAAACAACAACTCACGGTTTTTAAATCCGTTGGTCTTGCGATTCAAGACATCAGTATTGCAGAAAAAGTGTATGCAAATACGCAGAAATGTCAATTGGGGCAACGTTTTGATTTATCATGAGGAGACACCATGCAGCCACTCCACATTAAAACGCCAGTAATACCGTCTCAAACGCTTAAAAACACCTATGGGCAGGACGTCTCTTTCAAACTTGAGTCGCTACAACCCTCAGGCTCATTTAAATTACGTGGCATTGGTCGATTATGCCAACAAGAGCGCGCAAAAGGTGCGCAATCATTTGTAGCGTCGTCGGGTGGTAATGCAGGTGTTGCAGTGGCTTACTCCGGCATGAAATTAAGCGTACCCACGACCGTTTTTATTCCCAGCAGCAGTCATCCCATCTATATTAAAGCGATTGAATCGTTTGGTGCAAACGTCATTATTGCTGGCAACAATGCCGGTGAAGCACAAATAAACGCCATGCGTTTTGCAAAAGAGCATCAGGCTTTCTATATTCACCCCTATGATCATCCAGACATTTGGCATGGGCACGCCTCTATTATCGATGAAGTTGTCTCCGAACATTTACCTATGCCAGATGCCGTGATTGTTTCGGTTGGTGGCGGTGGATTGGCTTGTGGTATTTTAGAAGGCATGCATCGACATGGCTGGAATGAGGTTCCTTTCATGGCTGTTGAAACCATTGGCGCTGATGTATTTGCAAAAATCGGTTATAGCCAATCATTCCGTCAAACTAGAATCCATCACCAGTAAAGCCACAAGCCTTGGAGCAAGTTATGTTGCGCCAAAATTATTGCAATGGACACATGAACATCCCATTAAAAATATGGTTGTCAGCGATAAAGATGCCGAACTTGGAAGTATTGCCTTTGCAAAAGACCAGCGTTCGTTAGTTGAGCTCGCCAGTGGCGCCGCCCTTTCATTGGTATACGCTAACCATCCAATCATTCGAGATTATCAATCCATTTTAGTCATCGTATGTGGTGGAATAAACACCAGTCATTTTAACCTTGAGGAAAAGGAGTAATGGTTCTGTCGCAAAAAGATCTGGACCCGATTAGACTATGCTCCTTTCAAATGGGCATGTTTTATTTATGATCAGTTTTAAGCGACAGCACTTCAAAAACAATGTAATTTTGCCGAGCTATCCTGATATTAAAGAGCTAGCAGCAGAGCATGGTTTGGAAGTTGATCACTCAACTATCAATCGCTGGGCTCAGCCCAGCAGCACATTTCTTTGCATCCACGATAGGTTGGATTATTGGGGATATACGATGCAAGGTATAAAATGAGCAATGAACCCAATCCTGCATTTTCTATTATTGTTGTAAATTCGATTTTTTATGTGCTTTTCATATAAGCTTCACTCGCATGAGCGTATTCTTCAGTTTTGGCAAGATAATCGAGTTTTTCATTTGCAAGGCTAATCCATGCATTTCCTGCGTGATTGACCGTCACAATCTTAGCCGCCCAGCCAGCAATTAACATCATATAAGCTGCTAACCGACCTCCGTCAACCATGCGATAACTTTTTGCTGCAGTAAGAAATGCTTTGTATTCTGCTGGATTATCGATAAGGGTCGCAGTCTTTTCCAGCAAATCAATAGATTCTTCGGACGAAAGCTGTTCGTTTGCTTGTAACCTATGAACTAACGCTATCATCCCCTTACAAGCTTTTTTAAAAGCTTCAGGATAATGGGAGTGTTGTCCTAACTTTTCTTCAATGGTTTGTTGAAGCTCGCGTAATGAGGCATATAGCTCATCTTTTAGGATGATCTTAATCGATTCAAAAATGCACTTTTCTAGTTTTTTTTTCGAATCTTGAGAGCGAGTC
>DAIOSQ010000114.1:0-5717 GCA_036752465.1 Legionellaceae bacterium | reverse complement strand
ATTTCGTCCAAAATAACCTCGTTTTGAGCTTTGTAAAAAATTTGCGACAGAACCTAAAATAAAATCAATTTGACATATTTTTGGATGTCTCTGGGAACCATGGGCCCCGATTTTTCTTAGTAATTTAAGCTGTCAATGAGCCATAATTTCTTTAAGTTGATTTGGATGATTCCGTAAGACCTTTAGTAACAGGCTCAGTGGTCTCGGTATCGGTAACTTGCCTGTTTCATAACGATTAAAGGCGTTTACACCGCCACCGAATATGGCTGCTGCCTGTTTCTGAGTTAATTTTAACTTTATTCTAACTTGCTTAATTTCTTTTGGTGTTAATAATCCATCAATACGTGCTTTTTCTGCCAAGATTAAAGGCATAACGGCATTGCTGTCTTTTCCATCAATAACACCTTCACCGCAAGCCTCACACCAAAGTGCCGGTTGATTAATGACGAATTCAATGTTTTTGTAAGTATAAACCATGGGCCGTATTTTATGCTCTTGTTTAAATTCACCGCACAATGGACATTGCTTCTTAGTCATATTATTTCTCCTTAAAGGAAATAATCAATTCTCTATTAACGTTAATTTGAAATTTGATATATAAATCAACGTCATTAAAAAAAATTTTATATACATCTTGCCATGCAACAAAATTTTCATGTACTGGTGGCATAGATTTATAAAAATCTTTTACTGTTAACGCTTGAATTGCCTCAACCACATCATGATCAGAGAAATCGAGTTCAATTTGTCCTCTTTTTGCAGATGATGTCATTACTAAGTTTTCCGGACAATCAAATGCTTTTTTAATGCTATTTAAGTCATAAGTTGGTGTGCGTTTCAAAAGAGTCATTGTTTATCTCAATTAACCTTATAGGTTATAATAGACCACTTAATCAATAACCTCAAGGGTTATTTTGTGTTAATGAGTTAAGCTACTTTGAGGGCTCTGTCGCAAAAGCATTCACAAGCGATATGCGGATTTATTTTGGACGAAGTTATGCTGCAAGCCCGTAAAATTGTTCAAAAATAGTCATATTTCTTGATTGGATGTACTGATCTTTCCGCAGCATATGATGCAATTCAATTCCTGACAAGGCTGATTCAGCAGAGTGAAATGCTTTAAACCCCCTCATCCCGTTAGTGATTTTCTTCACAAATCGGTGGTCCTGCTCAATGATATTATTGAGATACTTAATTTGTCTTATCGTCATTTGCAAAGGCAATCCGCCAAACATGCATAGCAATGCCAGTGCTAAATTGATTGTGTTAAAGCCAGCCTTATTGGCGTCGCTTTTATCCATCGTGACCTTCTCTGGTAAGCCACTAGAACCAATCGCTTTTTTGAAAAATGCCCTTGCAGCAGGCTCATCGCGCTTTTCTGACAACATAAAATCAACTGTATGGCCTTCTTTATCAACAGAGCGGTACAAGTAAACCCACTTGCCTTTTACCTTAATATAGGTCTCGTCCATGCGCCATGATACACCCACTGGCCGCTTATAAAGTTTTCGAAAGACGCTTTCCAATTGTGGCGCATAATGGATTACCCAGCGGTTAATGGTGGAGTGATCGACTTCCAAGCCACGCTCCATCGCTAATTCTTCAATGTCACGATAGCTCATCGGATAAGCCACATACCAACGAACTAACATTAAAATAACATCTTGTTTAAAATGCCGCCGCTTAAAACTGATCATAAAAACTCTGAATCCATTTTAAACGCACACAGTCTAAACGTTCTCCCATACTTTTGCGACAGAACCTAAACAACAGGTTGTCACCAATATGATGCAAAGGCAACACATTTTACTCGACTGTCTTGGAAAGGCATATTGGGGATTTTACTGCGGAATGTGGGGTCGAGGCAAATAGCCCCAATTGCGTCAATGCGCCCTCACTCAGTTGCAATAATTTAGTTTCGCTCTTGGTTGCGCTCCCTGGACAGGGTGTTAACATGGTTACGGTGATGGTTTGCGCAGTACTTAAGGGCGTTGCTGTAGGTGTTGCTGAGGACTCGGGTATAAGGTCAATCAATTCCGTCACAACAGTTGTTGGTGTCACCAAAGCATGTAAATATTGCTCCATGCCTATACATAACCGGTTGCTATGTTTGGCCTGTTGCCATAGTTTTTCGCACAGATGAGGCGGCGCTCTATAGGTTGAATGTTCAATAAAGCACTTCACAGCTTCTAGTTTGTTTTTTCGTGCGGCATATGTCAAAGCAACGGCATTAAACTCGCTAGAGTTGCTCGCTATTAATTGCCGAAGTAACACGCCATCCTGTGTACAAATGGCAGCGTAGGTAGCTTCGGTAATTGCGGCCGTTAACTCCTTACCCCGCTTGCACTCAGCGATTGCCATGGCTGCAGCTAAATGATTTGTTTTTACGGCGCGTGTAAACAATTTTGCCAAGATCGCATCATTCGGTTTAGCAAATTTTTGCTGCATAGCGCGGATGACCTGCGCATCATTCTGTCGCAGCGCTATAAAAAAAACTTGCTCAATCTGCTTGATAGTCAGTTTGCGATGCTGATGACTGCTCAACATCGAGATAACCTCAACCCCGCCTCGATACGCTGCTATTTGCAAAAACGTATTAACAGTCGATTTTTTGAGTACTTTATGGCAATGAAAATAGCTCACCAAAGGCCAATGATTGTGCCGCGCGGCATCAATAGCCATTTCATCATAACTTATTTCGTCGAGAATTTTTTCTGCCTCTAACCAACGGACTAAGCCTAAGTTACCGCTGGTGGCAGCTCGCTTATACAAATTCTTGTCGCCATAGCAGGTGCTGCGCCAGCTACGCTGGGTAACATGCGCATCCAACCAAGTGATGCACTGAGCACGCAAGGATGCATGATCAATTGTGCCCAACAACTCGATCAGCAGTCGTTCAAAAACCGTGACTTGTGTCGGTGAGCAAGACATTTGCATACCAATTGCATCGCTAAACCCTTGGAGATCGAATACTGATTCTGGGGAGGTTTGCAAGAGAAAAACTGCTGCCATACGAACCATTAATTGATATTTATCGCTTGGGCAAGTGCTCTTAATATCGCCGACTGTTTGTAATGCTTGTATGTTGGCCCGCACGCTACGCCACGTATCTTCGATGGTGATGTAGTCCATCAGCGCAAAAGATCCTTGTGTTTGCTGCGCGATGACGCATGCAAGTTGCTGTTCTAACTGCTGAACTTTACGGGAAATGAAATGATCTGCACCAGGAAATTTTCGAAGTTTACGCAACACCTTGTTATCTTCAAGTATATAAGATTCCAGCAATACCGCATCCAATACATGCGCAAAAACTATATCTGCAGCTGATTTGTTGACCTGTCGTGTGACATCAAGCAGCTGCAGCAAGCCGCTGATCAATACCAACCCAGAAGATGCATTTCTCCGCGTATCGTTGAGATATTTGTCCAAATCATGCCCTTGGATCGCCTCTACCAAGTCGGGCCGAAAAGGCACCAAACATAATATGTTAGCGTTCTTTTCTGCCACCAGCATTGCCAATGTTTGTGCATGTAGCAGTTCGGCCAAATACTCCAAACCTGCTCGCTGTTGATGGATTATGTGCAAAATTTGAGGCAGCTTATGTGCAATCACTTCCGGGGCATTGACTAAATCAACCATAAATTTTACCCAAACATCATGCTGCCTATGTACTTGTTTTTGATGCAAAGCTGCCACAATAAATTCACTACCAAATATGCCATATAGACCATATAAATTACCGCGCTCGGCAGTAAATCGCAGCGGTATATCCTCAGCAACGATCGCAACCAACTCATTGGCTGTCGCCCCCATGCTGCCGTCTAATGCATACGATAAAAAACCACGCGCCTCGCTGCGTACCTGAGCAGCCGCAGCAGCCAGTGCGCTGGTTGCTGGAAAAGCTTGTAATAGTTGATACAGTTGTGTAAGCGGATGATGATGTTCGCCTAGAGAGCTGACATAGTAGCAAAAATAGTCATGCAATAAGTGACTGGCAAGCACTTGCTGCACGGTTACACCCCGTGTACACAAACTAAGTAAAAAAGCAGCAAATGCACGTGGGCAATCGATCAAAGCTTTACCCATAGCCGCAATATGTAAAACATTTGCTTGTGTTTGTGTATTTACTGTGTAAAGATGCGCTAAGATTGCACAGGCCTGCCGATCATCCAGCGTTGAGTCATCTGCTGCTAACCCATCTAACAGGGTTGGCAATATCAAACAGTCTGCTTGGCCCTGCATTTTTTTAGCGAAATGTGTCACCAACTGCCTGTAAGCGGCGACTTGATCAGGTGTTTTCAGACAACGGTAATGCGCAACTGCTCTTTTCATTTCAAAAGCAAGCTCGGTGCTGGTGATGATAGCGCCTTGCAAAGGAGTGCTTAATTTTTGTTCATAAATATCGGCGAAAACATCATACAACAGCATCTTAGTCTCCTTTCAAAATTAACACTTTGATTTTGAAAAATTAGCAATTGTTAGGTAATTCTATACGGCTTGCTTAGTGGATGAAGCAGTAACTGGCTGCGTTATAACCAGGAACAGCTGCATTTAGCGAATTCTGGTAAACCAAGCAAACCGTTACTTAAAAAGACTGTTTTTGCTGCAAGTGCTTTTTATGTGCACATGCATTCAAACATAATTCATTCTTACGTATCGTTATCCTAATGTCAAACCATTCGCTAGGTTGATCAAAATCCTCCCCATAACCTGGGGCTTAACAAGACCACAGTCTTCGCGTAGAATGGCGAGACTAACACCAGGGGTGCTGATGTATCAGCTGAGACATACCCTTTGAACCTGCTCGGGATAATGCTCGCGAAGGGAGGTGATCATGGTTTTTTCTTTGATCCTCCTCATTTGATTTGGCCTGTATGGTCAGCCTTCAGCCGTATCCCCGCGACTAACCGTAAGGAGCTATCGATGTTTAAGCAAACACAAACCATGCTCACCCAAATCAAACGGCAAAAACCGTTGATCCTCAATCTGACCAATCCAGTCACCATGGATTTTGTGGCCAATGGCTTATTGGCGGTCGGTGCATCGCCGGTGATGAGTCAATCCCTACACGATATTGAAGAATTGCTGCCCATGGTTGCTGCAGTCGTGATCAATATCGGCACTCTAGATGATACATTTTACGCACTGGCGGAAGCGACCTGCCGCTTAGCCAATCAGTTAAAAAAACCCATCATTCTTGATCCCGTTGGTGCCGGGGCGACCCATTATCGCACCAGCCATGCGCGCCTTCTGCTGGATAGCTACGATATCGCCATTATTCGCGGCAATGCCAGTGAAATTATGGCATTGTCAGGAGAAGCCACCTCCAGCAAAGGCGTGGATAGCCTGGCGCAATCGACCGACGCCATAGCATCTGCCAGCAGCTTGTCCAAGCAAAGTAACGCATGCATCATCGTGAGTGGTGCAGTGGATATTATCCTCGATGGCACGCAAGTCGCACAGTTGCATCGTGGATCAGCGATCATGCCTCACGTGGTCGGTACCGGATGTCTACTATCTGCAGTAGTTGCAGCATTTCATGCGGTCGAAACGTCTGCTTGGCTTGCCAGCCATGCCAGTGTTTTATGGTATGGCATTTGTGGCGAAATAGCCGCGCAACACAGCAGCAAGCCAGGGTCATTCAGAGTTCATTTTGTAGATGCCTTACATACGATGCCAACAAAGGAATGTTATGGATGAATCCGGGAGCCTGCGGC
>DAIOSQ010000113.1:0-5783 GCA_036752465.1 Legionellaceae bacterium | reverse complement strand
GCCGCAAAGATGTCAGAGATTTCAATGGTTGGTATGCTTATAAAGCCCGGCAGCGAGCTGGGATAAGCCCACGCGATCCCTATGCTTTATACCTGGCTTACCATGAAGGCGTAGGGGGATACTTGCAAAGGAGTTATCTAAAAAAACCGTGGTTAATTCGCGTGGCTCATAAAGTATCGGCACGCTCCAATATTTATCAAGCACAATTGGCGCGGTGCAAAACAAATTTGACAAAAAAATCCTGGTATCAGGTATGGTAACTAAATAAGGAATCTACCCTATGGAAATGCGATTGATATTATTGGGAGCGCCAGGCGCGGGTAAGGGCACGCAAGCTGCTCGATTGGTAAGCTATTTTAATATCCCACAAATATCTACCGGTGATATGTTAAGATCCGCGGTAGCCAACAGAACCGCTATTGGTTTGAGCGTAAAAAAAATTATGGAATCAGGGCAGTTGGTTTCTGATAATATTATTATTGATTTGGTGAAAGAACGCTTTGAGCATCCGGATTGTGCGCAAGGTTTCTTGTTAGATGGTTATCCACGTACGATAAATCAAGCGCATGAATTACAAAAAGCAGAGATAAAACTCAATCAAGTTATCAACTTAAACGTGGATAAAGAAGAGATTGTCAAGCGTATCACCGGCCGAAGAGTACACCTGCCTTCAGGCAGGGTCTACCATATTGAATATAATCCGCCCAGAGTTTCTGGGTTAGATGATGAAACCGGTGATCCTCTGGTGATCAGAGAGGATGATAAAGAAGCCATTATTCGTAAGCGGCTGGATGTATACTATATGCAAACTGAACCTTTAATTTGTTATTATCGTGATCTTGCCAGCATTGATCCGCACGCACCTAAATTTCACGAAGTATCAGGCGAGGGCAGTGTTGATCAAATATTTCAGCGGATTTTAATGGCGATACAACAGGGAGCTTAGCATGAACCTCATCGAAGACGGCGTGCATACGGATAATTTTGAAGTGTTTATTCAGCAACATAATGTAATATTTTTTGATTTTTGGGCAAAGTGGTGTGAACCATGCAAGCAATTTGCTGATGTATTTGCTAAGGTTGCAACACAATGTCCGGAAATTATGTTTGTCAAAATTAATATTGAGCAGGAGTCGGCATTGGCAGAGCTGTTTAATATTCGATCTATACCACATCTCATGGTATTCAAAGAAGGCATTGCTATTTACTCTGAAGCAGGCAGCATGCCAGAATCTGCATTGCTGGACTTGGTCAACCAAGCCTTAGCTGTGGATGTCAGCGAATTAAGCAAAGAGTTGGCGGCCAAAAATCAGCAAGCATTGCAAGATACCGATGAGACTCAATAAACGGCAGTAAATCAGTGCTCAGAGCAAAATCATGAATTACCGCTATACTATGACTATATGAATGGCGATTATGGTTGACTATGCTTTATTTGAATAATCCGTTGTTGACAAGTGCGAAGATCATTGATTATTTCGCAGAGAATGTTGCCACGCCCACTCAGGCGGCACATGTGGCCGGAAGACCTTCGCCGCTGAGTCAATTAAAAAGTAAATTAAAAGCCATATTTTTTACAGATTTACCTAAGCAAGCAGCTGATGCTGACGTATTAAGAGCACTAAGCGAAGACTCTCGATTTAGGAGCAATTATCCCCAATTGAAGCAAGTACTTGGTGAGATATTTGCCCTCTCAGATACGGATGACGCTGCAGCTGCCTTGCTGCGGCTGCGATCACTAACAGCAGTTGATTGGAGCGTCAATGGTGCGGCTGCGCAATTTGGCCTTCTCAATAAAAAATATGGTTATTTCGCCGATCTCAGTGAAGAGTCATTGCACGACTTGCAGGCATTATTTATTGATTTAGCGGTAGCTTGTCGGACTATGATTGTGTTATTCGAAAAAAATAATATGCCAGGAGACACAATGGCTTATGATTACGCTTATAAGCTTATGGCACTGTTTGTTGATCCTAATCACATGCCGGCAAAACCATTCGACGTTATAGCCAAGGAAACATTTAAACTGGTTACCAGCGGTAGCGAAAGTGAAAAAGAGCACCCTTTTTATGACATGCTGCTTGGTAAGTTACGTTTACCTAAAGCCAACGTTATCAGTGATATAGAGGGGTGGCGTGCATTTATTAAAAAAGAACACGTACGATCGTTTCCTTTCCTAGCAATCGCAGCAAAAATTGAAGAGAAAATCGCTAAACAAGCCAATCCTGATGATCCCAGACGCGCACCCTGCGATCTGCGCGAAGCCAACACAATTGCTGCATTGTGCCGCTACTCTAGAGGAGATGAAGACTTTGCTTTTGCTGAGATATGTCATAGATATGAGGTTGATGATTGCCGATTTGAGCTTTGTTTAGAATATATCGACACTGTTTGGCCAAAAAAGTCACACGATACCATTCCTGATCTGATCATACAAGGGTCCGCTGCTAGCGCCGGATTATACTGGGTAAAAGTACCTGTCACGGATAAGCGCATTTTAATCATGGGTGATATTACGGATTGTTGTCAATCCATAGGGGGTGGGGCAGACGCATGTGTTAAAGATGCAGCAACACTAAACGACAATGGCGTGTATGTTATGTTGAAACAGCGTAAAAAAGAAGGTAACCCTGCATTAGTGGTTGATGGTGAAATCAACGATAAGGATTTTAAAATAGTTTGCCAATCGTATATTTGGCGAAGCCAAACCAATAATATCTGTCTGGACTCGGTCGAATGTTTGAAGGGTGAGGTGGCTTGGCCAGTCGTGCAATCGATGCTGAGCGATTTTGCCACCAAGCTCCTGCAAGCCAACCCGGATATTCGTTACGTCACACTCGGCACAGGGGGCAAAGCACCTCGAGATTTTTTTGCGAACGCAGTTTTGCATGAAAAGATGCGGCAAGGGCAACAATATCCTGATTCTGTGACCCAATATTGTATTGCGAAAACCACACATACTGCCTTTAGTCCGCAACAACTCGAGTTTTTAGACACGCTGCTGGCGGCATATCCTGATCGATTTAGGCAGAAAATTGACTATTTTTTGCCATATGTTACGGAGCCACAGAACTTCCTGGAGCAACTAGACAATCTGCTGCGACGAGTGCCGAACTTTGCCAGAAGCTTCGATGCTGAAAAGATGTATGCAGCGGTAGCGAGAAGCGGATGCTTTTCAATCGAAGAGTGCGCGTTGGCTAATGAGTCAGAAACTTCTTTAGCAAACAGCTCGCTAAACACTAACTTAACTGCAGAGCTGCAAGAAAAAATCGGTGAAGATGAGTCTGCAGATGAGCTATCAGAGGGTGGCTGTATTTAACCATGATACGCAGATAGATTAGAATTTACTATGATTGAGGTAAGATATATAATGCAACCCTCACACAATACTTTAAGATGATTGCGGTATGCATAATTATAAAAAATATCTATGTGTCATTTGTGGTTTCGTATACAACGAGGCGGAAGGTTGGCCCGAAGAGGGTATAGAGCCAGGTACTCTTTGGGAAGACGTGCCAGAAAATTGGTTTTGCCCAGATTGTGGGGCCAGCAAAGAAGATTTTGAGATGATACTACTAGACGAAGAATAAACACTTGACGGCTTTAACAAATCGGATTTTTCGCATAACATGGTTCGGCCTAAGTTAATTGAAGTCACGGTTACAATAAAAAATGATGTTAATATGAAAAAGCCTTTTTATATGAGCCACCCATGAAAAAAGTGAACAATGACTTATATGCCTCACACAGCAGCCTCATCTGGCATCCCCCTATGGACAGTTTTTTACCCATTATTCTTATTTTGATTGGTATTATTCGCCTGTGTTAACGGTGAGCGGATAATAAAGCACGTTAAGACAGGTCTTCCCCGATTATGCTCGCTCAATGAATCTTTATTCGGCAATTGTCCCCCCTCTATGTGAATTTTGGTTATAGGGTTAAACACTTTATAGCTAAAGTTTTCTGCTACGAGAGCGGTGACCGTTAACTTTTCAAAACAATATGAGAGAGATTTATGATGGTTAAGTCTGTAGCACGTACCGAAATAAGCTTGATGTGGGCCTACCCGTTTTTGGTGATGGGGTTGGCTGCTTGTTTTTTGTTTTATAAATATGTATTACAAATATTTCCAAGTATCATAACAGACCAATTGATGCAAAAATTTGCCTTAACTGCAGCCGGGCTTGGTGGCTTGGCAGCGACCTTTTATTATGCTTACCTGATAACGCAGTTATTGGTCGGTTTTTTGCTTGATAAGTATAGTATTCGCTGGCTGACTGCGGCAGCTATTTTGAGCAGTGCAGCTGGTGTCTGGTTATTTGCGCAATCCTCTACTATAGCGATGGCCGGTTCGTCTCGAGCCTTAATGGGAGTAGGAGTAGCTTTCGCCACAGTTTCTTATATGAAACTGGCAGCTGTGTGGTTTCCACCCAAACAGTATGCATGTGTTAGTGGCTTGTTAGCCACTGCTGCGATGGCTGGTGCGGTCTTTGGTCAGGCGCCTTTGGCTTGGTTCATCAAGCAATTTGGTTGGCAATATTGTTTATCAATCGTAGGGGAAGTTGGTTTTGGATTGGCATGTGTATTCTGGCTAGTGGTCAGGGATACACCAGTTATTTCACAACCGCATACAAGCACATCGAGTATCACGTTCAAAGAAATAGTCCAGGTTTTTAAAAGCAAACAAAACTGGTTATTGACCCTATACGGAGGGCTTGCTTTTGCACCTGTCGCGGTATTTGGTGGCCTATGGGGCAATCCATTTCTAGAGCAAGCGTATCATCTCAACAAAACAACAGCCGCTTCCATGGTCTCTTTGGTGTTTATTGGCTTAGGACTGGGCAGTCCGCTGCTAGGATTGCTTTCCGATCGTTTGGCAAATAGGCGTTATGTTATGTTGGTCAGTACTTTGATTGCATGTGTTGCCATCACTATGGTTTTGTATTGCCATCCATTACCTGGGTACTGTTTAGGCATTTTACTCTTTTTGTTTGGCTTTGGATTGGGTTCTTTTATGCTGGTGTTTGCCATCGGTAAGGAAATAAACCACATCTCACGAACCGCAACCGTCATTGCCATGATAAATAGCAGTGATGCGGTACTTGATGCACTAACAGAGCCATTTATTGGCAAACTGTTAGATCTGGGTTGGGATGGTCAGATTGTTAATGGCGTGCGTCAATTTTCGTTGCATAGCTATCATACGGCGCTATCTGTTTTACCTATGTATTTGTTGCTAGGAGCCTTATTATTGTTGTGGTTAAAAGAGCCTTGATCCGATGAGTGCTTCTCCTGAACAATGAGGACAATACACTCAATCTAGGGTATATTACCCTGAAAAACGCAATACACCTTGATCGCTGCGACGATGGTAACTGCGTTTTTCAGGATTATCGGTTGTCGCATGATTTATGGATGATATATGTACATTCCAGTGAAAGTAAAATTTACTCTTTCCCTCGCTATTGCTTTAGGCTGGTTTACTTTGTGTGCGTGGGTTTGCTTGCCCTGGATTAGAGATCTCGGATCCTATATTAGTTTGCCACTTGCTTTTCTTGGTATTTCTTTAATTGCATTGCTTCCTGGGTTCATGAATGTTTTTTTATTGGCAGCATATCTTTTTGATAAACGTCCTCAAGATAAACCAGTCGATCATTGGTTAAATATCTCAGTCCTGGTACCTGCGTATAATGAAGAAACTAATATAAAAAGCACCATTGAAAGTATACTTAAACAAAATTATCTGGGTTTGATTGAAATCATTGTGATTGATAATGGATCAA
>DAIOSQ010000112.1:0-5828 GCA_036752465.1 Legionellaceae bacterium | reverse complement strand
GTCAACTCGACAGACACATCAACGCTATGCTTGATGAACTGAGAGCGAAACAGAAGCAAGACGGTTTTCAGGAAGATCCCAGTGATGAATGGCAAAAAAAATTTAGCGCATTAGAGACGGAATATGAGGCGTGCGCAGTCGCACGTCAAACCCTAATCGATGCCGCAATGCAATTAAAGCGCGTTGCAGCAGCTGAACCAGAGCAATATGCAAGCAATCCGGAGAAACCCGCGGGCAATGAAGCCCCAATTGAGTTGTTGTTTGCTCACTTTAAAGACTATTTGCAGGCACAAATTGCCAATGGTGTGCGTTTTTCAGCTGGTTCGCATACTAAGCCAGAACTGTTGCTTCATCAATTCATTTATGCGGTACTCGATGATCATGATGCGCGCTTTTCGCCTGAGGTGAAAACACAGGTGTCAGCGATAGTTACTGATCTGGGAGGCAGAGTGATGGTGCCAGAGGCATTTAATGTTGATTCGGGAAAAAAGCATGGTGTGCTTAAGTCAGCCAATGGAATCCGTCTCCTTAAAGATGTTGCTAACTATTTAGCCGCGCACCTTCTGGATCATGCAGCAACCGGTGTTACTACGGCGACTAAAGAGCGCTTACAAAATCTAATAGGCACAACGGATGAGGCCGGTCAGACAGCGACCGAACACGATAAACCCAAGAGCCTTTAGAGCACAGCGTAGTATGTGCGTTTATTTATTTTATGTTTAAATCCTTATAACACAGGTGTGCACACTCAATTTGATTGGACCAATAACGGGATATGCATCTTTTCTGACAGCCATTGCCATAGCGGTGCGGTTGGATTTGATTGATTTGTGCGGTTGGGTAACATTTAGGGCAGGGCCTATCAAGTGCTGCGCGATTAACTTCCGGCTTAGCTGCCGCAGCAGTACTGGGGAGACATGTGGTCACGACTATGATCACGGCCCCCAACAACAGGAAAAATACAGGTCGTTGAGGCCACTGCAATGTGCTGATGCTAGGCAAACCAGCAAACCAGCGCGAATGGCTGGCTGCACGATCAGCAGCTGTTGTGCGAGCTAATCCAGATTTGCTGCGGGATTGTTGAGGGCGAGCATGTACCCATACGTCTGGTATTTTTTCTTTTTGTTTCGTCGTGGCGATCATATGATCATCCTCGCATTGAATCACTCTATCTTTATTCTAGCCGAAGATCGCGCATTTTCGCTATGCTTTGTTAGCTAGGCATGGCTTGTACAAAGCGCACCTACGTCTGAGGTCTAAGGGTTAAGTCGATTGCGGACGGTTGCTATTGAGAACTGAATCGACCTGTTTGTACGTTTTGGTTTCTGCAGAAAAAAACCTACCTATCAACGGACGCACGCCACAACTCAAGATATCCAATACTTTCTCCAGCAGGGGCAGTTCGAACCAGCTTGGTTTATTATGTATACAGGTACGCAAGGCAGTGACGATTTCACCACGGAGCGCATCATCTAACACCATACTGGAGCTAAGTTTCTGTTGTAACGCTGCGATGCTCTTGTAGCGGTTCACCAGGCAAGTTTCAATTGCCGTTAATGGTTGATCGTTCTTATGGCCAAAGTCGTCATCTTGCTTGGCAATAAGGTCGTGTTTGGTTAGCTGCGCTTGCAAATGGGCGAGATATGTGTGCATGATTGGTTTTATTTCGACTAATTTGGCGTTTTCAATGATTTGGTAAAGATTATTATGCATCTCCATTATTCTAAAGGCATGTGTACCGGTGTAGCCCAAAACTTCATACACCTTATTGAGCTTGTCTAGCGATTGCTGATCAATGCCGCGTAATTGATCGTTAGGCAAGGTGCTCAACGCGTCTTGCCAATTTTGGGCGCGTATTAAGACATCCTCGTGCGCGTCATTTCGTAAGTAGATATCTGCTGTAAAATCTTGTCGCAACGCTGCTAAAAAAGCTTGTACTTTAGAAACATATGGTTGCTTGCGCAGTTTTTGCAGTTCAGTTACATAAGTCGGCGCAAGTGAATTGATATGTCTGCGATGTAAGTTAAGCAGCTCGTTCGCTGTAAAAGATGGCTTACCCCTAAAAGTTTTTAATTCGTCTGGTGTTAAAATCCAATCAAAATTCTCCAGGCTAACAGCAGTTGAACCAGGCTGATAGCGACCTGCCTCGAGGTTTTCAATGTTAAAGAGGATGTCGATATCCTGGAGACGGAGCTGATGTTCTGTGACAAAAGTTAACAGCTGGTCTAATTCAGCAAGCTCTAGCTGCATCAGTGTGTGGATGGTCTGCTGCATATGTTTTTCCAACCAAGGTGTCATATATAAGCATTATAGCTCATATTTAAAACAAATAACACACAATTTATTTGATTATTTTGAATGTTGAATGTATATTCATAGTGCATCTATTGTGAAAAGGACATCCTATGAAAAAACTATCTAGAGTGTTGCTGGGTGGGTTTGCGCTGATATTAGCGGGTTGCTGTGGCATGGATACCTCTAGCTATACCCCGAGTGACTGTACGAAAAATAATTGCACACAGTGCAGTTCTAACAAAGGCAATAGCTGCGGCTATGGTGCCGATTATTACGGATGGTATTAGGGTCTGTCGAAATGCCTTAGCACCATAAGATCTCGTGTAAAAGAAAATATCGATATTTGTAGCGACTTCAGTTAAAATGTTGCAAAAAATACGCGAGGTTGTGTTATTTATGCTGAGAAAATTACGGGGTGTGTTTTCGAATGATTTATCCATTGACTTGGGTACTGCCAATACATTGATATACGTTCGAGAGAAGGGCATCGTTTTGAACGAGCCCTCTGTGGTGGCATTGCGCAATGAATCAGGTCAAAAAAGAGTGGCTGCGGTTGGCATTGAAGCCAAACGTATGTTGGGTAGGACTCCTGGTAATATTAACGCCATTAGACCGATGAAAGATGGCGTCATTGCTGATTTTTTTGTAACCGAGAAAATGTTGCAGCACTTTATTCATAAAGTACATGAAAATCGTTTCCTGCGCCCCAGTCCGCGGGTTTTGGTGTGTGTGCCTTGTGGCTCAACCCAAGTTGAGCGCCGTGCCATTCGAGAATCAGCCATGGGTGCGGGTGCCCGCGAAGTCTTTTTGATTGAAGAACCTATGGCTGCTGCATTGGGTTCAGGCATGCCGGTGGAAGAGGCCAGTGGTTCGATGGTGGTGGACATTGGTGGTGGTACCACTGAAGTGGCTATTATCTCACTTAGTGGCATAGTGTATCATCAGTCTGTGCGTATTGGTGGCGATAAGTTTGATGATGCCATAGTTTCTTACGTCCGCAGAAATTATGGCACGTTGATTGGTGAAACCACAGCTGAACGCATTAAACATGAAATTGGTTCAGCCTATCCGAGTCGTGACTTATTTGAAATAGAGGTGCGCGGGCGTAACTTGGCTGAAGGGGTGCCCCGTAGCTTTACTTTAACCAGCGCAGAAATTCTTGAAGCATTGCAAGAGCCATTATCTGGTATTGTAGGTGCGGTACGAGCAGCTCTAGAATTGGCGCCGCCCGAACTTGCCGCTGATATCGCTGAGCGCGGCATGGTACTGACGGGAGGAGGGGCGCTCTTGAAAAATTTGGATACCCTACTGATGGAAGAAACGGGGCTTCCCGTATTAGTCGCTGAAGACCCACTCACTTGCGTCGCTCGTGGTGGTGGCAAAGCCTTAGAAACTATGGATTTACGTGGTGGTGATTTCCTCTCTACAGAATAACGATCAGGATAGATTGTTCTATACAGGCAAACAGGTGACAATAAAGTACGCGTGTACTTTATTGCTCTGTTTTGTGGTTATTGTTGCCGATTGTCGCTTTCAGTCCATGGAGCATATGCGGCTTGCTGTGTCTTTTGTTATTTCACCTCTACAATACCTGCTGGACTATCCTGTCAAACTGGTGCAACAAGTACAAACATTGTTTCGTACCAAGACTGATTTAATCGATGAAAATATGCAACTGCGCTATCAACAAGTACTGCTTGAAGCGGAGCTACAAAAACTCATCACGTTAAAACATGAAAATCACCAGTTAAAGCAATTGCTATCAGCCGCGCATACAAGTCAGATTAAATCGATGGCAGCAGAAATTCTTGCGGTTGCAGCCAGCAGTACACGGCAATTGCTCGTTTTGAACAAAGGTTCCCGTGATGGTGTCACCGTTGGTCAGCCAGTCCTCGATGCGAAAGGCGTGATGGGACAAATTATTGATGTCGGTTCAATGACCAGTACCGTTATGTTGATCTCGGATGCCAGGTGTGCTGTGCCCATACGCGATGATCGGACCGGTGAGCGTGGCATATTGGTCGGCAGCAATGATATGAATCATCTTATGCTTATCAATTTGCCTAAGACTTCTGCTGTTGCGGTTAACGATTTATTGGTTACTTCAGGTTTGGGTCGGCGCTATCCGGAAGGGTATCCGGTTGGGCGAGTTGAAAAAATCGTGCGTATTTCAGGCGAAGATTTCATTACAATTTTGGTATCGCCGGTTGCTGAGCTTAATCGCAGTCGATTGGTGCTTATTATCTGGCCAGAGCAGGAGCATGAGTTGTTGACGGAGCAAATTCATCAACGCTTGCATACGTTGATTGGAGAAGGCTGATGTTGCTGTATGCGCGCTTGTTTTTGGTCCTGGTGTGTGCTCTGATGTTAACCATCGTGCCATTACCAGAGCTCTGGGCAGCATTTCGCCCGCTTTGGACCGTACTATGGCTGCTGATGATGCAGTTTTATTTCCCCAAGTATATTCGTTTGTGGCATACATTCCTAATTGGCATCTTGCTCGATGTGTTATTGACCACGACCACAGGGGTGCACTCGTTTGCACTGATTGCGAGCTTATGGCTAACAACCAGCAAAATGCGTAGATTTCGTTTGTACACCATAGCTCAACAAATGAGTCTAATTGCATTGTTCTGTTGCATCTATCAAGTGGTGCTTGATGTTATTGAGACATTTCTCAATTATCCGGTAACGATACTTGGTATGATATGTCCACCTTTGATCAGTGCGTTATTATGGCCGTGGGTGGTGATTCTGGTTGATTGGCTACAAAAAAGTGCGCGCACATCATGCTACAGAGGATAGGACATTTATCACCTGCGTGCTATGATAAATTTTTTTTGATGGAGTCACTGCTATGTCATTTGAAAAAATCTCTGTTCCTGTGCAAGGTCAAGCCATTAAGGTGAATGCTGATTTCACATTGAATGTACCTGATTGTCCAATTATTCCTTTTGTTGAGGGCGATGGTATCGGTGTGGATGTTACGCCGGCAATGCGCCAGGTTGTTGATTATGCAGTGCAAAAAGCGTATGCAGGCCAGAAAAAAATTGCATGGATGGAAATTTATGCAGGGGAAAAAGCCCTAAACATCTATGGTGATGCGGTATGGCTACCACAGGAAACATTAGAAGCCATGCGACGTTTTTCGGTTTCCATCAAAGGGCCGCTGACTACACCTGTTGGTGGAGGCTTACGCTCACTGAACGTTGCCATACGACAGGATCTGGATTTATACATATGTTTGCGACCTGTACGCTATTTTGAAGGTACCCCAAGCCCTGTGAAAGAGCCGTGGAAAACAGATATGGTTATTTTTCGCGAAAATTCAGAAGATATTTATGCAGGTATCGAGTGGGAAGCTGACACGCCTGAAGCACAAAAAATCATCCAGTTTTTGCGCCATGATATGCATGTAAAAAAAATACGTTTTCCTGATCACTGTGGGATTGGAATTAAACCCGTGTCGCGCTCAGGAACAACCCGCCTAGTTAAAGCTGCCATTCAATACCTGCATAAATATCTTCTGAATT
>DAIOSQ010000111.1:0-5866 GCA_036752465.1 Legionellaceae bacterium | reverse complement strand
GCCGTCACGTACCTATCCTATTTTAATCTCGCAAGTACTCGCCGAATTATGTATTGTGGCAATCATTTACACGCATCGCGCGGATATCGCGATGTTGTTCATAGCACTTGCTATAGGCTTTTCCATGAGCGCTAACGCTGCTTACTATGCAGTCAATATTGATATAGTTAAAGCACGTGCCGGCACCGCATTGGGCATTATGGAAGCAGTGTTAGCTTTGGCGGGGTTTTGCGCACCCACCTTAACTGGCTATATTGTCCTATATTCCGGACATTTTGAGACTATTTTCTGGGTGCTTATTGGGCTTGGTGTCTGCGCAAATATAACCACAATCTTGTTCCATAATAGAACAAAATCGGTCTGAACCCTTGATCGTACACGCCAGATGCTCCACAGCTTTGCTATGGAGTTCACCAAAAGCGCTGCGTCGCTTCATGCGTCAGTATATCAATAATTTTTTGGTTTGCCGGTAAGATATTGAGTTGTTTAATATGTGCGATAATTTCAGCTTGCCTATGGTGGACGTCAGCTATGGCAGCCAGCAATGTTTCTTTGCTTAGCTTGTCATCATCTAATACCACGCTAATCCCTTGTTGTTCGAAAAATTTTGCATTTTGAATTTGGTCACCACGGCTCACCTTACGCGATAATGGGATAAAAACGTGTGGTTTTGCTAAGCAAAGTAATTCAAAAACTGTATTTGCACCTGCTCGCGCCACCACCATATCGCTCAAGGCAAGCACATCAGCCATCTCCTCATCGATATACTCAAATTGTCGATAGTCTGCGTGAGCTGTGGCAGAATCCATTTTGCCTTTGCCACAGACGTGTATCACATGAAATGTTTGGCATAATATCTCCACCGCGCTATGTACACAACGATTGATATTTTGCGCGCCCATACTTCCACCGATAATCAATAAACAGGGTTTTTTACCGCTAAATTGACAATATTGCAGCGCTTTGTGGCGGTCGCCGGTGAATATGTTTGCTCTGACGGGTGAGCCTGTAATGACAACAGGACGATTGTGTTGCGTGTTCGTCGTTGCGAAGGTCACGCAAATTTTTCTGGCAAAGGGAAAGCTCATGCGATTGGCTAACCCAGGGGTCATATCAGACTCATGAATCACGATTGGAACGTTATTCAACCAAGCAGCCACCACAACTGGAAAGGATACAAAACCACCCTTAGAGAAAACAATGTTAGGTTTGATGCGGCGAATGATGCGGTAAGCTTGCATGATCCCTGCAAGAATATTGAGCGGTTCCCAGAACGTTTTCCAACTGAAATATCTGCGTAATTTGCCACAGCGTATTGCATAAAACGGCACTTGTTGCGCCAGCACCATGCGCTCTTCCACCCCATCTTTTGCACCGATATAATGCAATTGCCAGGCTTCTTGTTTTAATTGTTCGATTAAAGCAATATTAGGAATGACGTGGCCTGCTGTGCCCCCTCCTGTCATGACAATAGTAAAACTCATAGTACTTCTCGAATAAGCAGACTTAGATCAATAGCCTGCACGGACTTTGTCAATGCACCTACGGAAATATAATCAATGCCGGTCTGCGCCAATGCTCTGACATTAGCTAATGACACGCCACCAGAAACTTCTAAGGTACAGCTTTTCTCCCGACTCATCAAGACAGCTTCGGCCAACATAGTATCATCGAAATTATCAAGCATAATACGCGAGAGATTTAAGCTGAGCGCCTCTTGAAATTGCTGCCACGTTTCGACTTCAACTTCGATCATCAGCTGTGCAGCAAGCCCCCGGGCTTGCTGCACAGCTGCAGTAATCGAACCAGCGGCTTTGATATGGTTTTCTTTAATTAAAAATGCATCATACAATCCCATACGGTGGTTATGCGCGCCGCCACACTGGACCGCATATTTTTGCGCTTTTCTCAAGCCAGGCAAGGTCTTGCGCGTATCCAGTAACTTAGTATGTGTACCGGCTAAAGCTTGACAGAATTGATGTGTCTTGGTTGCCGTACCAGATAATGTTTGTAAAAAGTTGAGTGCCGTACGTTCCCCGGTTAATAACGGACGTACCCAGCCACTGATCTCACATAGAACCGTAGGCTCTGATTGAACACTACCTTCTGCGACTAACCATTGGATATGTATATCCTCATCGAGCGTAGCAAAAACCATATTGACCCAGGCTTGACCACATACCACCATAGGCTCTCTGGAAATAATATGAGCCTTTACGCGGCAGCGCTCCGGTAATAATACTGCGGTAACGTCACCATCACCGACATCTTCTTGTAAGGCACGCGTAACATCTGCCAATATATCCCGAGCATTAGGCAACATAAGTCAATCCATTTTTTTCTGATAACGCGATTTTAACCAAATTGGGGTAATCACGGTAGTCACAATGACCATCAAAATGATCGCTGAAAACACATCATCCGTGACCACACCAAGTGTTTTACCGATAGATGCAAACACCAAACCAACCTCTCCACGTGGCAACATACCTATACCTATCAGCCATCGATCATCTTGGCGATGCCCGCCCAAGCCACTCAGTAGCTTGCCAATGACCGCTGCTATAACTAACGCTACCGCCAAGCTTATGACATCAACACGCATAAATAATTCCAACTTAACCTGCAACCCCACCAAAATGAAAAATAGGGGTGCCAACAGTGCTTCAATAGGGGCAACTAAATTGTGTATGGTCAACAAGCTTTTATGATCATGGAAATACTCTTCTTTGATCAGCAAACCAGCAATAAAAGCGCCAATAATGGTAGCCAGTTGTGCGAGTGCAGCAAAGCTTGCCAGGATCATCATCAGCAAAAATGCGACTGCAAATTTAGTTTCCCAGGGATCCAAAAATTTTAAACACCGGATGGTGTGCTTCAACAGCCATGGCCCCAGCCACAAGGTAACTGTGAAAAACAGCGTTGCGTCAACAAGGATCATAATAATTTTGCCTAGGTGCACACTGCCACTCACGACAATAGCGCTAACAATAGCCAAAATCATTAACCCCAGAATGTCATCAATCATCGCAGCACCGAGGATGGTACTGGCTTCGCGTGTTTGCAACTTGCGCAGATCTTTAAAGACCCTAGCGGTAATGCCCGCACTGGTCGCAGAGAGCGTGGCTGCTAGAAATATTTGTGTTTTAAGTAAAGCTTCAGGCATTAACAAACTGACCGCTAGATACCCAAGTACAATCGGCGCTAACACACCTATACAAGCTACTATGAGCGACTCCTTGCCGGTTTTCTTGAGATCATCGACCGAACTTTCTAACCCTACAAGGAACATCAAAAAAATCAGGCCGAAACGCGATAAAATATCTACAACATAAGAAATTTTTAGGAGATTCAGACCGCCTGGCCCACTTAAGGCCGTCATAAGGGCAGGCACGTCTCGTTGGGCCACAGCCTGTGCAATTGCTTGCGGCAGAGCAACACCTTGAAGCAACTCATGGGTGATGGTGTAAATAGCCGATCCCTCTCGAATGATAAAAACGAGTTGCACGCCAAGCAAATAACCAACATTTCCCAACACCACACCCATCAACAGTTCGCCCAATACACTAGGCTGATGGAATTTTTGTGCAATATATCGACCGGTAAGACTGAAAATATATAATACGGTGACAGCAATAATCACGCCGACAACTGGATCCTGGTGCATAAGACTTATCGTTCCGCTAAAAATAAACTGGTTGCCAACACCGAGTCTGGATTTAGTGACATGCTCTCTATCCCCTCAGCCATTAGCCAGTGGGCAAAATCAAGATGATCCGATGGCCCTTGCCCACAAATACCAATATATTTTCCCGCTTGTTTACATGCAGAAATGGCCATGTGCAATAATGCTTTAACCGCAGCGTCACGCTCATCAAATTGCGCAGCTACTAGGCCAGAATCACGGTCCAAACCAAGGGTTAGTTGGGTCAAATCATTCGAACCAATTGAAAAACCATCAAAATACTCCAAGAATTGATGCGCCAATAATGCATTTGAAGGCAACTCACACATCATAATTATTTTTAAGTCATCTACGCCGCGCTCTAATCCCTGATTTTTCAATACCTCAATGACAGAGCTCGCTTCCGCAATGGTGCGCACAAACGGCACCATCACCTGAATATTACTTAACCCCATCTGCTCGCGCGCGCGGCGTAAGGCTATACACTCCAGAGCAAAACAATCTTGGAAAAGAGGTGATACATAGCGGGCAGCCCCACGGAACCCTAACATCGGATTTTCTTCGTGCGGTTCATACAATTGGCCGCCAACCAAATTGGCGTATTCATTGGATTTAAAATCAGATAAACGCACAATGACAGGCTTGGGATAAAATGCAGCAGCTATGGTGGCTATCCCTTCTTTTAAGCGCTCGATATAATATTCCACTGGAGTTTCATAGGCGCAAGTTTTTTCGGCGATAAATTGCTTTAAGCTTGCATCAGCTATCGTATCAAACTCTAGCAAAGCCTTAGGATGGATGCCAATGGTGTTTGATATCAAAAACTCTAATCTAGCCAAACCAACACCGGCATTAGGGACCGTTTGGAATGAAAATGCCCTATCAGGGTTGCCAACATTCAGCATAATCTTGACCGGAAGTTGCGGCATATTATCGACATCTAGGGTGACATGCTCAAATGGCAATAACCCATCATAAACATACCCTGTATCACCTTCAGCACAAGACACTGTTACTTCAACACCATCTTGAATCACCTTGGTCGCATCGCCGCAACCCACCACTGCGGGAATACCTAATTCACGTGCAATGATAGCGGCGTGACACGTTCTACCACCACGATTCGTCACAATGGCTGCAGCACGTTTCATCACCGGCTCCCAATCAGGATCTGTCATGTCCGATACCAACACATCGCCTGGCTCCACTCGATGCATTTCGCTGACATCATGAATAACCCTGACGCGTCCTTGCCCAATGCGCTGACCAATACTACGACCTTCAGACAATACGATACCTTTGGCTTTTAACTCATATCGTTCCAGAGATTTTTTATTTGCACGACTTTTAACTGTTTCAGGTCGAGCTTGTAGAATATACAGCTTACCATCGACACCATCTTTAGCCCATTCAATATCCATGGGTCGACCGTAATGTTGTTCGATCGCCAATGCTTGGGTAGCCAGATGTTCTATCTCTGGCCCAGATAATGAATATACCCGTTGCATCTGGGCGGACACTGGAATAATTTTGACTGCACTATCACAACCGGCATCATCATTATAAATCATCATGCTTTGTTTCGAACCTAGGGTCTTTCGAATGATGGCCGGCCTACCCGCAATCAACCCTGGTTTATGGACATAAAATTCATCGGGATTCACGGCCCCCTGGACTATCATTTCACCCAGCCCATAAGAAGAAGTGATCAGCACAACATCACCAAAGCCTGACTCGGTATCGATAGTAAACATAACGCCACTGGCCGCAACATCACTGCGAATCATTTGCTGAATTCCAGCCGATATGGCAACTTCATCATGCTTAAATCCATGATGCACACGGTACGCTATCGCTCTATCATTATACAAAGATGCAAAAACCAGTTTGATCGCCTTTAATATTTCATCGATACTTTTAACATTCAGATAGGTTTCCTGCTGACCAGCAAAAGAGGCATCGGGCAGATCTTCTGCGGTTGCGGAAGAACGCACAGCAACCGAAAACTGCGAGTGGCCAATATCACCAGCCAACTGACGATATGCAGCATGGACAGCGTCTACGAACTCTGGCAAAAATGGTGCAGAGGTAATCCATGCGCGGATTGCTTCGCCCGTTTTGCTCAATTCTCGGATGTTATCCACCTCTAAGACATCCAGGGATCGATGAATACGCTGCTGC
>DAIOSQ010000110.1:0-5894 GCA_036752465.1 Legionellaceae bacterium | reverse complement strand
AGCAAGCCCAGCCGTTTCAATGGCAACACACGGCAACAGCGACTGCTGGGTTGTTTTTACAGCTGTTGCACAATCAGCGATAAAGCAACCCCAACAGCCATCAATGATTGTTGATCGCATGCAAGAAATCATCTAAATGCAAGCCATCTTCTGGGCCATAAAAGGTTCGGCGTACGTAATTGGCGGCCATCAAGCATTGATCCAGTGCATAGTTGCCGAGGTGCATTTTTTGCAGGTACGCGAGAAAAAATTCAGCGCGTAGGTTGCCTATGCCTTTGCCTAGACCGGTCAACGAGCAATCAATAAATTCGGCGTTCTCCTCGATGGCAGCGATCGTGTTGGCTTGCGCCAGACCAAGGTTGTCGTGTGCATGGAAACCAAATGGCGTGTGGTAGATGGTGGTGTATTTCGCATACAGTGCTTTGATATCTGTTGGGGTGAGGCTGCCATTAGAATCCGCTAAATAAATGGCTTTTAACGGTAGGTGAGCGATTTGCGCTACCACCTCGTCTAAGGCTTCATCGGTATATTTTGACGTTTGGGTAATATTTAGGGCAACGTCCATGTGATGATGATGCGCCAGCTCCGCGGTTTGTATGGCTTGCGGCAGTTCGCCTCTGATGACGCAGATCCGCAGTAAGTCTACGCCCACATCTTTTAATTCGTGCATATCGTGGGCAGTGATATACTGCGGGTAAGCCATCACAGCCATGCGCACATGTGGCAAGCAATCGCGGCATTTGCGCAAGTAAGCCTGCTGGCATAAACCAGATGGGCCTACCTCTGCATCATACGGGTACGTGCCATTGCGGTAACCGACTTCGACGTAAGCAACACCTGTCTGGTCGAGCATTGGCAAAATTTTGTCAATGTCGGCATCGCTGAAGTTAAAGTTTACACGATGTCCACCATCTCGCAACGTGACATCAATTACTTTTAATGTCTGCATACTATTATACCAATCGGTTCAGATCTTTATATTAGTATACACGCTGTTTAAAAAAAGTGATAATTTGGTAAACAGCCAGGTAAAAGCTTGACCAGATTTGCCGATTGCTTAGCCCCTGACTACCGACCGCCCTGCATATGGCAGCGCCATGAGTTCCTGAATTCGTAATAATTGATTATATTTGGCGACACGATCGCTTCTACATAAGGATCCGGTTTTGATTTGTCCACAGCCAGTGGCTACTGCGAGATCGGCGATAAAGGTGTCTTCTGTTTCTCCTGAGCGGTGAGATACCACACAGCTATAGCCATGCGTGCGTGCCAGTCGCATGGTTTGTAAGGTTTCGGTGAGGGTGCCGATTTGGTTGAGCTTAATCAGTATGGCATTGGCAGCATGCAGGTCGATGCCTTTTTGCAACAACGTGGTATTGGTTACAAAGAGATCATCCGCAACCAATTGAATGTGTGGCAATGTGCGGGTCATCATTTGCCAACCATCCCAATCACTTTCGTGCAGACCATCCTCTATGCTGACAATAGGGTAATCGGCTAATAGCGATTGATAATATTCGACAAAACCCGCGCTGCTAAATGTTCTGTGCTCGGATGCCAGGGTATACTGGCCCTCATGAAACAATTCCGAGGCGGCCACATCCAAAGCAAAGACAATATCTTGTCCAAGCGTAAAACCAGCTTGTTCGGTGGCTGTGCTTAACAAATCCAGTGCTTCACGATTTGATCTTAAATTAGGGGCTAGGCCGCCTTCATCGCCGACGGCAGTATTCAAGTGGCGTTGTTTTAATAATGATTTTAACCCATGAAAAATTTCTGCACCCATACGCAAGGCATTGGCAAAATCTGGTGCTCCCAGTGGCATAATCATAAATTCTTGAATATCGACATTGTTGTCGGCGTGCGCGCCACCATTCAGTATATTCATCATAGGCACCGGCATGACCATAGGCTCACCACTGTTGAGGGCTTGCACCAGGGGGATATTTTGAGCAGCGGCACGTGCCCTTGCCGCTGCTAGGGAGACCGCCAACATCGCATTGGCACCGATACGCGACTTATTTGCGGTACCATCCAGTTCGCATAGGGTGGTATCGAGTAAGGCTTGATCGGCAACACTGGCATGCCGTAGCGCCGCTGCAATATCTTGATTGATATAGGACACTGCGTTGAGTACGCCTTTGCCATGATAACGTTTGCGGTCTTGATCACGCAATTCAAAAGCTTCGAGGCTACCGGTTGAAGCGCCTGATGGGACACTGGCTCTGCCGATGGTGCCATTCGTTAACGTCACATCGGCTTCGATGGTGGGATTGCCGCGAGAGTCTAGTATTTCCCTGCCTTTAATTGCTTGAATGATCATGTTATCTCCCTTTTTATAACGATATGGATGGGCACAATTCGGCCAAAGGCCAGCGCGGTTTGACCTGAATGGCCAGATCACTGTCTCTTGCTTGCGTTTGTAGATGCAAATAGCCAGCATAGGCAACCATGGCGCCATTGTCTGTGCAATACTCGATTTTTGGAAAATAGACGGCCTTACCTAAGGTTTGCACCATTTCTTTGAGATATTGACGCAGTGCTTGGTTCGCACCGACGCCACCGGCGACTACTAAGGTTTGATGACCGGTGCTTAATAAGGCACGTTGGCATTTGCTGGCCAAAGTTTCTACTACCGCTGTTTGAAAGGCGTGCGCAATTGCGATTTGCGCGGCATGATCTTGATTGCTTTTTTGCCATTGTGTTAACGCATGTGTTTTTAAGCCGCTGAAACTAAAGTTTAAATCCGCTCGGTTGATCATAGGTCGCGGGAAACGCAGGGCTTCATGGACATCCGCTTGGTAGCTTTCTGCTAATTTGGCAAGTTTAGGGCCTCCTGGATAGGGGATCCCCATCAGTTTGGCTGTTTTATCGAATGCTTCGCCGACCGCATCATCGAGCGTGTCGCCCAATAACTGATACTGGCCTAAGCCACTTGCGGCAATCAATTGGCTATGCCCGCCGGAAACCAACAGTGCGGTTAGTGGAAAAGTGATGTTAGGATTTTCTAATTGTGCGGCCAATATGTGCGCTTCTAAGTGATGAATGGCCAGTGCTGGAATGCGCAAAGCATACGCTAAACTTTTGGCGAACGATGCCCCGGTCAGCAGCGCACCAATTAAACCTGGGCCTGCCGTGTAAGCAACCGCATCGAGATCATGTTTGCTAAGATTTGCTTTCGCCAATACCTCTTGCAATAATAACACGATATGTTTGATGTGATCGCGCGAAGCCAATTCAGGTACCACGCCGCCATGTGGTCGATGTGTTGCAATTTGTGAGTGGAGCACGTTGGCCAGCAAGCCATGTTCGGCATCGTAAATCGCTAAACCAGTTTCATCACACGAGGTTTCAATACCCAGTACACGCATAGTTTTCTTGCTTCATATCGATCTAGGGGATGAGAGTTTATCATAGATATTTAGGGAGTGGCACGGGTGAAAATCACATTAACCAATCAAAACAGTGCATCATCGTATCAACGGGCAAGTATTGATATGTTGTCCGCGCGTTGTCTTTTAGATGACAGTATGTTTGTCAGCACTGCAGAATTGACGGCCCTTGGCTTTCAGCATCCCTTGTTGACTGAGGAAGCCATGGCGCCTGTAGCAGCGGGGACTTATGTCTACGAATACGATGATTTTGCGCAACTTTTACAGGTTCCACGGCGGGTATATGCCACCTTGCTGACATCAACCGCGCCTAGCACCTGTTGTTTTGAGATCAAGCCGTCGCCGCGCTTTGTCAAAACCCGTGCCGACTATCAAATCCCATTTGCGCTTGCTCATAATCAACCAGCCAAGCGACATCTCACCATCGCGCAGCTCGAAGGAATTGTATCTTATTTTAAAAATGCGCCATTTGTTTATCAGGACAGTATGGTCTTAGCACAAACCATTCGCTTTGCAGATTTACCATCCACCTGTCAGGCGGATGATTTATATCAGGCGGATGAGGACGTGTTGGCATTCTGCCAGCGTACGGACTGTTTTGATGATCTTGAAATTCGTTATATCAATGTCAAAATGGGTTTTGGCGTATATGCAAGACATAAGCTTGCACAAGACAGCATGCTGATGGCATACGTAGGCGAAAAAGTCCCCAAAGAGGGACCCGCTACTGTCTATGGCTTCACCTGTGGTGCGGATCTGCTCAGGCTTGATATTGATGCAGCAACCAAGGGCAATATTGCGCGCTTTGTCAATCATTCGGAAAAAAAACATGCATTACAAGACCAGCGCTGGCTAAGTTCCAATGTGACGGCACTGAGTTACTCATTGTTTGGGCTAGAAGTCATTATTTATCGAGCTAATCGCGACATCCGTCAGGGCGAGCAGTTATTGGTGTACTATGGGGCGAATTATTTTAAAGATCAACAAAGCTTGGTGTTGTGGCATCGCAATGGCCGCATGCTGACGGCGCAAGGGAAAAAAATTCCGCTGGACACATTCGCGGTCAGACAAGCGTTTTATAAAGTCTTGTCATCCTTTGCGATACCTGTCGTGCAACCCTGGCAGATCGCGGCTTGTGTGGGCGTGCTTGGCTTGGCAGCAGTATTGTTATACGGGTTGGTTCGCGCTAGCAGTTAGTGGCTTTAACGAGTTAATCCGTTTCTTTCGGCCTTGCTTTGTTTCCGTGATGCATTGACAGGGGATACGTTAAGAGATACGGTGTTTGTTTGGCAATGGATGCCTGTATGCATATTCTCGTCACTGGTGGTGCCGGATTTATTGGTTCCAACTTAGTGCAGTACCATTTAAATCAGGGCGATACCGTCTACGCGCTGGATGATTTGAGCACCGGCAGTCTCAACAATATTGCCCGCTTCGAAGGGCACCCCAAATTTTATTTCACCCGAACGGATGTCGTCACCTATCCTGCGCTTGATGAGTTAGTCTGTCAGATGGATCGTATATATCATATGGCAGCATTGGTGGGGGTATTGAAAGTCATTGGCGTGCCGGAACGGGTCTTATCCGTCAATATTGGCATGACCGAACGCCTGTTGCGCGCGGCGCGAGCCGCCAAACGCCAGCCCCAGCTGATATTAGCCTCAACTTCAGAAGTTTATGGCGACGGGGTTACAGCATTTCACGAAGCGGATGATATTACGATAGGTCTGAGCAAAAGCAGTTGTCATGCTTACATTGTGAGCAAAATCGCCACAGAGGCCTATGGGTTGGCTTACTGCCAACAATACGGATTAAACGTCACAAATTTGCGGATTTTCAACACCATAGGTCCAGGGCAAATTGGTGGCTATGGGATGGTGGTACCGCGCTTTATTCAACAAGCCATCCATAACCAACCATTGTTGGTGCATGGCAGTGGTCTGCAAATACGTAGTTTTTGTGATGTGCGCGATCTGGTGGTGCTCATGGACCATATAGCCAGTAACCCGTGCACTGTTGGGCAAACGTTTAACGTAGGACATGATCGCACCATCTCAATTTTGGCGTTAGCTCAGCTGATCAAACAACTGGCGTCGAGTCAGTCCACGATCCAACATGTGTCCTATGAGGCGATTTACGGTGCAGGCTTTACCGATATTATGTTTCGCCAGCCAAACTTAAGCAAACTCCTCCAGGTTACTTCTTATCATTTTAAGTGGAATTTAGAGTCCTCATTGCTGGACTTAATCCAGTGCGCCAGTTGAGTACCTTACATGCAGTGATGCTGATGGTTCTGCTGACCATGGTGCTAGATGCGCGTGCGGCTGAAACAAGCTATGCCCAATTGAATCTACACTATCAGCTAGGTACTGCACGGGGGGAGATAATTACCGCAGCACAACAGTATTTACGAACACATCCCAATGATGGTGATGTGCGTTTGTTATTGGCAAAATGTTATATTGACCAAACAGATAATATTCGTGCAAGACTTGAACTATT
>DAIOSQ010000109.1:0-5910 GCA_036752465.1 Legionellaceae bacterium | reverse complement strand
CTGTCCGGCAGAATTTGGCGCGGTCACATGGAAAGCATCGCAACTTTCGCCGAAACCAAGAATTTCTGCAATCGGCGTAGCACCTCGTGCTTGCGCATGATCCAAAGATTCAATCACCAGGATACCTGCGCCGTCAGCCATAACCATGCCATCTCGATTCACATCGAAAGGGCGACAACCTAAGGCAGGGTTTTCATTTTGAGTTGACATCACTCTTAATTTACACCAAGCAGCCATAATGGTTTCCCACACCAACGACTCGGTCCCGCCACAAATAGCCACCTGTAAGCTGCCGTGCTTAATCTGCTGATACGCATTCCCAATCGCTTCAATGGAAGAAACACACGCATTTGAAATGGTTGAGTTAGGTCCACCCAAACCAAAGGCGATGGCAATGTGATTGGCCACTGAGTTGGGCATCCCGCGGATAACGGTCAACGCCGGAATTCGCTTCCAGTTGTCCGTGTAGAATGATTTATAGGCAGATTCTAACTCAGGCGTCCCCCCCAAACTGGTGCCAATAAACGTGCCAGCATGGCTCAGCTCGGCGGCAGTCAATTGCGCCCGCTCAATCGCATGATGGGCACAGAACAAAGCGTACTGCGCAACACGTGGATACCGTTGCGGTTTATTAAACTGTGGCAAGTGATCCATGGATAAATCATGGATTTCTCCAGCGATTTGGGTCGAATAGGGTGAAGGATCATACGATTTTATGCGGTCAATGCCACAACTTCCAGCTACTGCGGCACGCCAAAAATTATCAAGCCCGCATCCGATTGAGGAAGTAATTTCCATTCCTGTTATGACAACCCTTTTTTTCATCTCTCATCCTCAAGCAGCTCTAGATTTATTGCACAAATCCGCAATACTAAATGTCGTGTTTAAAAGTTGTCAAGTTTATTTATGGCTTTGAACACGTCTTTGGACATAGGAAGTATCCAATAATCATATGCATTGACCACTTGAAACTCTAAATGTTCGTATAGGCTCAATGCTCTGATATTCATGGTTTCAACATCTAAATGAATGTCATGGATACGTTGCGCTAAAACTTTATTGATACAGTAAGCCATCAATTCGCGCCCCAACCCTTTGCCTTGCATTCTTGGCATAATCGCAATATCCGTTAAGCGTGCTTCACCGGACTTCCAATGGATGTGCGCTTTGCCGACCGGTACGCCAGATTGTGCTGCCAACAATAAGCTATAGCCAGGATCTTCGATCAAGCGTGCAAAACGAAACTCGGACTGTGGCGTGGGCACCGCAAAACAGCTGGCATCTAGTGTGCATAATATCGGCAAATCTGCATGCGTTACTGGTCGGACATCCAACACGCGCTGCGCCATCACCACCGGCTTATCCGTGTTACGTAACATTTGATACTCGCTATTGCGGTATTCACCACCATAAGCAGCCAGCCAGTTATGATCATTACCCGCTGGCAAAGAAAAATATATTTTTTTCATTTGCATGCTGTCTAGGAGCGGCCAAATCTTCGCAAGCAAACTTCTCGCCAAGCCTTTATGCCGATATTGCGGCGTGACCATCAAAGCAATTTCACAGGCATCTTCGTAAAAAAAATAAGCACTCAAAAATCCCACCAACGATTGCTGACAATAGCACAATACATTGCTCGCGTGTGCGCGATAATTGACCAGCAGATTTGGGTAAACTGGTAACATATTCTTATCTTTCTCTCTACACTGCGCCATCAATACATCTAGTTGCGAAAGTTCGTCGGATGACAATTGATGTTGACTGACCATTTGAATATTCATTATGTCTTGACCTTGATCGTGAAACATCGATGAATTTGCGGAGTTCGCTTAAAATCCTCAGCAATAGTTTTCATCGTAATATCCTCAACATCATAGGCGGATAAAATAGTCGCTGACAACTGAAATTGTTTAAAATTGGTGGAAAAATACAAAATACCCTGCTGGCTTAGTAAGCGCATGGCTTGCTTGATCAAGTGCGGATGATCCCGCTGAATATCCAAGGTGGTTTGCATACGCTTAGAGTTGGAAAAGCTGGGGGGATCTAAAAATATGACATCAAATTGGTCTCGCGTCTGCTGCAACCATTGCGTACAGTCATCCTGGATAAACTGATGCTGAGAAATATCGAGTTGATTAAGCTTAAAATTTTCTTGTGCCCATTGCAGGTAAGTTCTAGAAAGGTCAACATTGGTCGTTGCTGCACCAGCTAAGGCCGCATGCACACTGGCAGTAGCGGTGTAGCAAAAACAATTTAAAAAGCGTAACCCAGGCCTTATTTGCTGAAAACTTAGCCGCAAAGGACGATGATCCAGAAATAACCCAGTATCTAAATAATCGTATAAATTGATGATCAAGCGTGCCGGCCCTTCCTGTATGATCTGCGTGCGCCCTTGTGCAGCTAATTTTTGATATTGTGCGGTGCCTTTTTGCTTTTCGCGTCGTTTGCTAATGATGTGATCCGGATGAATATTTAAGACCTGCGGCACAACCTGCATGACCTCTAATGCGCGTATTTGTGCGACCTGCAGAGGCACAGTGACGGGCGCTTGATACTCTTGGACTATGGCATAATCAGCATATAAATCAATGGCAAATGCATACTCTGGCAAATCACGATCATAGAGTCGATAGGCCTCAACATGGTTGCGTTTTGCCCATTTTTGCAAATGCGTATGGTTTTTTGTAAGCCGGTTAGCCAACATCTGTGCCTGAGGTGAGCGACCCGCTGGCTGAGCCACCCAAGGGACATCTTTCGGCACATGGACTGGATCCATTGAAACTGAACAGTGTGGCTGCTGCCCGGTGCGCACGGGTGTCATACAATACAACTGACACGCCAAGGCACCGTTATATATGCTGTATTGTTTCCTAGCACGCAACCCAGTCGCCCTGGCCAGCGACGCATGCTCAGTCAGCACAGCCACTTGCCAATCAGCAAACTCACTGCGCACAATATCGCCTAAAGCGCCATAAACAGGGATCAACTCCGAGGCATCACCTAGCCGCTCGCCATAAGGTGGATTGCATATGAGCAATCCTTGCGCAGCCGGTGCCTGACAAGCCGTGACATCTTGAACCACAAACTGGGTAAAACCTGCAACGTGTGCACGCTCAGCATTGGCTTGTGCCATGCGTAGCACAGAAGCACTGTGATCACTGCCATGGTAAATTTGCGCAGGCATACAGACTTGCTCTTGAGCCTGCTGGCGCAATTGTTGCCATAATACAGGCTGATGTTGCTGCCAATTTTGTAGGGCTTGATCGTGCCGCAAAAGTCCTGGCGCCATGCGCGCAGCCATCATCGCTGCTTCGATCACAAGCGTACCAGCACCACAAAAAGGGTCGCACAAAGAGAAGCCAAGCTGGGATAATTCCGGCCACTTTCCGCGCAACAAAATAGCTGCCGCCACAGTCTCTCTCAATGGTGCTAGCCCACTTTCTAAGCGATACCCACGCTGATGCATGCCATAACCGGTCATATCCAGACTGATTGTGATGCGCTCTTTATGCAAATAAGCATGCAAACGTATATCCGGTTCCGCGCGATTCACTGTCGGTCTACGCTGTTGTTGGCGCTGAAAATGATCAACGATACCGTCCTTGACAACTTGCGCACCATACATGGTATTGCGAATATCAGCGCTGTTGCCCGTAAAATCAATGGCGATGCTGCGTTGCACGTCAAACACAGATTGCCAAGGATAAGCTTTGCAATGCTCATAGAGCATGGCCTGATTGGTAATATCCGCTTCAATCAAGATAACATAAACACGACTTGCCAAACGCGACCACAAACAAAGCGTATAAATCAAAGCCAAATCGCCTGAACCATACACCCCTCTAGGACTGACCCGAGATACTGCCAACCCCAAAGATTGCAGCTCATCTTGCAATAGATACTCCATGCCCTTAGCCGTACTGATGAATAGAGAATAGGTCATAGCATCGTTGCCTTGATCATCCGAAACAATGCTTTAGCAGCACCTTGGTTGACTTGTTTGGCCTGTTCGGCGAGCGCCTTTTGAATACTTTGTCGTAAACGTTGGACATCACAACGTGGATAAGTTGCAACAAAGGCAGTCAATGCCTCAGAATCTTGTGCCATAAAACGCTTACGCCACAACTCAATGTCATGAAAAGATTGCGTTTGTGCGCTGTGTTGCGCACATAATGCTTGGTAGGCGTCTATCAATGCTTGCGGATCCTCCATGCGCATTAATTTGCCTATCAATTGTGCCTGACGGCGCATGCCCCCATGACTTCTGATTGACTTAGCGGCAATGATAGCCTGTTTCTGGCTATCCGATAGCGGCAATTGGTCAAGTTCCTCAAGGCTCAATGCCGTCAAACTCACACCCAACTTTTGTAATGCTGCCGCATCGCGTTTCTTTTGCGATTTACTGATAAATTCTGTCACTGCTATCATAACCTTGGTTGCTAGCAAGACATTATATACTCATTCCAGCTGAAGATCTTGGTTTTTTCGAGAGTAAATGGTTGTCCCTGGAGAGCACGGATGAAGCGCCCCTGCTCACCCAGACAGAGCTGGATTTGACGGATGGTTTACTTGACGAGTATAATTTGGCTATTTTTAAATCAAATATTGACTGCGATGCAACCTAACTCTGCCGATTTTCTTAAAAAGATCATGATGTACCTGTTGCCAAAACAAGCTTTGACCCATTTTGCTGGGTTTATGGGTAACGTTGAACATCAAGCCGTAAAAAATTATTTGATAGAACGATTTATTGATGTGTATGCGGTCAATATGCAAGAGGCCCAACAAGAAAATCCCCGCCAATATCGCCATTTTAATGATTTTTTTACCCGCGCCATTAAGCTTGCAGCAAGACCCGTTGCCGACTCCTCGATTGTCTCGCCAGTGGATGGCTATGTCAGCGAAATTGGCCATATACAGGCTGGCCAAATTTTGCAGGCAAAGGGGCGCGCATATACCGTGCAAGAATTATTGGCAACAGATGAAAGTTGTGCTGCTTTTAACCATGGAGCTTTTGCTACGCTCTATTTATCACCCAAAGATTATCACCGCATCCACATGCCAGTCGCAGCAGAGTTGCTGCGCATGACCTACGTGCCTGGCAAGCTTTTTTCGGTGCAACCAGCCACAACTCGCACCATACCCAAGCTGTTTGCACGCAATCAACGATTGGTAGTATTGTTTGATACCGCATTTGGCCTGATGGCCATGGTGCTGGTTGGCGCAACCATTGTTGGCAGGATTGCTACAGTATGGCACGGCGATGTCACACGTAGCCAAACGATCCAGGCGTTTGATTATAGCAACAGCCCCCAGCCCATCCGTTTGCAGAAACTGCAAGAGATGGGCCATTTTAAACTGGGCTCAACCGTGATCTTACTATTTGCGAATCCTCATATCGCCTGGGAACCCTCACAAGTCAGTGGCGGACAAATCCGCTTGGGTCAAGCTTTGGCCGAGATATCGCCGGCAAGCAACCTGACAGCCTAGGATAAGCTGGCTTTATTTGCGGAACCTGTCTCGCTGCTTACTTAATCGGCTCGATGTTATGAAAGCGCTCTGAGGGCGGATCTTGTATGATCTGGTTGTTGACATAACCGCCCCGCAAATACAAATCACCTTGTGGCGGCGAAGCAAAACCACCCCAGAGCGTATCGCGTGCAACCTTCTCGGCCGCAACGGTGTTAGTCACCACATTTAAAGGACCACCATGTGGAACACCACATGGTGCCAATAAACATTCGTGAATGCCCATTTCTAACCAATGCCCATCTAAAAAGCCACGCGCGGCTCCGGCCCAAACCACAACACACTCATCAGAAATAGGATGCGTATGTGCGGCAAACTCGTCACCACTGGCACAACGAGTTAAATGAAACCCACGCAGACGTGCACCATGCCCTGGCCATA
>DAIOSQ010000108.1:0-5967 GCA_036752465.1 Legionellaceae bacterium | reverse complement strand
TTCGTTTCGATTCACAGTAACTCCTCTCCCGTATCAGGTGATCACCTTCAAGACCTTGCAATAGCCTTGGCCCCCCAGGCTGCTAACTAAAAGACCGCCTCAAGCCCAGAAACTGCCAACGATTTTCATGATCAATTCGCAATAAAATTGCGATTATCATGCAGTTCACCACAATACTCGCACCGCCATAACTTAAAAAAGGTAACGTGAGTCCTTTCGTTGGCAATAACCCCGAATTCACTCCCATATTGATCGCCGCTTGCATACCTAACCAGAACGTCAAACCATAGGCAGTGTAAGCTGCAAATAAGCGCTCCTGAAGATACGCCTGATACCCGATCACAAGCCCTCTCCACACCAGTATACTATACAATGCCAGCACGAGAATAATTCCTAGCAAGCCCAACTCTTCCGCCAGCACAGCGAACAGAAAATCAGTATGAGATTCTGGCAAATAAAATAACTTCTGAACACTCCCCCCCAGGCCAACCCCCGACAATCCGCCGCGACCAAACGCAATCAACGACTGCGTCAACTGATAACCGCTTTTGAACTGATCCGCCCACGGATTTAAAAAAGCCGTCAATCTTGCCATACGGTATGGGGAAGACACCGCAAGCCCTGCCAAGCCAACTACCACCACCATCATCAAACCTATGTAATATCGCAGTTTGACCCCGGTTAAAAATAACATCGCCATCACAGTACCCGTAATCACCACCGTGGCACCAAAGTCGGGTTCTAATAACAGTAAAAGCGCCACAATGCTCAATACCAACATGGGTTTTATAAACCCCAGGAGACTTTTTGACATATTATCTTGCTGCCGCACTAAATAACCGGCAACATAAAAAATCATCGTCAGTTTGACCAACTCAGAAACCTGAATTGAAATGGGTCCGACGGCCAACCAGCGACGACTGCCATTAACCATGCGACCCAACCCCGGAACCAAAACGACCAGCAACAACACAAAACAAATTAACAACAGCGGCACACTGATTTTTTCCCATAGGCTGCTATCTATACGCAACAATATCAGCGACAAAAAAAATCCAAAAAATAAATATCCTGCCTGCCGAATTAAAAAATGAAAAGGTTGATGGTAATACTTAGTAGAAATCATGACCGAACTCGACGCCACCATCATTAAACCAATAATCAGCAAGCCAAGCACAGCTAAAATTAACCACTTGTCATATAAGACCAAAGGTTTATTGTGCGTGGGCATACGATACCTCACAGGGCATTCACCATAGTGGTATACAGGTCGCCACGATGATTGAAATCGCGAAACATATCAAAACTTGCACATGCTGGAGACAACAATACGACATCATGGTGCTGAGAAGTTTGCTGCGCAACCCTCACAGCGTCGGCTAAACTATGGACTCTATGTATGGGCACCGCCCCAGAAACTGCTTGCTCAATCAGTGGTGCATCTTGCCCCAACAAGACCACTGCACGCGCATATCGCATGAGGGTTTCTCTTAACGGAACAAAGTTGGCTCCTTTGCCCTGTCCACCGGCAATTAATACCACTTTCCCTTGAATTGCACTGCCAATTCCGGCAATCGCCGAGATGGTGGCGCCAATATTAGTCCCCTTGGAATCATTGATCCATTCTACACCATTCAGCGTTCGCACCCATTGTGTTCTATGCGGCAAACCAGCGAATTGCCGCAATACTTGGCATATGTTTGCTAATGAAACCCCCATAACATGCGCTACCGCAGAGGCGGCAAGTGCATTAATCCAATTATGTATCCCCTTGATTTTTAGTGCATTGGCAGCAAGTAAGCATTCTTGACCATACGCGAGATGGGGCACGCCCTCTACCTCTAGCAGTCCCCACTGACCAGCTGCAGGTTCAGAGGTGCCAAAGCTTATAGCACCCACACGATTGGCAACTGTCGCCATATCATCACGATTGAAGATTATGTTTTTAGCCTGACGATATATTTTTTGTTTAGATGTAATGTAGGCGTCCATGGTGCGATGCCGGTCCAGATGATCGGGCGTCACGTTCAAAATTGTAGCGACCATTGGTGCAAGAGAACTGATAAGATCCAATTGAAAACTAGATAACTCTAAAACCCATACATCATAGCAGGCATCCTCTGTCAACAAATCCAGAACTGGTACACCGATGTTGCCTGCTACAGCCACCGCAAGGTTAGCAGCTTTCATCATCTCGCCTACGAGCGTAGTCACGGTAGATTTACCATTCGTACCCGTGATAGCAATGATCGGTACCTTGACATGCCTGGCCAATAATTCAATATCGCCAATGATTGGAATATTGCGAGCTCTGGCCTCTTGGAGAAAAGGCTCATCTAAGGAAACACCGGGGCTACTAATAATCTCGGCAATCTCAGCGTAAAGTTTTGCTGGAAAATCATACAAAAATAATTCACCATGAGGAAAAACATGCCGGAATTCGTCAACACCATCAGGCATCTTGCGTGTATCAAACACCACAAAATCAGCGCCTTGTCGTTGTAAGTAACGCGCAATAGATAGCCCGGTTTTCCCAAGACCAACAATCAAAAATTTTGATTTGCTCATACCATGCGCTCCTTAACGAAGTTTCAACGTTGCTAGGCCACACAAGACAAATATCACGGTAATAATCCAAAAGCGAACAATAACCTTTGGTTCCGACCAACCTTTTAATTCAAAATGATGATGCAATGGTGCCATTCTAAACAAACGCTTGCCCTTAGAGTACTTGAAGTAACCGACTTGCAAAATTACCGATACCGTTTCAAGCACAAACAAACCACCCATAATTAATAAGACCAGCTCTTGTCGAATAATGATGGCCACGACACCCAATGCCGCGCCCAATGATAACGAGCCAACATCCCCCATAAAAACCTGCGCAGGATACGTGTTGTACCATAGGAACCCCAAGCCTGCACCGACAATCGCAGAACAAAAAATTGTTAACTCACCACTACCAGGCACATATGGGATCACCAAATAATGGGCATATAATATGTTGCTCGATGCGTAAGCAAAAATACCCAATGCGCCTGCAACCATCACAATCGGCATAATAGCCAACCCATCCAAACCATCGGTAAGATTGACGGCATTACTGCTGCCCACCATTACAAAATAAGCCAAAAGAGGAAACAACACTCCCAAATGAATGATAGAATCCTTGAAGAATGGTATAGTTAATTGCAAATTGACCGGTAAATTGGCATGCATATACAAATACATAGCCGCAAGGCAAGCAATGAGTGATTGCCAAAAATATTTCCATCGCGCTGGCAAACCTTTGCTGTTTTTTAATACCAACTTACGATAATCATCGACAAAACCAACCATACCAAACGCCAATGTGACGCATAACACCAGCCATAAACTGGCCTGACTTAAATCACCCCATAACAAGCAACTGACAGTTACCGCCAATAAAATCAATACCCCACCCATGGTAGGCGTACCTGATTTTGACAAATGACTCTTTGGGCCATCATCTCTAATCATTTGACCTATTTGTAGTTTTCTTAGCCAGTTTATCATCATAGGACCACAAAACAAGCCGACAAGTAAGGCGGTCAATGCCGCTAAGATAGAACGAAAGGTTAAATACTGAAAAACACGAAATGCGTGGTACTGCCCCTGTAATAATTGAGTGATTGCATACAGCATTTTTTTCTCCTAACTGATAACCAATTGCTGTACAATTTTTTCCATTGCACTCGAACGAGATCCCTTCACCAATATCGTCGTATGGGAATCTAATTGGTGAAGCAACGCTGTTACCAACTCTTGTTGCGTGTCGAAATGATGACCATCTGCAGCAAATGCTTCCGTGGTCTGATAACTATCAACCCCCACCGTCATCACAGTCTCAATACCATACTGCTTGGCAGCAAGCCCAACGGCTCTGTGGTGCGCCGGACTATGGCTACCTAACTCGGCCATATCACCAAACACAAGAATGCGACGACCTTGGCAGGATGCCAAGACCTCAATGGCTGTCAAGGAAGAGGACAAATTGGCATTATAAGTATCATCAATGATCGTAGCCTGCTTCAACCCTGGTCTAAACACAGCTCTGCCAGCAACACCTTGAAAGCTTGCCAACCCTTGCACAATTTCTGTTATGGGCACGCCTAAAGCATACGCACAGGCACTGGCAGCTAACGCATTGTGCAAATGATGGCTCCCTCTTACCGCAAGCGTGACAGGCGCACGCGCACGCGGAGTCACCAAATCGAATTGCATGCAGCCATCTGTGCGCATGCAAGCATGCTGAGCATACACATCAGCTGGTCGTTTTGCTGAAAACCGCAAGACACGACGCTGTTGCAAAATATCATCCCAAAAATGCGCGTAAGCATCGTCATCATTGAGAATTGCTGTACCCTCGACAGACAAACACTGATGAATTTCGCCTTTCGCTCGTGCCACACCATCGATGCTACCAAAACCCGCAATATGCGCTGGGCCAATATTATTAATCAAGGTTACATCAGGCTGTACTAACGGCACGGTATATGCAATATCTCCAGGCTGGTTAGCACCCAACTCAAATACTGCATATTTATGCAGTGAATTCAATGATAAGACACACAAAGGAACGCCAATATGGTTATTAAGATTACCACGGGTTGCATATTTAGGCTCTGGCAGCATGGCATAAATCATCTCTTTGACGGTCGTCTTGCCATTGCTACCAGTCAAGGCTATCACCCGCGGTGCTAACGTTTGTCGATAAGCTTTGGCAATATCTGCCAAAGCTTGCAGCGTATTCGGCACAAGCAACTGTGGGATCTGCACCCCCGCCACACGCTGCTGACAGAGCACTGCGGCCGCACCTTGGTTTGCTGCTGCTAGAAGATAATCATGACCATCGTGCCGTTCACCCTTAATGGCAATAAATAAATTGCCAGGCTGCACCTTTCGACTGTCGATCGTCACCCCAGTCAAAGGAATGTTGTCTACAACACTCAGCTGCAATGCAGCCGCGATATCTTTTAAATTCATGTGTCTAGATTACCCCATGAATTACTTCGGTTGCACTGACGCCCAGAAAACGCATAACGCACGCAAAACTCTCTTCGGTAAACAGTTTACGCTGCTCGTCTAATAGATTGGTATCAAGGCTCTCACTCAATTGCTTCGCCGTTTCGTACATGATAGTGAAACGCTCTTGATCTATTAAACTATTCCCGGATGTTTGCATGAACAAGCACAGTCCCCTAACCGAAAAAGCGCCTATATTTTGCAAATCAAAGGTGCCATCGGCAGTTGCGGTAGCGAGACTGCATAAGACCGGGCCCTTGCCATGTGGAAATTGATGTCGATGAAAAATCTGTCCCTCACCAAATCTAAATCCACTGACCAATATCGATTGTAGCAACTCGTATCCTGCCAATACCCTATTACTTTTGGCGGACAAAAACAGCATAAGATGAGAGACTTGCGCTCCTGCCTTGCTCACGACACTATTATCTGGTAACGGCGGTATCTTGGGGCGCGCATGGGTATCAGCTACCGTACTTTCCTGCGCACGAAGCTCATGCAACTCAACCTTGCGCACAGCAATAATATCATCGGTCGGTGGGTATTTAAATGGCACGGATGGTCCAACAGGTGAAGACGATACAGCTTGTGCCGGTTTCATTTGTTCTCGCTTGGCTTTTAGCATTCGTCCGATTGCAACGATCACCACCAACAACAACAGCACATTGAGAATCACACTCCAATTTGTAGCCATACCATCATTCTCCTATTGCGGTGTCGAAAACGCCGCTGCCACATCAACTGCAACCACACGCGACACACCAGGCTCGTGCATAGTCACCCCAATCAACTGTTCTGCCAGTTCCATCGTTACTTTATTGTGCGTAATAAATAAAAACTGCACATTCTGAGATAATTCTTTCATCAAATCACAAAAAAGCCGTACATTATTATCATCTAGTGGTGCATCCACTTCATCTA
>DAIOSQ010000107.1:0-6025 GCA_036752465.1 Legionellaceae bacterium | reverse complement strand
GTGGCGGTGATTCGCAAGACACCGCTCATAAAGTGGCACATATGAGCCAAGAGATTGGCTACCCGGTGACTTGTATCGGCATTCCGAAAACCGTCGACAATGACCTGCCGTTTACCGACAGCTGCCCAGGATTTGGATCAGTTGCCAAATATGTGGCTGTTTCCACGCAAGAAGCTGGCTTTGATGTGGCATCCATGGCCCATAGTTCAACTAAAGTATTTATCCTCGAAGTGATGGGGCGACATGCAGGCTGGATTGCAGCCGCCAGCGGTTTGGCGAGTGCCAATCCTAGCGAGCCACCCCATATTATTTTGTTTCCGGAAATCGCTTTTGATGAGGCGCGCTTTTTGCAGCGCGTTGCTGATTGTGTGCAGCGCTATGGCTATTGTGTGATTGTGGTCTCCGAGGGTATCCGCAATCAACAAGGGATTTTTTTGAGTGAGGCAGGTACCAAAGATGCGTTTGGGCATGCCCAGTTAGGTGGTGTTGCCCCGTTGTTAGCCAATCTAGTTAAACGCGAACTGCAGTATAAATATCATTGGGCAGTTGCCGATTACTTACAACGTGCTGCACGGCATATTGCTTCCAGCGTCGATGTTGAACAAGCGTATGCATTGGGCAAGTACGCGGTAGAGTTGGCAGTCCAAGGAAAAAACGCAGTCATGCCTATCATTGTCCGTGAATCAACCCAACCATATCGCTGGTCTATGAGTCACGTACCGTTGGCTGACGTCGCCAATCAAGAAAAAACCATGCCCATGACCTATATCCGTGCTGATGGTATGCATATCACGGAGGAATGTCGGCAATACTTGGCACCGTTGATCCAAGGAGAAAGCTATCCGCCCTATATCAATGGTCTACCGGACTATGTTCGTTTGCACAACCACTTGGTGGCAAAAAAATTAACCCCTCAGCCAGCGATCTAGGCAGCCAATGAGTGGTCTTTGCTACGAAGTAAAGCACACCAAACAATATAGGCATTATCGGAGGCACCAAAGCTCATGACCACCTTTCATCACGTTATAAAAAAGTTTCTGACCGATATGTTACAAGAGAAAATTGCAGAATCAAAAAGCAAAGATCAACCTAAAACATACATAGGACATGCCTTCACGGCGGGAGTAGGTATATTTACCGGCGGACGCGACCTCGAGCTATCAGCCAAAAAACAAGCCATATTAAATAACCTAATTACAGCTATTGAGAGCTATGCACCTAGCAGCGGACAGAGTGCCGATAAATACACCGTCAGTGCCTTCATCAGCTTAATCCAATCTCATAAAAACTTAATAGAACACCAGTCTAGAAGTAAAAGCAGGCAATATGGCAGCACCGAAGTTGTCTTGGATAATTTGGAAAAATTCAGCCGCGCGTTATACCAACGAGCGAAGTCCTTGTCGCTATTGGATTACCCTGAAATTACTGAATGTCCATTTACCCATTTCTTAATCGCCGTAACCTCTTATTTTGCCCGTCGCGATAAAGATTTAATCTTTACGAGCATCTACAGTGAAGTGGTCAATCATCCCAGCATGATTGGTGGTGAATCGTTTCTTCAAGCCCTGGATGCCGAAGTCAGCACGCAACTCGAATCAGCCTTGCAGAATATCAATACGCTAAAAACCAGAGAGGCGGAGGTTTTTCAAAAGGTCAGAGCAACTATTGGCATCGACAAATTAAGATTTTTGGCCTTACAAAATCCATATATGCGGCAACAGCACGCTGCACCAGCTGTAGGATGTTTAATTCCCAATTATCTGGATGAGTATTTACAACAAGCATTGTCTGCGAGTGCCTATAAAAAATCTCCAGATGCAGACGTCAGCTACGCTGACGGGATAGAGGAATTCGAATTCCAATCCGAATTAGACCAGCTGATTGAAGAGCGACGCGCGCAAGAGTCGGAGCACCTGCAAACCACCGCCACCGCAAGCATGTCAACTAGTGCAAGCACAACCATTGGATTCAAGTAGCAAGACAAATTAACGGCAATTCATCGGGCGGTAGCCCCGTGGCAAAGTACCGCCGGTACAGTCCCAACTGACGACGCCACCCTGAGATAACGTGGGTTTCATTAAAATGGTACCACCACCAGCTATTGGGGTAAATTTGATTTCTACGGTGCCACCACTATTGATTATTTTCACAGACTCAACATTAATTGTTGGTTTAATGGGTATGTAGCCAATTTGTTTTAGATCAATAGTTGGGCTATTTAAAGCGCTCATGGCCTCGGTCACATCCAATCTTGCCGCAGTTGCCATATTAATACCTTCGGTGACACGTGCTCTTATCACGTAACTGCGATACTCAGGTATGGCAATGGCCACCAAGATGCCCAGTATAGCGACTACCACCATCAATTCAATCAGTGTGAACCCTTTCTCTTTCATAGTGTACCCCTTTGAATAGTTACGCACAGTTGCCAGCAACTGTTGCATCCAGAATACTGCGTGCGCTTTAAGTTGCTTCCCACTTGCTTATATGGCTATACTAAGACAATTGGAGCTAACCTAGGTTAATATGTCAAGATTAGAACGCATTCGGCTTGCCTTAAGTGCTGATCTAATGCCCGATGAGATTCATATTATAGACGAAACTCATCAGCATCACGTCCCTGCAGGCTCGGAAAGCCACTTTAACATTACGGTGATCGCAAAACAATTCTTTTCCCAAAGTTTGTTGCAACGCCAACGTCTAGTCTATCGTCTGTTGGCGTCTGAGTTTAACAATGGCTTGCATGCGCTCACCATGCAGCTCTGGTCTCCTGAAGAATGGCAAAGTAAACAGCACAACCAAGTGCAATCGCCACCATGTCTTGGCGGCAAACATATGGACGAACATTGAACCACGGCCGGCAGCAAGCCCGTGCTATTCTCCATCTTTCAAGGATCCGATACATGAAACGATATCTACTTGCATTGCCAATTATCCTGTTAGCCATAGCCAGCGTACCATCAACTGCGCTTGCCGCCACCATGTCAAATTTATTTGGCTACCGTTATTGTGAAGTTATCATCATGGAAGACTCGCTCACATTGGCCGTTTACAATACCATTGGGCTAAATAATTGTCCCGAAAATTTATGGCAAGCGCTCACTGCAAGCAAGATAAAACAGCAAACAGGCGCGATGTACGTCAAATTAAACGGGCCACGCTTTTGGTTGATGAACGAAATGATTCACTCCAACCTGGCCACGCCGCAAATTCAAGCGTTCGGTGGCATAGCCATGCGCAAAGCAGCCACCATTCATCTCACCTTTGCAGAAACTATGCACGGTGAGAGCCCGTACCACCAGCATAGAGTCAAACGACACACCGTTTGGATTTATCATCAAGGCACGCGGATTTATGAGTTGATCGACAAAAATGGACGAATATTTGTCATGCAATCGTATAGTATCCAGAAAGAACCTCAGACCGTAGCGAGCCTGCAACAGTTAGGCAGCAAACTGAAGTTGCCCAACGGTTGGACCTTCAAAAGCGGTGTCCTGACCACCACGCAACAACTCCCAGCCGTGAATAACGAAGCCCATGTGTTGCAAGATAATTTGCTGAATACCTATCAACTGAGCGCCCAAGACCTGTTAAGCTCTTGACATGACGAGAAACGATACGACCGCACGGCCGCACCGCACCAATTTAGAAGCACATCAGCTCACTGTCCCATACTCATTGCGCCTGAAGATCTTGGTTTTTTAAGTCGCATGGCTACGCACAGTGATTGTCGGAATACGCTGAATAAGCTTAGCATGAATGTTATCAAATCCACGGTTACTCATAACCAAAATAGCATCTCCAGCCTGTAAGTCTTGTGTGACCGCACGCACGATTTTATCGGTGTCGGCGAAGATGGCAAACGGAAAGGTCCAAGTTTTACTGATGGGTTGCAACTCAAAGTGTGATGGATTGAGCAAGAAAGCATAATCTACGGCTAGCAATGCTTGCGAAAGTTCTGCAATATGAGAACCGGTCTTCATGCTGTACGAAGCGAATTCCAGAACCACCAAGACACGGCGATGACGCTGGCTTTGTTGCAACGCGGCAATGGTTTTAGCGATTGCGGTGGGGTGATGCGCAAAATCATCATAAACAGTGATGCCCTGCTCAGCATATTTGACTTCTAAACGTCGTTTAACTGGGGTAAAACAGCTTAAGGCGCTAGCTGCTTGCTGCGGCGCAACGCCTGCCCTATAACAAGCAGCTATGGCAGCTAATGCATTCTCGACATTGAAAGGTCCTATCAATTGCCAATGAACCTGTGCAACTTCTAACCCAAGATGCTTCACCAAAAAATGACTGCCACTTGGGTGTAATAACTCCGCACTCCACTCCACTGCATCTTGCAGGCCAAATTCTTGACTTGCACTGTATTGTCCCATGGTGAGCACTTGATTCAAAGCAATGTCATGTCGCGGCTTTATCAATAATCCGTTACCTGGAACTGTACGGAGAAAATAATGAAATTGCTGTTGGATCGCTTGCAAATCTGCATAAATATCCGCGTGGTCAAATTCTAAATTATTTAAAATGGCCACTTCGGGACGATAATGCATGAATTTAGGTCGTTTATCAAAAAATGCCGTGTCATACTCATCCGCTTCAATCACAAACCACTCACCTTGCCCAAGACAAGCGTTGGTTTGAAAAGCACTGGCAACCCCCCCTATCAAAAACCCAGGTTGTAACCCGGCTTGATGCAAAATCCACGCAATCATGGAGGTGGTGGTCGTTTTGCCGTGGGTGCCAGCAATCGCAATAACCCGATAGTTTGTTAGAATATGGTCATAAAGCCATGCCGGACCTGAGGTATAGGGGCGCCTGGCATTGATAACATCTTCCATCACCGGCATACCTCGCTTAATGGCGTTCCCGACGATTACCTGATCTGCCCGTAAAGCTTGCGTGCTATCTTCATAGCCCTCTGTCCATTCGATACCATTATCCCGCAATAAATAACTGACTGGCGGATAACAATGACTATCACTGCCAGTGACGGTGTGTCCTTGTGATCTGGCCAACAGGGCTAGCGCGCTCATAAACGTGCCACTGATCCCCAAGATATGTATATGCATCGGCATCACCATAATGAAATCATCAATAAATTGACTGCAATTAAACCCAAGCTAGCAATCATGCTAGCGAATCCACCAATTTGCAACGCATGTCGAAAAATATAAGCAGAAATCATAAATTGCCAAATGCTTAACACCATTGATACCAGCAACAGCAGCAGATTGAAGAAATAGACACCAAGCGTCCCCACCACAGGCATCAAAAATAACAGTGGCACCGCCAGCAGGTGTATCAGACTATGACAAGCAAATAATGCAGTTAGAGTTTGCACAAATCGGTTGCGTTTCCGCGTAATCGTTAATATCAACCAACTATACAACGCATAAGCAAATAAGATCACACTGCTCAGAAGATATATTTGGTTATCTAATGCCGTGCTTGCACCTCGATTAACCAACTTCCACTGTAACAACAGCAATAACCAAAACAACACGGCACTCCAGCTCAGCAATAACTGTCCGTAAGGCGAGTCAGCTGGGCTTCTTTTAAATGTACATATTTGCCAATATATTCGTATCAAATCTGTCCACATGATTAGCCCCTTTGCGGCACATCAGTTTGTGCTTTTTTATGGGTGGTACCCTGCTCTACCTTAGGATTAAGCCAAGGACCTGTAATTTTGTAACTATATCCGCTCACTTTTTGCATTTGGTCATTAATAATCTTAGTCACCACCAACGTGGCTACCCCGGCAATTGGACCGCCGGCAATCGTTGCAACCACTGGTAAGCTTGAGGTTAGATACGGTGACACCATCAAGTTTAAATTATAGCGACGCGCCATTACGTCTATATCACCTTGCATGGTAACATATGCCACTGGCCCATCCAGATAACTATCCTCGGTATGAATCACGCCATTTTTCATGCCAAAGTTGCCTTTAAACAAATCATAACTATAGCCACCCTGGGCTAAATCACTAAAATCTAATTTCAACCTACGAGGA